>NZ_JBYHFQ010000016.1:0-84625 GCF_057669665.1 Sporosarcina sp. Y1004 | reverse complement strand
CTGTTCCCGCTGGAGTCGCCGCCTTCCGTTACAATCAACGGAACTTATCTATGCAAAAGAATAATCGATAATGAAATTTAGTTAATGTTAGGGTTTTTAATCGAAATAAGCAATTATGAAATTGACTCGATTATAAAAAGATCATTGAAAGTAGGGGAAATGACCATGATTCGTTATCCTGAACCAATAGGCATCGGCCAAACAATCGGAGTCACCGCGACTTCATCAGGTGTTGAAAGTGAGTTGCATCATCTGCTGAGAAAAGCCGCCCATCAATTTGAGAAAAGGGGATACACCGTACTCCTTGGGGAGACTGTCTGGACGAATGAAAAACTGACTTCAGCACCGAAAGAAATACGTGTTAAGGAATTTCTAGATATGATGACGGATGATAATATAAATGCGGTTATCCCTCCATGGGGCGGCCACTTTTTGTCTGAAATTCTTCCGCTTATAAATTACGAAGAATTGAAGCCGAAATGGGCAATGGGTTACTCGGATACTAGTACATTGCTGTTGACGATTACACTATTAACTGGCATCGCTACAGTTCATGGAACAAATTTTGTTGATTTAAGGAGTGATGAATGGGACCCAGTTACTTCGAAATTCCTGGAAGTGCTTAAGGCATCCGCTGGGGATACAATTATTCAGCATTCATCTGAAAAGTTCCAATCAGAATGGCAGCATTTTGCAACACCAGATCCTTATGTCTTTAAATTGGATATGGAGACAGCATGGGAAACGATAGGAGATCATCCTGTTCGGTTTGAAGGACGGCTATTAGCTGGCTGTATTGACACAATCCGTCATCTTATTGGAACGCCATTTGGGGACGTAAAAACATTCCGGGAAAAATATGTTGCGAATGATCAAATTGTATGGGCGCTTGAGAATTGTGAATTGGATGCTTCCGATTTCTATAGATCTATTCTTCAAATGCATAATGCAGGCTGGTTGGATAATACTGCAGGCATCCTATTCGGCAGGACAGCGGCAGGAATCGCCCAAGGTGGGTTTAGTGATGTAGATGCAATGGAAAGACTGTCCAAGCTGACAGGTATTCCAATCGTTTACAATGCAGATATCGGACATGTGCCTCCTCAAATGACATTTGTCAACGGCGCATACGCAGAAATCGAAGTGGCAGAAGGCAAAGCTGTGTTGAAAACGAAACTGATCTAATGATAACCCGGCAATCATTCCATTATGCCTTCAAATCTGGTATTCTTAAAGAAATGCTCGAGATGAAAGGATGATTGAAATGGCTGGACCTGCACTCAAACACCTTCACTCTCACCGCGCGATACATGAAGGTGGACTTTCAGGAGCAATGGGTAAAACAGAGGGTATGATGGATTTCTTAAAACAGGGAGATCTGAATTAGCGAATCAAGCGGCAGATGACTTGATTGAATATTGGAAGACACGTGTTATTAGTCATGCGGATGCGGAAGAACAAGGATTTTACGGAGAAGTTGCTGAACGCAACCCGGACTTAAAGGACGCAGTTATTCAATTGACACGGGATCATGATTTACTGCGAATTATTGTGAAAGACATTGAGCAATTGCGCGAAGAAGAAAATTTAAGCCCTGCTGCACTACACAAATTTCACGCTTTGATTGTCGTCAATGAAATACATAGCCGCGACGAGGAACGTATGCTTTTTGAAAACTAAACCTACAAAAAGCACCATTACCCGGTGCTTTTTTCTTCGTCTAGTCCCCAGTTTCTGACTAAGGCTATTTTAATATCGACATATATTGGAAGGAGACGGTAAAAATCGAAAAAGCATTAAAGATATTAACAACGTATTTCGGATACCCTTCTTTCAGGATAGGACAAGAGCAAGTAATCCGTGGTGTTATGGATTATCAAGATATGCTTTGTGTTATGCCGACTGGCGGCGGTAAGTCTGTTTGTTATCAGGTTCCCGCACTTGTGATGGATGGTACAGTCCTCGTTATTTCACCACTAATCTCATTGATGAAAGACCAGGTTGACGCGCTCCATCAAGTTGGGATTCCGGCAGCATACATCAACAGTTCGATGTCATCGGAGGAATACTTTGATACGATGGAAAGAGCTGTGCAGGGTGAATATCAGCTTCTTTATGTGGCACCAGAACGTCTTGACTCTCCCTCTTTTAAAAATCAGTTGCGTTTGATGAAAATTCCGATGGTTGCCATCGACGAAGCGCATTGTATTTCACAATGGGGTCACGATTTCCGACCTAGTTATCGAAATATTAGTAGCATCGTTTCTTTGTTTGATAAAAAACCGGTTCTACTTGCTTTAACAGCTACTGCTACGCCGGCAGTTCGGGAAGATATTTGCAAGCAGCTCGGAATTAGTGAAAATAATACAGTAATGACTGGTTTTGAACGAGCAAATCTAACTTTTTCCGTTGTTAAAGGGCAAGACCGTGAGAAATTCGTAAAAGAATATGTTCGGAAAAATGAAGGGGAAGCGGGTATCATCTATGCCGCGACTCGTAAAGCCGTCGATTCAGTGCATGACTTTCTACAAAGAAGTGGAGTGAAAGTCGCAAAATACCATGCTGGACTTGGGGATATTGAACGCCAATCCGGCCAAGACCGCTTTTTAAATGACGAAGCCGCTGTTATGGTAGCGACGAATGCATTTGGAATGGGAATTGACAAGTCCAATATTCGTTACGTTATTCATTACCAAATGCCGAAAAACATGGAGAGTTATTATCAGGAGGCAGGCCGTGCAGGCCGTGATGGGCTCGATAGTGCATGTACGGTGCTCTTTTCATCGCAGGATGTGCAAACACAACGTTTCTTAATTGACCAATCGCAAGACCAAAGTAGAATTCCCGCTGAGCTGGAGAAATTACAGTCCATGATTGATTATTGCCATACGGAAACTTGTCTACAAAAGTTCATTATCTTGTATTTCGGAGAGACGGATGTAGTGGATTGTGGAAGATGTGCCAATTGCACTGACACTCGTGAAAGTACAGACGTCACGGAAGATGTTCAAAAAGTATTGTCATGCGTCATTCGAATGGGCCAACGATTTGGTAAGTCTATGATTGCGCAAGTATTAACCGGATCACGGAACAAGAAAGTGATTGAATTCGGTTTCGATAAATTAACGACATATGGTTTGATGAAAGGACGCAGCGCTAAAGACATTTCTGATTTTATTGAGTTTATAATTTCGGAAAGTTATCTTGGCGTGGAAAATGGGCAATTTCCGACCATTTATGTTAGTGAAGCAGGAAAAGATGTACTGACAGGCAAGGTGACAGTACATCGCAAAGTTTCTGTTGTTACTATGCAAGTCGCAAATGATGATCCGTTATTCGATCAGCTCCGTGCACTTCGTATGAAACTGGCTCAAGAAGCCGGTGTACCACCGTTCGTTGTCTTTTCCGATAAAACATTACGGGACATGGCAGCAAGAATGCCAATCACGAATGATGCGTTCCTAGAAGTAAACGGTGTAGGACTTGCGAAATTGGAACGATACGGTGATCCGTTCATGGAAGAAATCAAGAATTATCAAATGCAAAATGCTTGATGAACTTTGAAAAAAAGAGGCAGGTACTATTCCAAAATGGGATAGTACCTGCCTCTTTATTCTTCTGAATAGACAACTGATTTATCTTCAATGATGTTAAGTATAGTCCAACCGCTCATCAATAACGGGTGACAACAATTTAAATCCACATAGCAATTGGGGTAGCGTTTACTACCTTAAGCTTAATTTTTTAACGGTTATCTACTTTTTCCGGATACATATCATGATTCATCATCCGGTGTTCTGCCATTTTTTCGTATTTCGTGCCGGGTTTACCATAGTTACAATAAGGGTCTATTGATAATCCGCCGCGTGGTGTGAACTTACCCCATACTTCGATGTAACGTGGTTCAATCAGTTTAATTAAATCATTCATAATGATATTGACACAGTCTTCATGGAAATCGCCATGATTGCGGAAACTGAAGAGATATAATTTAAGTGCTTTACTCTCTACTAGCTTTTTGTCTGGAATGAAACTGATATACATCGTTGCAAAATCGGGTTGCCCGGTCATTGGGCAAAGTGAAGTGAATTCAGGACAATTAAATTTCACGAAATAATCACGATTGATATGCATGTTGTCGACTGACTCTAAAACGTCAGGGTTGTATTCATACACGTATTTTGTGTTTTGATTACCGAGTAAAGTTAAGTCGGTCAGTGTTGCCTCATCTCTTCCAGCCAATTAAAAAACCTCCCATAAATTTGTCAGGGAGGTCCATAGGCGCCGGAAAAAAGAGCCATATCGAATGCACATGACTTAAATTCCGTAATCCATAGTTTTTTTAAGAGGGTCGCTATGAACCTCTCCCGAACAGGGTATTCATTTCGTATCTGACATTAAACGACCTACTCTGATTTGTCAATAGCTTCTCTTTTTGTTAAGCCAATTAACGCATACAGAGCAACTGCCAGCAGGAGGAAACCAGTCAGCATGAATGCTCCTCGATATTCTAGGTCGAGGAAGCCGATAAGTCCCGAACCAGCAACAACGCCTATTGAGAAGAATGCATAGAAATAACCATAAGCTTTTCCACGGAATTCAGCAGACGAAGAATCGATTAGCAGTGAGTTGATCGATGGGAATAGGAAAGCAAATCCCGCTCCGTAAATACCCATTGCGACATACAAGTAATTCAATTCTTCAATTTGGCTTAGGAACAACATACTCAATCCCATGAGTGCAATTCCGAATGCTAGCGTCACAACCGGTCGTACGCGGTCAAAAATTCGATTAATGGGTAATAAAAAGATTAGAATTGCAACCACGCCGAATGTACTTAATAATAACCCCGTCGTTTTCGTATCGAATCCGAGCGAAGCTACTTTTAACGGTAAAACAAGAGCTAGTACACCTTGTGAAAACATTAAAAAGAATGCCCCAGCAAAAGCTCTGACCATTCCGGGATGCTGGAACAGATTAATAACCTGGAATTCACCAGCACCTTGTGAAGGTTGTTTTCGTACATATGTATAAGAACGAAGAACAAAGAATGCTAGTATTGCTAACAACAGCATAATCCCGCCGTTGACCGCCATAATGTATGAGGTGCTTGTTTTCGCAGCAACAATACCGCCGTATGCAGGTCCTAAAATTGCGGCCATTCCAACGAATGCACCCGAAATTGCAACACTTTTACCACGTTTTGAACCTTCTGCACGATTTGCTAGGAAAGTGAAGGCTGCGGGAACAATTAGTCCTTCCATAAAACCATGAACGAATCGCACCCCGAGCAGTGACATCGGCCCAGAAACAAACGCGTAGAGGAAGAGAGAAATCGCTGTCGCAAAAAGTCCGAGTACTAGTATGAGGAATGGACCTCGTTTGTCGGTCATGAAACCTGAAATGACATTCCCGATTGTGTTAGAAAATGAATAGATACCTACCGCAAGTCCTACGAGGAATGGCGTAGCACCAAGTGATAATGCAAATGGACTCATAACGGGAAGTTGTGAAAATAAGTCGAAAAACGAGAAAAATACAATGAGGTAAACAAACCCACGCATAATGTAGCCTCTTTTCAATTATATAGATACCGTTCTATATTTTAGCATTAGTTTGAGCTAAGGGGAAAAGGATAGATTGTGAACAATCCATTTGGTTTGCCATAATACGAACTGTAGCGATAAGATTACGATTAGATCTGATAGAAAAAGAGGTGAGAAATGAATGAGTTTCCTTAAAAAACTTTTCAGTAAACAAGATAATACAAAGAATGAAGCGCAAATTGAAAAACAGTATATTTTTGTTGAACTGGAATTGGAGGATTACTACGAGCCTTTTTACGCTAGGGATTTGTCAGAACGCCAAGTTGCCGATTTGAATAAACCTGAATATATGAATGTTCACCAATCATTCAATTTAGGATCACCAGTAATTGCACATATCGCATCTGATACTTCAATTGAAATATTTATTCAAACAAATCACTTTGAGGCGAATTCTGTCGTTAAAGCGGGAATTGTAGTGAAGCATGCGTATTCATCCATCGAAGCGATTTTTATGGAAGCAGTTATTTGGACTAGCGTTGGTCATGTGGTGACGATTCCATTTAAACTAAATATTCGTGCAGACGATGAAAAGTCTAGATTGGCTTCAGCTTTGATAAGCATACAGAAAGAAATTCCGTTTTATTTTGGAAGAGTAGTAAATGATTTAGTGACGATAGACAAGCAAATGCTTATGACTATTCCGGAGTCCGTGCAGAATGATATGCAAATCACTCTTGCAGAACTGTACCATGACGAGTCACGAAATCCGGGTCCGTATATTGAAATTGAAACAGTTTTGGATCGTGAAATGACGACTGCAGGATGGGTCATGCACTTTGATAATGAAAAGTTGATAGAAGAAGAACCAGACTTGTCTTTTATGATAAATGAAATTTTAAGTACGGTTTTTGATAAAATCATTCAATTGGCCGACAATGGCCGTTTTACAGGATGGGTTGCAGAACATGCAGCGAATTCAGAAGGAAGCAGTCCATATGGCGAAACAACGACATTCGTCTTTACATCATCAGAACCGATGCATAGAAATGAAAAACTTCATAGTGCCATTATGAAATATATGAAATCATTAAAAGGGTTCTTAAGAGAAGATGGCGGATATCCATTAAAGTATGAAGCACTTCCTTTGATTAGACAAAGCGGCACTGGATATGGATTTGTCTTGATTGATGAATGTTTTTTAGCAAAAGCAGATGAGTTATATAGAAAGATGACGAATAAAGAGATAAACTTATATAGTAAATTGCTGAAATTGAAAGCATTAGATCGAAAGGGGAATAAAAACGATGACAATTAGAGTCGGAATTGCAGGTTATGGAAATTTAGGCCGCGGTGTTGAATACGCGATTGCTCAAAACAACGATATGGAACTGGTAAGCGTATTTACAAGGAGGAAGCCAGAGGACGTTAAACTGCTGAATGGCAATATACCTGTTCATATGATGTCTGACATCCAAAATTATACAGAAGATATTGATGTCCTAATTCTTTGCGGTGGATCAAAAAATGATTTACCGGAACAAGGACCAGCTCTTTCTGCTCTCTTCAATACTGTCGATAGTTTTGATACGCATGCAAAAATTCCAGGATACTTTGAATCGGTTGATGCAACGGCTAAACCGAATGGTAAGACTGCGATCATTTCCGTCGGATGGGATCCGGGTCTATTTTCCATCAATCGTTTGTTCGGTGAAACAGTATTATCAGAAGGAGCAACGTATACATTTTGGGGCAAAGGGTTAAGCCAAGGACATTCCGACGCACTCAGAAGAATTGATGGTGTAAAAGGTGCTGTTCAATATACGATTCCTGATTCAGATGCAGTCGATCGCGTGCGGGATGGTTCGTTACCAGAATTGTCGACGCGTGAGAAACATACGCGTGAATGCTATGTGGTCTTGGAACAAGGCGTTGACGCTGAAGAAGTGCGAAACACGATTGTAACAATGCCAGACTACTTCTCTGACTACGATACGACTGTTACCTTTATCACTGAAGAAGAATTGAAGCAGGACCACTCGGCAATGCCACACGGCGGTTTTGTAATTCGTAGCGGTAAGACAGGTGTTGGCAATACACAAGTAATGGAGTATTCACTAAAACTGGGTAGCAATCCCGAATTTACTTCAAGTGTACTCGTTGCATACGCACGCGCAGCTTACAGGTTGAATGAGAAAGGTGAAACAGGCGCAAAAACAGTATTTGATATTGCACCTGGTTTACTATCACCAAAAAGCGCTGCCGATTTGCGTAAAGAGTTATTATAACAGCACTAGAGCCACCTAGGAAATTCACTATATACACGTCCAAAAAATTATCTTTTGATAGTTGATGTAAACTAAAATTCCTCAATCTAACTTTTGGTTGGGGGGTATTTTTGTTTAAGGATATATTAAAACCTAGTTTTTTGATAACACTTCACTTTTCGCATATACTACTCATAGGGACATATTTAGGAGGGCGAAGTAATTGACAAAATTAGACGATACATTAGCGATGCTAAAAGAGTTAACGGATGCTAAAGGGATTCCAGGAAATGAACGTGAACCCCGTGAAGTGATGAAAAAGTACATAACGCCATTTGCGGATGAAATCGAACAGGATGGACTCGGATCTTTGATTGCGAAGAAAACGGGCGAAGAAAATGGACCTAAAATCATGCTTGCTGGTCACCTTGATGAAGTCGGATTCATGATATCTAAAATAGATGATAGAGGCTTCCTGTCGTTTCAAACCGTTGGAGGCTGGTGGTCACAAGTGATGCTTGCGCAGCGCGTGACAATCGTTACACGCAAAGGCGATACAATTACAGGTGTTATAGGATCAAAACCTCCGCATATATTATCACCGGAAGCACGTAAAAAACCTGTCGATATTAAAGATATGTTCATTGACGTCGGAGCAACTTCAAAGGAAGAAGCAATGGAATGGGGTATTCTGCCCGGAGATATGGTAGTGCCTTATTTTGAATTCACAGTGATGAAAAATGACAAATACCTCCTTGCAAAAGCATGGGATAACCGTATCGGCTGCGCAATCGCTATCGATGTTATGAAAGCGCTTAAAGGCGAAAAACACCCGAATATCGTTTTCGGCGTCGGGGCTGCACAAGAAGAAATTGGACTGCGGGGTGCACGAACGACGGCAACGAAAATTCAACCGGATATCGGTTTTGCAGTTGATGTAGGGATTGCAGGTGATACGCCAGGTGTCACTTCAAAAGAAGCGACGGGCAAAATGGGCGATGGTCCACAAATTTTATTATTCGATGCTTCAATGGTTTCACATAAAGGATTGCGTGAGCTAGTAGTCGATACCGCTGAAGAAAATGGTATTCCATATCAGTTCGAAACAATTCCAGGTGGTGGGACGGACGCGGGTTCAATCCATCTTTCTGGAAAGGGTGTACCATCACTTGCGATTTGTATACCAACAAGATATATTCATTCCCATGCAGGAATTTTACACCGTGAAGATTTTGAAAATACGGTAAAACTGATTGTCGCAGTTATTAAAAAATTAGACCGGGATACTGTAAATAAAATCACTTTCGAATAAGATTTAAAAGGTGTGCTTAGGCCAGTAAAATGGCTTAAGCCTTTTTTATTTATGAATATCTATAAAAATACACTTGACTTTATATTTATGCATACATATAATCAGAGATACCAATTGAAATAAACGATAGGGGATGAAGAAGTGGTGATGATTGACTTGGACGAAACTAAAATATTAGCAGGATTAAAAGGGAAAGATCTATTGACACTACTGGACTATACGCGTGATGAGGTAGCGTATCTATTATATAAAGCGGATACTATGAAAAAAGAGATGGCAGCTGGCAAGATGCCAAATTTATTGGCGGGAAAAACACTCGGTATGATTTTTGAGAAGCATTCAACGCGCACACGTATTTCATTCGAAGTGGGAATGATCCAGCTAGGTGGGCATGCGATATTCATGAATGCACGCGACTTGCAAATTGGGCGTGGGGAATCGGTTTATGATACTGGTCATGTACTGTCTGAGTATTTAGATGGCGTCATGATTCGTGCGAACTCACATGAAATGGTGAAAGAATTGGCACAACATACTTCGGTTCCAGTTATCAATGGCTTGACGGATATTTTTCATCCATGTCAGGCATTAGCAGATTTACTGACGGTTTTGGAAGTGAAAGGGTCATTAGAGGGAATGAAGTTAGCATACATTGGGGATGGAAATAATGTAGCACATTCCCTGGTCATTGCCGCAGCACATATGGGTATGCATGTAGCTGTCGCAACACCAAAAGGATTTGAATACAATCCGAATCTTTTAGTGAAAGCACAAGCTATTGCTGTAAAAAATGGTGGAAGTGTTTTTGAAACGACGAATCCTGTTGAGGCTGTTACAGATGCAGATGTTGTTTATACTGATGTCTGGACGAGTATGGGGCAAGAAGAAGAAGCGGCCGCACGTCTCGAAGCATTCAAAGAGTTTCAAATTAACGACAGTTTGGTGGCTCATGCGAAAAAGGATTACATGTTCTTGCATTGTTTACCTGCTCACCGTGAAGAAGAAGTAGCGACTTCTGTTATCGATGGTCCAAATTCTTATGTTTTCCAACAAGCAGGGAACCGATTGCATGCACAAAAAGCTGTACTTGCATCTTTGTTATAATTAAATCAATTTCATAAAGAGGATTTTGTACTAAGATTCGAACAAGGTTGATTTACACTCCAGGCGGAAGCTTTCCGCGGGCACGGCTTCAATCTCCTCGTCACTGCGTTCCTGCGGGGCTTTCAGCTATGGAAGAGTGAACTTCTTTCTCTTCCTAGCTGTTCCCGCTGGAGTCGCCGCCTTCCGTTGCAATCAACGGAACTCATATATGCAAACGAATAATCTATTAAGAAATTTCGTTAATATTAGGGTTTTTAATTAAAATAAGCAATTATGAAATTGATTCAATTAAATTAAATACTTTAAAAGCCCAGGTTTGCCACCTAGGCTTTTTTGCTGATTCATTCAAAGTTAATGGTAAACTGAAAATATGTTTGATCAATAAATGAAATTATTTCGTGAAGGATTTGGTGAAATTTCTAGTTTTAAAATACTAAAGCCGCTCAATGAATGAGCGGCTTTATGTTTATCCAAATGCCATCCTAGAAAATTGTGCGGGTGACAGTTGTACACGAAGTTTTTACAAAGTTTAACTTGCCGAAAATACTTGTGCTAGTTCTCCGGCCATCTTTGTTTTTTCCTGTTCACCTGAACTATTCCACAGCTTTTCAAAAAACACCCCAAGGCCTGGTAACAGGTGTTCTTCGCCTCGCTTGATGGCATCTTCCACAACGTTACGGATATCATCCGCTGTATTATTCGTCATGTTTGCCGTAATCGCATCTCTTATTTGAAAATCCATTTTATCAACCTCCCACACTCATTTTGGACACAAATATCGCCAACTATACCGTCATTTGTTACACTGAAAAGAAAAAGGCGGTAAAGAATATATGAAACGCATTGAATCCTCACAAAACGCACTTGTGAAACATTGGAAAAAGCTTGTTACAACACGAAAAGAACGCGATCAGTCGAAAGAATTCCTTGTCGAGGGTTTTCATCTCGTTGAAGAAGCATTGAAAAGTGATGGGACAATTCTCGCGTTAATCACCCGTGACGGTGTTGAAATTCCTGAAGGATGGTCTATTGAAGATGTGAAACTTGTTGAAATAACAGAAGCGATTGCGAAAGAAATATCTGAGACGGAACAGTCGCAGGGCATTTATGCACATTGCCGTCAGCCGGTGCACGCTGAAGAGGACTATACAGCATGGAAAAAACTTTTATTAATTGACGCAGTCCAAGATCCAGGTAATGTCGGTACGATGATACGAACGGCAGACGCTGCTGGAATGGATGCAGTTATTCTTGGGGTAGGGACTGCTGATTCATATAATCCGAAAACAGTACGGTCTGCGCAAGGCTCCCATTTCAATATCCCAATCGTCAAAGGTGATCTTATTGAATGGACGGCTAAGTCGAAAGTAGCGGGCATTCAAGTTTTGGGGACAGGATTAAAAAATGCTGTGAATCACTCCGATATTTGGCCGCAAGCCCAATTTGCATTGATCGTTGGAAATGAAGGCAGCGGTGTCAATCCTGAATTGCTTGCAATGGCGGACAACACAGTCAAAATTCCAATGTACGGCAAAGCGGAATCGTTAAATGTTGCGGTTGCGACTGGAATCTTACTCTATACGTACTCCAAACTGTAAAAATTGCATGTTGTTGCTGTACAAATCATAATCGGGTATACTATTGGTTATGAACAGAAATGAAAAGCGATGATCGGGAAAAGTAAACAACACATGAGCCGAAAGGGAGTCCGCGCCTTGACTGAAAGCGCAGATGGGTAAATGAGTGTCGAAGTTCACCCCGTGAGCTGCCGCCGGGACCAGCGAAAGCTGTAAAGGTGAGCCGGTGCCGGACCGTTATTCCGATTTGAGTGATCATATCTTTTTGGTATGATAATCAGGGTGGTACCGCGAAATCGTCCTCGTCCCTTTTATAAGGGGCGGGTTTTTTTTATTTTCGAGAGGAGAATCGCAATGGAAGCACAATTAGAACTGTTGAAAGATGAGGCGCTTGCAAAAATTGAAGCTGCATCAGATGTTAAAGCGTTAATCGAAGTCCGTGTTGCCTATTTAGGGAAAAAGGGGCCAATTACTGATTTACTGAAAGGGATGGGAAAACTCCCTGCCGAGGAACGACCTAAGATGGGGGCACTCGTCAATGTCATCCGCGAAAAGGTAACTGAAGTTCTGGAAGACCGTATGGTGAAACTTGAGGAATTGGCAATCAATGAACAGCTTGAAAAAGAATCAATTGATGTCACATTGCCTGGACGTCCAGCAAGAACTGGGAATCACCATCCGCTAACACGTGTAGTTGAAGAAATCGAAGACTTCTACATTAGCATGGGCTATGAAATCGCCGAAGGTCCCGAAGTTGAGAAAGATTATTACAACTTTGAGGCACTGAACTTGCCAAAAGGCCACCCTGCACGCGATATGCAAGACTCGTTCTACATATCCGAAGATATACTTCTTCGTACACATACGTCACCTGTACAGGCTCGCACGATGGAAGCAAAAGGCGGCGCACCGATTAAAATCATCTGCCCGGGTAAAGTGTACCGACGTGACAGTGATGACGCGACACATTCACATCAGTTCACACAAATCGAAGGGCTTGTCATCGGAGAAGATATCCGGATGAGCGACTTGAAAGGAACCCTTTCTTTATTTGCGAAGAAAATGTTTGGCGATGAGCGTGAAATTCGTCTCCGTCCAAGCTTCTTCCCATTCACGGAACCATCTGTTGAAATGGACATTTCTTGTTTCAAATGCGGCGGAGATGGCTGTAACGTTTGTAAAAAAACGGGCTGGATCGAAATTTTGGGTGCCGGAATGGTACACCCGAACGTGCTGAAAATGGCTGGTTATGATCCGGCTGTCGTTTCAGGTTTCGCTTTCGGTATGGGACCTGAACGAATTGCAATGTTGAAATATGGTGTGGAAGATATCCGTCATTTCTATACGAATGACGTGCGGTTTGTATCGCAATTCCACCGGACGGAAGCTTAAGGAGGAATTGATATGTTAGTATCTACAAAATGGTTGAGTGAGTATGTAAATATAGAGGGTATTGCTGTTGCGGATCTTGCGGAGAAAATTACACGCTCCGGCATTGAAGTCGATTCAATCATCGATCGTTCTCACGGAATGACGAACGTTGTCGTTGGATATGTTAAAGAATGTGTGAAGCATCCGGAAGCGGACAAATTGCGCATCTGCCAAGTGGACGTTGGGGAAGAAACAACACAAATCATTTGTGGCGCACCGAACGTTGCAGAAGGACAAAAAGTAATTGTTGCACGCCCGGGCGCTGTACTGCCAGGCGGCATGAAAATTAAAAAAGCGAAACTACGCGGTGAAGAATCGAACGGTATGATCTGTTCGCTTCAAGAACTTGCAATTGAAGGGAAGCTTGTACCGAAAGCCTATGCAGAAGGCATTTACGTACTCCCTGAATCGGCAGTACCTGGAGAATCAGCACTGTCACTACTTGGTCTTGATGATCAAGTACTTGAATTCGATTTGACGCCAAATCGCTCGGACGCACTTAGCATGATTGGTGTTGCCTATGAAGTTGGCGCGATTTTATCACAAGGAATTCAGCTTCCTGAAATTAACTACACGGCTTCAAATGAAAAAGCGGAAGATGTGCTGAAATTGCGCATTGATGCAAAAGAAGACAATCCGATGTACGTCGCGAAAGTTGTAAAAAACGTCAAGGTTGCAGAATCACCGTTATGGCTACAAAATCGCTTGATGGCTGCAGGCGTACGTCCACATAATAACGTTGTCGACATTACGAACTTTGTGCTAATGGAATACGGCCAGCCGCTTCATGCTTTTGATTACGATCGTCTTGGAACAGGAGAAATCGCTGTCCGACTTGCAGAGCAAGGCGAGAAATTCACGACATTGGATAATACTGAACGGACGCTTGAAGCGCACCAACTTGTCATTACAAATGGTAAAGAACCAGTGGCGCTTGCCGGCGTAATGGGCGGGCTAAATACTGAAGTGCATGACGGAACGACAACTGTTGTCATCGAGTCGGCTTACTTCGCACCGGGATCTGTCCGCCGTACGTCGAGAGAGCTTGGGCTTCGCAGTGACGCAAGTACGCGCTTTGAAAAAGGAGTCGATCCGAATCGAGTTACAGCCGCAGCAGAACGCGCCGCGCAATTAATGTCTGAAATTGCGGGCGGCGAAGTGCTAGAAGGGTCCGTTATTATCGATGAACTCGAAAAAACGCCTGTACGAATTGTTGTTTCTCCGGATTATATTAACAACCGTCTAGGTATGAAAATACCTCTGGAAGAAATGTTGGCGATTTTGGAAAGACTGCAAATCCCGACAGAAGCGGTGAACGGCAAACTACTTATCGACGCGCCGACTCGCAGACAAGATCTGCGAATTGAAGAAGATATTATCGAAGAAATTGCTCGGATGTACGGCTATGACTTGATTCCGATGACGCTTCCTGTGACGGAATCGACGCCGGGTGGCTTGACACCATATCAGGCGAAACGTCGTACAGTTAGAGCGTTCCTTGAAGGCGCAGGACTCTACCAGGCACTGACGTATTCATTGACATCTAAGGAACAGGCACAAAGCTACGCGCTTGAAACAGCACCTGTTACAGAGCTTCTGATGCCGATGAGTGAAGATCGCAGTATTCTTCGTCAAAGTCTCATTCCTCATCTTCTAGAGGCAGCCACTTATAACGTTGCACGCCGTATGGATTCGGTGGCACTTTATGAAACGGGATCGGTTTTCCTTGGAGAAGAAGAAGATGGCCTTCCGCAGGAAGTGGAACATGTTGCAGCTGTTATAACTGGCAAGTGGGTCGACCATGCATGGCAAGCTGAAACAAAACTGGTAGACTTCTTCGTCCTGAAAGGGATTGTCGAAGGCATGATGGACAGTCTAGGTCTAACTGAAGGTCTGTCATTCAAACAAACTGTTCTTGACGGGATGCATCCTGGGCGGACAGCAAACATTTTCTATAACGGTGAACGGATTGGTTTGATCGGTCAAACCCATCCAACGGAACAGAAAAAACGCGATTTGAAAAACACATATGTCATGGAAATGAACCTTGCTAAAATCCTTTCTATCGAAACGGATGAATTGCTATATGTTCCGGTTCCACGTTTCCCATCGAGTTCAAGGGACATCGCGCTAGTCGTTTCGAGCGATACATCAGCAGGTACGCTTGAAAACGTTATTCAAAGTGCTGGCGGTAAATTGTTGAAAGACATCAGATTGTTCGACTTGTATGAAGGGGATAATGTTGAAGATGGCAAGAAGTCACTTGCATTTTCGCTGACATATTCAGATTCCGAGCGTACATTGACGGACGAAGAAGTCGTCAAAGCGCACGACAAAGTGTTGAGCGCATTAACAACAGAAGCAGGAGCTTTGCTTCGCGGATAAATAAACAAAAGCGGTACACAGAATTTCGATTCTGTGTACCGCTATTTTTTAAAGGTAAGTATAAGTTTTTCAACCTGTAGCGGTGTCTAGACTTCAGGCGCCAGCCCCTGGGGTTATTAGTCGTTTGAGAAGGGATTGAACTATATCCCTTCTGTGCCAAATAGAAATGGTGAAATAACTACGTACCATACACAAAGTGGTAAAAAGTTCTGGAAAACAATAAATGGTGATAATATCCCAGTAATTACTCCAGTAGAGTGAA
The DNA here is from genome assembly GCF_057669665.1 of Sporosarcina sp. Y1004. Classification (NCBI taxonomy): domain Bacteria; kingdom Bacillati; phylum Bacillota; class Bacilli; order Caryophanales; family Caryophanaceae; genus Sporosarcina; species Sporosarcina sp. Y1004. The sequence goes on along the minus strand of NZ_JBYHFQ010000016.1, from coordinate 68,741 downwards.
TAGTGAGGGGCTAGGAATGAAGTATTTAGCAATGGTTAAAAGATTAAATCCACTTATTGAAGAGGAAGTATGCCTTGAAATTGGAGGGGTTCAATTTACAGGTTTTTCATTTGTATGTCCTTATGAAATTGAGGTTGGGCAAATTTATCCCGTTTCACTAGGGTTTACGATTTTAGATGAATTAATTATTGAGGAAATAAATGGAGATAAGAAAGAGTTGGAGCAAATTTGTAAGGGTTATCAATACTGCATCCGAGGACTTTTACATGAGACCTCAATAGATGTTGGAATAATTATTTCGGATGAAGATGAGTATTTCATGAATTATTCTAATTTATTTGGTAAATTTGTTGAAATGAAAGTTGATAGAATTAGTATTGAATTTTTACAAAAATAGTATGAAATAGTAGGTTGATTCACAAAACAAAAACGCAAACCATGAGGTTATACTTTGTGAACCTGTACGTGCGATAGTAGTCAGGTTAATTATTATTAACGTACTAATTGGTACAAGTAGTTTCTCGGACTACGAATACTTTTTTACATCATTTACAACACTATTAGATGCTGACTGACAGTCATATCATGAAACAACAAATTGCAGATCATGAGCAGCAACAAATAAAATCTCAAATCGATCAAAGACTTGTGAAGCAGAAAAAATCTCAATTAAAAGAAGTATATCTACAGTGGAATGCTTGTTCGGGGAAACTGAGAGATAATAATAAAACAGCATTGTAGACTGACAAAGCGATTTGAAGCAGAAATAAAACACTTGACTAAACGTAAAAAACACCATCTTTAGGCTACCTGACCTCAAGTTTTTTTGGGTCAGGTAGCCTGATTTTTATTATCGAAGGGTTATTCACGAATGGACTCACTGACATCCATTTCCTAGCGGGTCATTGGGCGGCCTTGTCTTCAAAAAATACGCTGTAGACGGAATTGGCACTTCGTACGCAGTGGCAGCGTTTGATTTCTACACGGAAGATATTGGAGCTATGCTAAGTGCAGATGCGACAGTAAACCAGAGAATGGAAGCTGCAGCTTTCACTTTCATTAAACCTGCCAAAGGACTAGGTATGATACATGATATTTCGAAGGCAAAGGGTATAGATAATGCTTCTGATAACAAAAACAATAATTAATTCAGAGGTGAGAGCTTACTTCATTCTCCAACAAGACCAAATGGAATTGGTAAGCCTCATGTATCAAGTTTAGGTGATTTGGTTCCAGCTAGTAAGGATGGTTTATATAAAGGTCGCCAAGTGACTGTTACAGTACATATACTTGGAGGTTATAGAAAAAGAGCTAAGTCTAATAGTCCTTATACTAGTATTACTAATAACAAAAATGTGATTGGGAATTATGGAGAAAATGCAATTGAATTGGATATTTCTGCTGTAAGGAAAGATATACAGTCTAGAAAAGTAAAGGATGTTGTTATACTTTCTCCAAAGAAAATTCTGAAAATAATAGAAAGAGATGTTATTTCCTCTGATTTTTTGAAGAAAAGAGCTATTGACTGGACTAAAAGGGATAATGAGTATTTGATTAAAGCGGAAGTTCCTAGCCAATACATTAAGATTTCGTCTAAGGAGTGAGAATTTTGAATCTTTTCTTTTTATACGAATGTTTAGGGGAACTAGAAAATGTTAGTGTTGAAGGTATGTGGGTAAATGGAAAGATCATACCTAATAAGAACATGGAGAAATTCAAGGCTTTTTTCGAGGAGATTGTTGACGAAGAAAACGAGTTCGCAGAAGAGGATTTTAGTGAAGAATGGTTAGATGATAGCAATTGGTTTATTATTGATAATGAAAATAGAAAAAAGAATATATACATACCTGCAGTTTATCCTGATGGGGATTTTATCTGGAGATGGAGATGATTTAAAAATATAAAGCTTTGATTATAGATGGTGCTTGTCAATTACACTGTCTATGTTTACGCACTGGAAGGGCATAAATTGAGGGATTAACAAGTGGGTGAAGTGAAAGGCTTGTTTTTATACTAGTTTATCGTTCATTACTATATCTTAAATTTAAACAGGACCTAGATAATTACATAGAAAAACCCCGAATACAAGACTTTTCAAAAAGTGTCTGCTTTTCGGGGGGAGCTCAGAATATGCGGTTCATGTTCATTCATTGACGCCTTTCGTGACTATAAATCCGATTTCGGCTTCTAACTTAAATGGTTCCACATCAATCGTGCCAAGCTCAATGTTGAATTCGGCGGAACCATGGATGATATACTCACCTTTAGGAAATCCCTCATTAATAAGTGTCTGTATGAATTCTATAATCTTTTCATCATCATTTTCACTATACCCTCCGGCAAATGAGTATCTCGCGCGCAATGGTTCGTCTTTTTTTAATGTCGTCACAATTAGCGGTTCATTCATCGGGTAATCGATACTGATTCCCCGTGTCCTTTCTTCCAATGGGAAATAGAAGGGAGAAGCGGCATGGGGAATGTCGATGGTGGCTTGATCGCCGATATATGTTAATTCGGCAAATATTGCAGTATCGCCAAAAATGTCATACACGTCTTTTTCTGTGAACAAGCGATAAATGAAATCACCTTTTATCACTTTGATTTCCGCTGGCGGCAGCGGTTCCGTTGGACGGGGTTGATGGTTGGCATCATTTTTTTCAGCAGTACCACATGCAGTAAGGATAGAAATAAAAATGAGCAAAAAAGCGAGTCTTCTCACAACAATCACCTCTATCAATTAGAACGGAAGAAGAGCGATAAAGTTACATTTTTTGTGTTTTACCTCTATTAAGTAAGATTAGAGACGGTTAAATGGCAATATGAGGCACCGAATTTAGTTGTTATTTTTTAAGATTTTTCCTAGCCGCGAGAGCCTTTGCTTTCCCCGCATTCGCAAAATGCCACTTTGTCAACGATTTCAATGTATCTTCACCGCTGTTCAATAAAATCTTGGCGGCCACTTCGTCCACTTTTGGTCCTGCGCCTTTTGGAATTGTCATACCCGCAATACCACTCAGCCGATCCATCTCTTCTAAAAAAGCAACACGAGCAATAATAGACGCGGCTGCTACTGACATATGAAGACCTTCCGCTTTCGTAGAAAACAGCACATTCTCTCTCACAATTTCAGACTCCGCTTTAATATGATTATAATAAATGCCGCGTTCAGCAAATTGGTCAATCAAAATATAATCGGGTTTCTCGCCATCCATTTTTCGAAGGACATGCTTAAGCGCTTGATTATGGAGGAGAGCTTTAATCTTCCCTTGGGACCAGCCACTTGCTTGCACTTCATTGTATTTCGCGTTATCAAGTGTCAATACACTATGGAGAAGCGCTACCTGCAAATCAGGGGCGATTTTCCGCATAAGGTCATCCGTTAGCATTTTTGAATCTTTAACTCCGAGTTCACGCACCAGTTCGACTTGATTGGCACGGACGAAACAAGCCGCAACCGTGACAGGTCCGAAGAAATCACCCGTTCCAGTTTCATCCGATCCGAGTACTGATAGTTCTGCCAAGCGATCGGGCAGAGAATCTCCTTTTGTTTTCACCGCCACTGAGCCCGCTTTACCTTCAGCTGTACCCCAGCGCGCCGCCTCCCGTTCAGACCCTGCGCCTTGGAACAGCACTTTACCAGATTTATAGGCAGTGATAGAAGTATCCGGCAGCTTTGCAGCAAAAACGACGCCCGGGGCATTGCGAATGATTTTGGAAGCGGTATAATGATTTATTACTTTTTTCATTACTTGATCATTTACAATAATGACTCGATTACTCAATTTATTACATCCTTTCGTCGACTTATTTCACAACCAAAACAATTTCGTGGTATGATTGATAACAGGGTTTTTACGTAGGAGGTGGTATCATTGGCAGACGAACAGAAGACGCGTATAGCAGTAGATATATACGGACAGACCTATAAAATGGTCGGTACCGAGACAAGTACTCATATGCGGCTGGTCGCTTCGCTGGTCGATGAACGGATGAGGGAAATCAGTGCCCATAATCCCTACCTCGACAGTACGAAAATCGCTGTGTTAACCGCCGTTAATAGTGTACATGATAATCTTAAATTAAAAATGCAAATTGAACAATTAGAAGAAGAATTGAAAAAGTTGAAGGGTTGACGGTATTACATGCTTGATTTACTAATTATTATCCTCCTGTTCGGGGGGCTTGTCACTGGATTCAGACGAGGACTTATCGTACAAATCATACATATGACAGGATTCATAATCGCACTCGTTGTCGCTTATACGTATTATAAGCAACTCGCGGAAAAATTTGTTCTCTGGATTCCATATCCAGGTGTTACAGCTGGTTCGAAATTGTCCATGACAGTCGACAAGCTTGATCTTGATGGGACATTTTATCGCTTACTGGCATTCGTTTTGATATTTTTTGTCGTCAAATTCGTTTTTCAGCTCATTGCGTCCATGTTTGATTTCCTGACGTATTTACCTGTCCTTGGTTTTTTAGCGCGTATCACTGGGGCATTATTTGGATTCATCGAGTTTTATATACTAATATTCCTAGTTCTCTATTTGCTGGCCATGTTACCGATAGATTTTATCCAAGACATGTTGAGTAATTCATTGCTTGCAAAAACAATGTTTGAACACACGCCGCTATTATCAGAGACTGTGAAAAAATGGTGGTATATCTATACAAGTTAACGGCTTCCCCCTTTTTGGAGGGGAGCTTTTTTCTAGAAAGGAAGTGTTGTTATTGAATAAGAAAACGATTATCCGCACATTAGAAAAAATTGCATTATATATGGAATTGCTGGGGGAAAACCATTTCAAAGTATCCGCATTCAGAAAAGCGGCCAACGTACTTGAACTGGATCCACGCAGCTTAACCGATATGGATGATATTTTAAAGCTGAAAGGAATCGGAAAAGGGACAGGTGCTGTCATTACCGATTTGTTGGAAAAAGGGGAATCCGACCTTCTAAAGGAAATGGAAGAAGCGGTGCCAAAAGGGCTCATCCCAATGTTGAAAATTCCGGGACTCGGCGGAAAAAAAATCTCCAAACTGCGTGAGGCAATCGGCATCGATTCAATTGAATCGCTACGTGCGGCATGCGTTGCGGGAGAAGTCAGCAAAGTTCCTGGTTTCGGTAAAAAGACCGAAGAGAATTTTTTGAATGAAATTGAAATTCTAGGGACTAGGCAAGGGAAATTCCCAATTTGGCAGATGGAAAAAATCGTTACGTTCGTTGAATCAGAACTGCATCTGATTCCGGAAATCAGCCACTTTTCTGTCGCTGGGAGTTACCGCCGAACGGAAGAAGAAAGCAGTGATGTGGACTTCATCCTCGTGACGGATGAACCAGCAATTGTACGGGAAAAACTACTTGCAACTTTGCCGCTTCTGTCGACGATTGCGGCAGGTGATGCAAAACTGTCTGTGACACTCGACTTGGAAGAAGCGATTGACGCCGATTTCCGCTTCGTAAAGGCGGAACAGTTCGCAAGTGCTATCCATCATTTCACAGGCTCGAAAGATCATAATGTCCGGATGCGACAACTTGCAAAATCCAAGGGCATGAAAATAAGTGAATACGGAGTGGAGAATGAGGACGGTTCCGTTGAGACGTTCAATTCAGAGGAACAGTTTTTCGCCCACTTCGGATTGCCATTCATTCCACCTGCGGTCCGCAGAAATGGCAGCGAAATCGATCGTGTCGATGAACTTGCAGGGCTAGTGGCACTAGAGGATATCCGTTCAGACCTTCATATGCATACGACTTGGTCAGATGGAGCATACTCGATTCGTGAAATGGTTGAGGCATGCCGGACTAAAGGCTATGCCTATATGGTCATCACAGATCATACTCAGTACTTGAAAGTTGCGAACGGTCTCACACCAGAACGACTGCGTGAGCAAATCGCAGAAATTCGTACGTTAAATAAAGAATACGATGATATCGAAATCTTTTGTGGAACGGAAATGGACATCCTTCCTGACGCAACGCTCGATTTTGATGATGATCTCCTCAGTGAACTTGATTTTGTTATCGCGTCCATTCATTCCAACTTCAGTCAATCGCAGGATGTGATAATGGAACGGCTTCACGCGGCGATTAAAAATCCGCATGTCGATATGATTGCACATCCGACGGGTCGAATTATTGGACAACGAGAAGGGTATAATCCTGATGTGCCGCAACTCATTCGTTGGGCGAAAGAATATGGTAAAATACTTGAGTTAAACGCAAGTCCGTACCGTCTTGATCTTGCGAAAGACCACCTTATTATGGCGCAGGAACAGGGTGTAAATATCGCTATTAATACGGACGCACATGCAATTGATCAACTGAGTCATATGAATACTGGCGTGAATTATGCTAAGAAAGCCTGGCTGAAAAAAGAAACGGTCGTTAATACTTGGCCACTTGATAAATTTATCCGTGAGATAGTGCGGAAGTGAAAGGAAGTGTAAGACATTGGAAAATCGTGTCTTAAAAACACTTGAGTTCGATAAAATCCGAGATATGGCAGCAACCCATTGCACGTCATTTGCCGGTCGTTCTTATATGGAAAAATTAGTACCCGTAAGCAATTTTGACGAAGTTGTAAAGTTACTTGAGGAAACGGACGAAGGGTTATCGATACTTCGAGTTCGTGGCAATGTGCCGATGGGGGGAATCAGTGATATCAGACCCCATGCCAAACGTGCGCAAATGGGCGGCATGCTGAGTGCATTTGAACTAATGGAAACGGCTAACACAATTCGTGCAAGCCGGAATCTACGGCAATTCATCGAAGCGATTGTGGCGGACGAAGATATTGAGATTCCGCATTTTATTGCGAAAAAAGAAGCCATTCCTGTATTGACAGGATTGGAACATGAAATCAATGCATGCATCGATGACAATGCGCATGTGGTAGACAGTGCATCGGGGTCGCTTCGTACCATTCGGCAAGGCTTGCGAATCCAGGAAGGTCGCGTGCGCGAGAAACTAGAGAGTTATACGCGGGGCAAAAATGCAGCAAAAATGTTATCTGACGCAATCGTCACAATCCGCAACGATCGTTATGTCATTCCTGTAAAGTCGGAGTACCGTTCGCATTACCGTGGCGTCATCCATGATATGTCTTCTTCCGGCCAAACATTATTCATCGAGCCGGATGCAGTGGTGCAGGCAAATAACGAAATTAGAAGACTGAAACTTCAAGAACAGGAAGAAATAGAGAAGATTCTAATAGAGTTGTCTGCTATAGTGCAAGAAGTCGCTCATGATTTATTCACGTTAGTAGCCATATTGTCTGAAATTGACGTCATTCTTGCAAAAGCAAAATTTGGGATTGCTCATAAATGTACGAAACCTGAAGTGAACAACAAAGGTTATATACGCCTAAAAAAAGCTAGGCATCCACTATTATCGATTGAAGAGGCGGTAGCGAATACAATCGAATTCGGTAAAGACATAACCACTATTGTCATTACCGGACCGAATACGGGCGGTAAAACAGTCACGTTGAAAACGGTAGGACTCTGTACGCTCATGGCACAGGCTGGCTTGCCAATCCCCGCGCTCGATGGCTCTGAGGTGGCTGTGTTCGATTCGGTCTATGCAGATATTGGGGACGAGCAGTCAATTGAGCAAAGTCTCAGTACATTCTCATCGCATATGGTGAATATTGTTGACATATTAAAAAAATATGATGACCGTTCTCTAATTATTTTTGACGAGCTCGGTTCAGGTACAGATCCACAGGAAGGGGCGGCACTTGCCATCTCGATTTTGGATGAAGTGCACGGGCACGGCGCGAGAGTGATGGCTACAACCCATTATCCTGAATTGAAGGCTTATGGATATAATCGGCCGGGCGTCGCCAATGCTAGCGTTGAATTTGATGTTGACACCCTTAGTCCAACATATCGATTGCTAATAGGAGTACCAGGCCGCAGTAATGCGTTCGAGATTTCGAAGCGCCTAGGATTGCAAGACCGTGTCATAGAACGTGCTAAAAAGTTCACGGGTACAGATCGCGGGGAAGTGGATTCAATGATATTGTCGCTTGAGACAAGCCGTGTCCAATCCGAAAAAGATGCCGAAGAAACGCATGAAATTCTCTTGGAAACGGATCGACTGAAACGTGAACTGGAAGAAAAACTTGCCACATTCGACAGCATGAAAGAACGGATGGAAGAAAAGGCCAAAGACAAAGCGAGAAAAATTGTTCAAGACGCAAAAAGGGAAAGCGAAGCGGTTATATCAGATTTACGTGCAATGCGTCTAAATGTCGGTGCCAATATAAAAGACCACGAACTAATTGAAGCTCGGAAACGTTTAGAAAGCGCCTCACCAGTGGAAGCGAGCAAGAAAGTGATCAAAGCGAAGGCAGCACCAAGGGCCTTGCAAATAGGTGACGAAGTGAAAGTGCTGAGCTATGGCCAAAAAGGAACACTAATCGATAAGGTTTCAGATAATGAATGGATTGTCCAAATCGGCATCTTAAAAATGAAGCTTGATCAATCAGGTCTCGAGTACGTTAAACCTGAAAAAGAGAAAATATCTTATATATCGACCTCTGTAAAGGGAAGAGATTCAAACGTTAAACTTGAACTCGATCTTCGCGGCGAGCGTTATGAAGATGCAATCATTCGCACGGAAAAGTATTTAGATGATGCAATCCTATCTAATTATCACCAAGTATCTATTATCCACGGAAAAGGAACAGGTGCATTAAGGCAAGGCATTCAGCAATATTTGAAAACCCACAGGCGTGTCAAAACGTATCGGTTCGGCGAAGCAGGCGAGGGTGGACATGGCGTTACTGTTGTAGAGTTGAAATGAAAAATCAATTACGCCTCGGCGTAATTGCGTCCAGATTTTGAATCGAGCTTGAGGCCTACAGGATGTAGGTCATGCAACAGGGAAGGATGGAACTGCATCCTTCCTTGTTGCCGCAGGACGCGGCGATCTTAGGTTGCCTTCATTGACTCCTTTCAAAATCTGTGACTTCCGCCGGAGGCTTTATCAGGGAGGAATTGAACTTCATTCCTCCTTGTTCAGCGGGCGTTTGGACACCCGCTGAACAGGAGTACAAAACCGCATTCATCTCCCACCTATGGAGGTGAGAGTCTTCTGCTGAATGAAGATAAAGTTATAGGATAAATGAAATAGTTGAAACCTTTTACGTTCCAATCCGTAAAGGAATGAACGAACGAACTTAAAAGGAGTCGAAAATTATGACGAATACTGGATTTTGGAGTCATCCTTTAGTAGAAACAGCAGGCTACTTCAGTGTAGTTGTCCTTTGTCTTGTCGTTTCGATGGTTCTTTTTGAGCTCGTTACGAAATATAACAACTGGGAAGAAATTCGCAAAGGAAATGTTGCTGTTGCCCTTGCTACTGGCGGAAAGATTTTCGGGGTTGCAAATATTTTCCGCTATTCGATTGAACAGCATAATTCATTGCCCCAAATGATTGGATGGGGATTGTACGGTTTTATTTTACTCGTATTCGCATATTTATTATTTGAATTCTTAACACCCAAGTTTAACATAGATAAGGAAATCGAAGCAGATAATCGTTCTGTTGGCTTCATATCTTTGACGATTTCCGTAGGGTTATCATTCGTAATTGGAGCAAGTATTTCATAGGAGTCGTGAATTCATGGAGAGATTATCGAAAATACTAATTGTTGTCTGTGTCTTATTTATTTTAGTAGGCATATACTGGATGACATCTAATACACCTTGACCAGTTTATACTGGTCAAGGCTTTTTTAATGTAAATGTAATTTTTCAATTGTAACCTGAAACATTAACAACTATAATTAAATTAGGAATATTCAAAGAACTGTAGATAAGAGAAGAGGGGGCTAAAAAATGACAACGAAACCTTGGCTAGATTTATATCCTGCCGAAATTTCAAAGACACTCGATTATGAGCGAATTCCTCTACAGGAATATCTAACGAGGTCCAGTAACAAGTATCCTGATAAAACCGCTATGCATTTTCTAGGCAAAGATATTTCATTTAAAGAGTTTCATCAATCGGCTTTGAAGTTTGCAAACTATTTGACGACAATTGGAATTAGTAAAGGGGACCGGGTGGCAATTATGTTACCAAACTGCCCGCAAAGTGCAATTGCCTACTATGGTATTTTGTATATCGGCGCAGTTGTTGTTCAAACGAACCCTCTTTACACAGAACGTGAAGTGGCTTATCAGATGACGGATTCCGGAGCAAAAGCCATCATTTCACTCGATATTCTATACCCGAGAATTTCAAAAATTGTTAAGGAAACAGAACTTGAGCATGTCATCATCACAGGAATAAAAGATTACTTACCGTTCCCTAAAAACTTAATTTTTCCTTTTATTCAGAAGAAGGAGCATGGGGTCAAAGTGAAAGTTGAACACCGTGGCATGAATCATCTATTCACAGAAATAATGAAATCTGCAAAACCGGATCCAGTCAGTTATACATTTGATTCTGATGAGGATATCGCGTTGCTACAATATACGGGCGGAACGACGGGACCGCCAAAAGGTGTCATGTTAACACATGCTAACCTTATTGCCAATGTGAAGATGTGTGATGCATGGTTGTATAAATGTAAAGAGGGCGAAGAAGTAGTAATGGGCATCCTGCCTTTCTTCCATGTTTACGGAATGACAACTGTACTGATTCTTTCCGTGATGCAAGGTAATAAAATGGTCCTCGTACCTAAATTCGATTTCGAAACGGCACTGAAAACAATTGATAAACAGAAGCCGACTCTTTTTCCAGGCGCACCTACTATATACATCGGATTATTGAACCATCCTGATTTAGAAAAATACGACCTATCTTCCATAAAGGCTTGTATAAGCGGTTCCGCCGCCTTGCCGATCGAAGTTCAAGAAAAATTCGAAAAAATAACCGGTGGAAGGCTTGTTGAAGGATATGGTCTGACAGAAACCTCACCAGTATCACATGCGAACTTTGTATGGTCGGAAGAACGAATGAAAGGATCAGTCGGTGTTCCTTGGCCGGACACGGATTCCTGCATACTCGGCCCAGATTCAACAGAACCTTTGAAGAATGGAGAAATTGGTGAAATTGCAATTAAAGGTCCACAAGTGATGAAGGGATACTGGAACAGACCGGAAGATACGGAGCAGACTTTTCGCGACGGCTGGTTCATGACAGGAGATCTTGGATATATGGATGAACAAGGTTATTTCTATGTTGTTGATCGAAAAAAAGATATAATCATAGCGAGTGGATTTAATATATACCCACGAGAAATTGAAGAGATTCTTTATGAACATGAGGCAGTACAGGAATGTGTCGTTGCTGGTATTCCTGATCCATACAGAGGCGAAACAGTCAAGGCATATATTGTTTTAAAACAAGGTGCTACTGTAACTGAAGAAGAGCTTGATAAGTATTGTAGGGAAAATTTGGCGTCATTTAAAATACCACGACTATATGAATTCCGAAACGAGCTGCCTAAAACTGCTGTTGGGAAGATACTACGCCGTGCTCTTGTCGATGAAGAGAAAAAGAGGGCTGAGAAGGAATTGCTTCCACTGTAAGGGAATACTTGACACGAAGGTAAATAGCGACTAATATGAAAATATGAATGAATCATCATTCATATTTTCTATTGGTGGTGATTAAGTATGAAACGAGATAAACCGAAATATAAACAAATAGTGAACGCGGCGGTTATTGTAATCGCTGAAAATGGTTATCACCAAGCGCAAGTGTCTAAGATTGCGAAAGAAGCTGGCGTTGCGGACGGAACAATCTATCTCTATTTTAAAAATAAAGAAGATATTCTAATATCCGTCTTTAAAGAGAAAATGGCGATTTTCGTAAACTACGTTGAAATTATTTTGAAACAAGATATCGACACATCCGAAAAATTATTCAGGATGATTGATAATCATTTCCGTGTACTTCATGAAGACCGTCACCTTGCAATTGTAACTCAGCTTGAACTCCGACAATCTAATAAGGAGTTAAGGGTCCGTATTAATGAAGTCTTAAAGGAATATCTAATGCTTCTTGATGCCATTTTGAAAGAGGGAATCGAAAACGGGGCACTAAATACCGGTCTTGATGTCCGGCTTGCAAGACAGATGGTATTCGGAACAATTGATGAAACTATCACTTCATGGGTGATGAATGATCAAAAATATGATTTAATGAAACTATCACCCGAAGTACATAGGCTGATTATGAATGGAATGAAAGCTTAAGAAGGATGGGATGAAATGGAGTTTCTAAACGTTTTAGTTGACGATGGGGTGGCGGTAGTGACAATAAACAGACCGCCTGCGAATGCGCTTTCACGAGCACTTATCCTTGAAGTGGATGCATTGCTCGATAAAGTGGAGCACGACGAATCTGTTAGAGTCATAGTCTTACATGGGGAAGGTAAATTCTTCTCTGCAGGTGCGGATATCAAAGAATTTACATCTGTTACTACAGGTGAAGAATTTTCAAAATTAGCGGCCAGCGGACAAGAAGTTTTTGAACGTCTCGAACAATTCTCGAAACCAGTTATAGCAGCTATTCATGGGGCAGCATTAGGTGGTGGGCTTGAACTGGCAATGGCTTGTCACATTCGATTCGTCACTGAAAGTGCAAAACTTGGAATGCCAGAATTGCAACTGGGACTAATTCCTGGGTTTGCTGGAACACAACGTCTTCCTCGCTACGTCGGCATGCCGAAAGCCGCGGAAATGTTGTTAACGAGTGATCCTATCAGTGGAGTAGAAGCGGCACAACTTGGACTTGCCAATCAAGCCTTCACAGACGAAGAGTTACTTCCGAAATCAATGGAGCTTGCAAAAAAAATTGCTAAGAAAAGTCCTGTTGCGGTCAAATTTGCACTTCAGATGCTTCAGTATTCAAAACCAGCTTCTTATTATGAAGGTGTGAAAGCGGAAGCTGATTCATTTGGTAACGTTTTCATCTCTGAAGATGCTAAAGAAGGAATTCAAGCATTCTTAGAAAAACGAGTTCCAGTATTTAAAGGAAAATAATCAAAAAGTTGAGGGGGTATGCAATATGAACATTTATGTTTTAGTTAAACGGACATTTGATACAGAGGAAAAAATTACAATCTCAAACGGTAAAATTGCCGAAGACGGTGCGGAGTTTATCATTAACCCTTATGATGAATACGCAATTGAAGAAGCCATCCAAGTACGGGACGCAAATGATGGTGAAGTAACTGTTATAACAATTGGTGGAGAAGACGCTGAAAAACAACTTCGTACAGCGCTTGCAATGGGTGCTGATAAAGCAGTGCTTATCAATACTGAGGATGATCTAGATGAAATGGACGAGTTTACATCTGCTAAAATCATCGCTGAGTACTTGAAAGATAAGGAAGCTGATTTGATTCTTGCAGGAAATGTTGCAATCGATGGTGGTTCTGGACAAGTTGGTCCGCGTGTTGCCGAACTTTTGGGCATCAACTGTGTAACGACAATCACGAACCTTGAAATTAGCGGAACTTCAGTCAAAATCATTCGTGATGTTGAGGGAGATTCTGAAACGATTGAAACATCACTTCCACTCTTAGTGACTGCACAGCAAGGTCTAAATGAACCTCGCTATCCTTCACTTCCAGGAATCATGAAAGCCAAGAAAAAACCGTTAGAAGAGCTAGAGCTTGATGATCTAGATCTTGAGGAAGAAGACGTGGAAGCTAAAACACAAACAATAGAAATCTATCTTCCACCGCAAAAAGCTGCTGGACGTATTCTTGAAGGGGATACGAGTGATCAAGTGAAAGAACTTGTTAATCTCCTTAAAACTGAAGCTAAAGTAATCTAATCTGACTTTTAATTGTAATAGGAGGGACTATAGATGTCTAAAAAAGTAGTAGTACTTGGGGAAGTACGAGAAGGGGCATTGCGTAACGTTTCGTTTGAGGCGATTGCAGCTGCTAAAAAGGTATCCGGAGGCGGAGAGGTTGTCGGCATCTTGCTCGGCGATGCAGTACAATCGTTAGCGGAAGAAATGATCCATTATGGAGCGGACCGTGTGATCACTGTTGAGCATCCACATTTGAAACTATATACTTCCGATGGCTTCAGCCAAGCATTCATGGCTGTTTATGATCAGGAGAAACCGGATGCTGTTGTTTTTGGTCATACGGCTCTTGGAAAAGATCTTTCACCTAAAGTTGCTAGTAAACTAGCATCGGGTTTGATTTCTGATGTAACTGCTATTGAAGGAGAAGGCGATGCGGCAGTATTTATCCGTCCTATCTTCTCCGGTAAAGCATTCGAAAAAGTAAAAAATAAAGATGGATTATTGTTTATAACAGTTCGCCCGAATAACATTGCGCCGTTAGAGCATGATGCAAACCGTTCTGGTGAAGTAACAGCGGTACCTGTTGAGGTTACTAATCTACGGACAATCATTTCTGAAGTTATCCGTAAATCGACAGATGGCGTCGACCTTTCGGAAGCGAAAGTTGTTGTTGCAGGGGGGCGCGGTGTGAAAAGTGCAGAAGGCTTTGAACCACTGCAAGAACTTGCATCACTATTAGGCGGAGCAATCGGTGCTTCACGCGGGGCATGTGACGCTGACTACTGTGACTATTCATTACAAATCGGACAAACGGGCAAAGTTGTTACACCGGATCTGTACATCGCTGCAGGAATATCGGGTGCAATCCAGCATATGGCGGGCATGTCCAACTCGAAAATAATCGTGGCTATCAATAAAGATTCAGAAGCGAATATTTTTAAAGTAGCTGACTACGGTATTGTTGGAGACCTATTTGAGGTTATTCCAATGATGATTGAAGAAATCAAAAAGCTTAAAACGAACTGATTCAAAAGTAAGCGCCCTCATTAGCAGGGCGCTTACTTTTTTTGCAGAGCATATATTTAGGTCGGGATATAGCAGCATGCTATAATACGATCATAGGTTATCTAATAAGAGGAGGAAATATATTATGGCTATTATTCACGCAACTGATCAGAACTTTGAAGAGAACATTAAAGAAGGATTAGTCCTTGTAGACTTTTGGGCACCTTGGTGTGGACCTTGTAAAATGATCGCTCCAGTACTTGAAGAACTAGACGGCGAAATCACAGGGAAAGCAAGTATTGTTAAAGTTGACGTAGACGACAATCAGGAAACAGCTGGTAAATATGGCATTATGTCAATCCCTACTTTGGTTCTTTTCAAAGACGGAGAAATCGTCGATAAAGTTGTCGGTTTCAAACCGAAAGAAGCACTTGCAGAATTGATTACAAAGCACGCTTAATTATTAACATATTTCAGCAACAACGCCTAAGTTACCGATAGAGAGGAATGGAATATAATTCCTCCTCTTCGAGCTGAAGCCTCTGGCGGATGTCGAGGGTATTGAATGGAGTCAATCGAGGAAACTCCAATCAATATCTTAGCGTAAATACATTGAGGCATATTTGAAAGTATAACCGGGTCCCTTCAAAGGCTCCCGGTTTTTTTGGTAGGTGAAATAGATGAATGAACTAATTTCAGAGAAGTTGGCTATATTACCGGAGTTGCCGGGTTGTTATTTAATGAAAGACAGGCAAGGGACAATTATCTATGTCGGCAAGGCAAAAGTTTTGAAAAATCGTGTGCGCAGTTACTTTACGGGAAGCCATGACGGGAAAACACAGCGACTGGTTGGGGAAATTACAGATTTTGAATACATTGTCACATCTTCAAATCTGGAGGCTCTTGTTCTTGAATTGAATCTGATCAAACAGTATGATCCGAAATATAATATCATGCTAAAGGATGATAAAACGTATCCGTATTTAAAATTGACTGCCGAGCGACATCCGAAACTAATTATTACAAGACAAGTCAAAAAAGACAAAGGAAAGTATTTTGGTCCATACCCAAATGCATTTGCCGCTGGGGAAACAAAAAAATTACTTGACCGACTTTATCCTTATCGAAAATGTTTAACGTTGCCGGACCGAGCTTGTTTATATTACCACCTTGGCCAATGCCTTGCACCGTGCATCAATGAAGTGAGTACTGATACGTACAAAGAAATGGTGGACGACATCAGCCGATTTTTAAACGGCGGTTATAAAAAAGTAAAAAAAGAATTAACAGAGAAAATGTCTGCTGCAGCGGAAAATCTGGAATTTGAACGCGCAAAAGAATATCGTGATCAGATTGCTAACATTGAAGCGGTCATGGAGAAACAAGCGATGACCATGAATGATTTCACGGATCGTGATATTTTCGGATTTGCAGTCAATCACGGCTGGATGTGTGTTCAAGTCTTTTTTGTCCGTCAAGGAAAGTTGATAGAACGGGATGTGTCACTTTTTCCACTTTATCAAGAACCTGAAGAGGAATTGCTGACTTTCATTGGCCAATTTTATGGAAAATCACAACACTTGATTCCCCAGGAAATACTTTTGCCACAAGGAATTGATAATGTAATCATCAGTAGGCTTCTCGATGTCAATGTATTCATTCCACAGCGCGGAAAAAAGAAAGATCTAGTCCAATTGGCAGTCAAAAATGCAGAGATATCATTATCGGAAAAGTTCCATCTCATTGAACGTCAGGAAATGAGGACAATCGGTGCATGTGAGGAACTTGGCAAAGCGATGAACATCACAGTGCCTTTACGTATTGAAGCATTTGATAATTCACATATGTATGGCGCTGATGCAGTTTCTGCAATGGTTTCATTTGTTGACGGGAAACCGAATCGAAAAGATTACAGAAAATATAAAACGATGACCGCGGCAGCGCACGACGATTATGGTGCAATGCGTGAAGTTGTACGGAGACGTTATATCCGTGTGTTGAAAGATGATTTGCCATTACCAGACCTTATTGTTGTTGATGGGGGTAAAGGTCATATGGAGTCTGTTAGGGAAATCATTGAGGATGAGTTGAATTTATCCATTCCCATTGCGGGACTTGCAAAAGATGAGAAGCACCAAACAGCACAACTCCTTTATGGTAACCCGGTTGAAATGATACCACTTAAGAGGTCGAGTGAAGGATTTTACTTATTGCAAAGAATCCAGGATGAAGTGCATCGGTTTGCAATCACTTTCCATAGACAACGCCGCGAAACGAATTCATTGACGTCAGCACTGGATGGATTGCCGGGAGTTGGGCAAAAACGGAAAACGATGCTGTTAAGGCATTTTGAATCAGTAAATAAGATACGCGAAGCTACGATTGAACAATTGCAAGAAGCAGGACTACCTGCAGGTGTAGCAAAATCAGTTGAAGCGCATTTTCGCGAGATGGCATTGCGAGAAAAAAAGTAATATGGTAAGGTGAAACCAATGAATTTTTTCACTAATACATTTATATATAGTGAAGATAGAGGTGCGGTAACCAATAGTAGATCCACGGAAGGCGGCAGCCTAATGAAAGGGATTGAAAGGGGTATTCGCCGAAGCGGATGAATCGTCTGTCACGATTGTCATGCTGGATTTCCATTGAATAAGTGGAGATTTGTCAGGTATGGAAATACCTGGAGGGCTATCTGGATGGGGCGTCTCTTCGGGGATAGCTCCAATCAGACCGGCTCTCATACTTTTGAGGGCCGTTTTTGCATTCAGGGGAAAATGGAGGAAAAATCATGGGACGTATTGTAATGAAATTCGGAGGGACATCAGTTGCAAATCCAGAGAGAATTGCACGGGCTGCAACACTTGTTAAAAATGAGGTTAATCGTGGAAACCAAGTGGCAGTCATTGTCTCTGCGATGGGTAAAACAACAGATGAACTATTAAGGTTGGCAATGGAGATTAATCCCAAAGCAGGACGGCGCGAATTGGATATGCTCCTTGTAACAGGAGAACAAGTAACAGCGTCTTTACTTGCAATGGCGATTACTGCACAAGGGTTAGAAGCACGGTCATACACAGGTTGGCAAGCAGGGGTAACGACAGAGGCTGTTCATGGTAATGCAAGGATTGAACAAGTTAATGCTGACAAAATTCAAACCGCACTAGAATCAGGCGCGGTTGCAGTAATCACTGGTTTCCAAGGAATTGATAATAACGGTGAGTTGACAACACTTGGTCGCGGTGGTTCCGATACGAGTGCCGTCGCAATTGCGATTGCACTCGATGCAGCTAGTTGTGATATTTACACGGACGTCGAAGGGGTATTTACGACGGACCCAAGATTGATTGAACGAGCGACGAAACTTGAGGAAATATCTTACGATGAAATGTTGGAAATCGCTAACCTTGGTGCGGGTGTGCTTCATCCAAGAGCAGTTGAGTTTGCAAAAAATCATCAAATGCCGCTTCGGGTAAGACCGGCTCATATGGACGGAGTAGGAACAGTTATCAAGGAGGAAATCGATTTGGAAAACAATTTAATTGTACGTGGCATCGCTTTTGAGAGAGAAATTGTACGGATTACAGTGATGTATGAAGTACCTTATAATGGCTCACTTGCTAATATTTTCACTGCACTCGCGAAACAACATGTAAACGTCGACATCATTGTTCAGACAATTATGGAAGGCGTACAGCCGTCTGTGTCATTTTCCATTAAAAAAGAAGATTTCGCAGAAGCGATAAATGTTTTGGAGACCGAAAAAGAATCTCTCGGTTATAGTCGGGCAGATTTTGAAGTAGGACTGGCGAAAGTTTCAATCGTGGGAAGTGGAATGGTATCGAATCCGGGAGTTGCCGCGCAAATGTTCGACACGCTGAGGAACGCAACCGTTCCCGTGAAAATGGTGAGCACTTCTGAAATCAAAGTCTCCGTAGTCATTCCTGAATCGGATATGGAGAAAGCAGTTGCAACACTTCATGAGCAATTCGGTTTAGATAGAAATTAAAGTAGAATTGAAAGAAGATGCACCCAATACCGGGGCATCTTCGATTCATACTTCAATTTTGGTTTTTAAATCCCATTTGACTTGAAAGTGCACCAAACCGTCTTTCATTTCACCGTAGCATTCAGTCAGAAGTCCATTTAACTTTTGGTATTGTTCTGCAATGAAGCCCGCTTCAAGTTGACAAGATCTATTTTGGTTATTTGTCCCAAAATCGTTTTTCATCGAATAAAACGCTTCATCCTTTTCTGTCTTATCAAGCTGAAGTGGACCCCAACCGGCTTCCGTAAAGAAAATGGGTAGTTCATCAATACTGAAAATGGGGAATTTTCTGGCCACATCTTTTCCAGCCCAGTACAGAATGTCATCTTCGTGGTTGCCGAGAATACTAGGCAACACGTGGTCCCGTAAAAGTTCATAGCCGAATCGGGTCGGCGTATCGTATGTAATGTTTTCCAATCGAACATGCAACCCTTTCGGTTAAATGATAGAATCAGTAAGTCTAATGGCATAAAAGAGTACTAGATTAAGGCGTGGCAAAAAGCCTGAATCGTCTTGACCTCTTCAAAACTGAGGAGTACAATGGTTATGTCATAATATTGTACCATGAAGAGGTACGCCGTCAACATTTGCTTCGTGTCGAAACGATGGCAGACGACGATTGGCGGACTCAGTTAATAAGGGAGGGTAAAAGACTTGTCAAGAGAATCAGATTTCTATTTACGCCGTCTTCATTCGTTGCTCGGAATTATTCCGGTGGGGCTTTTTGTTGTCCAGCACTTGGTCATTAACCATTTTGCAACACGAGGTCCAGAAGCATTCAACACCGCTTCCAATTTCATGGGGAGCTTACCATTCGTTCTATTCCTCGAATGGTTTGTCATCTACATTCCACTCATGTTCCATGGATTCTATGGTGTGTACATAGCTTTCACATCGAAAAACAACGTACAACGATACGGTACTTTCCGTAACTGGATGTTTATGCTACAACGCATAACTGGCGTATTCCTAGTTGTGTTCATCGCATGGCATATTTACCAGACTAGAGTTCAAAAAGCATTAGGTGCTGATGTGGACTTTAATATGATGGAAGATATTTTGTCGAATCCGTTCATGCTTGCATTCTACATTGCGGGAGTTATTGCGGCAACATTCCACTTATCAAACGGTATTTGGTCATTCCTAGTAAGCTGGGGATTAACACAATCACCGCGTTCACAAAAAATTGTTACATATATTTCAATTGTCGTATTCCTAGTTCTCTCTGTAATCGGTGTACAAGCACTATTTGCTTTTGTTTAAATAAAAAAATAATTTAACGAAATATGAAATCCCTATAATTTGAGGAGTGAAACAATAATGGCGAAAAGCAGATTGATTGTTGTCGGCGGAGGTCTTGCAGGCTTGATGGCAACTATCAAAGCAGCTGAAGATGGCACGCCGGTCGACCTGTTCTCAATTGTTCCGGTTAAACGTTCCCACTCAGTATGTGCGCAAGGTGGCATCAACGGCGCAGTGAATACAAAAGGGGAAGGCGATTCGGTTGAAATCCACTTCGATGACTCTGTATATGGAGGAGACTTCCTTGCGAATCAACCTCCTGTACAAGCCATGACGGCCGCGGCACCAGGAATCATTAGTTTGTTGGACCGTATGGGCGTAATGTTCAACCGGACACCTGAAGGACTTTTGGATTTCCGACGTTTCGGAGGTACAATGCACCACCGTACGGCATTTGCAGGAGCGACAACAGGACAACAGCTTCTATATGCACTTGACGAGCAAGTTAGACGTTTTGAAGTCGATGGGCTTGTTCAAAAGTATGAGCACTGGGAATTCTTAGGTGTTGTACTTGACGAAGAAGGCGTTTGTCGCGGTATCAAAGCACAAAACATGAAAACAATGGAAATTAAAGCGTTTAAAGGCGATGCAGTAATTATGGCAACAGGTGGACCCGGTATCATTTTCGGGAAAACGACAAACTCTGTCATTAATACAGGTTCTGCTGCTTCCATCGTTTATCAACAAGGAGCACAATATGCAAACGGTGAGTTCATTCAAATTCACCCGACAGCGATTCCAGGAGACGACAAACTCCGACTTATGAGTGAATCTGCACGTGGTGAAGGCGGTCGTATCTGGACTTATAAAGACGGAAAACCTTGGTACTTCCTCGAAGAAAAATATCCGGATTACGGTAACCTTGTACCTCGAGATATTGCAACCCGTGAAATTTTCGACGTTTGTGTTAATCAAAAACTTGGTATTAACGGCGAAAACATGGTGTACTTGGACCTTTCCCATAAGGATCCGAAAGAACTCGATATCAAGCTCGGCGGAATTATTGAAATATACGAGAAATTTACAGGCGACGATCCGCGTAAACTTCCGATGAAAATCTTCCCAGCAGTCCACTATTCGATGGGCGGGTTATGGGTCGATTATGATCAGCAAACAAGTATTCCAGGCCTATTTGCAGCAGGAGAAGTTGATTATTCGCAGCATGGTGCAAACCGTCTTGGCGCAAACTCACTCCTTTCAGCAATATACGGTGGAATGGTCGCAGGACCGAATGCTATCAAATATATGAAGCACTTAAAACGATCTGTAGTGGATCTCCCTTCAACAATCTTCGACGAGGCAGAAAAAGAAGAGCAACAGAAGTGGGATGACACACTTAAAATGAACGGTACTGAAAATGCGTATATCCTTCATAAAGAGCTTGGAGAATGGATGACAGATAACGTTACAGTGGTACGCCACAATGACAAGCTTCAAGCTACGGATGATAAGATCGTAGAGCTTCTAGAACGTTATGAAAACATTAACATTATCGATACGCAAAAGTGGTCTAACCAAGGCGCAACATTTACGCGTCAGCTGAAAAACATGCTATACTTAGCTCGAGTCATCACACTTGGAGCGCTGAATCGTAATGAAAGCCGTGGAGCCCATTACAAACCAGAATTCCCAAATCGTGATGATGAGAACTTCCTGAAAACGACGATGGCGAAATTCGATGGACATTCTGCACCAATCTTCCATTACGAAGAAGTCGATGTTTCCTTGATTCCGCCACGTACACGCGATTACTCCGCGAAGAAAGGAGATTGACATAATTGAGCGAGAACAATACAGCCGTACCGGAACGCGAACAGCAAACAGCTAAGAAAACAGTCCGTTTTGAAATTCAACGCCAGGATACAGCTGATTCGCAACCATATATGGAGAGTTTTGAAGTAGAATATAGACCGAATATGAACGTTATTTCAGCGTTAATGGAAATTCGTCGTAATCCGGTCAATGCAGAAGGTAAGAACACTACACCAGTTAACTGGGAAATGAGTTGTCTAGAAGAGGTTTGTGGCGCATGTTCGATGGTTATTAACGGACGTCCACGTCAATCTTGTACAGCACTTGTGGACCAATTTACACAACCCATTAAACTTGAACCTATGAAAACATTCCCTGTCGTTCGCGACTTGATTGTTGATAGAGAATTCATGTTTGATTCTTTGAAAAAAATAAAAGCTTGGATTCCGATTGATGGAACTTATGACTTAGGTGAAGGACCACGTATGCCTGAGCGTAAGCGTCAATGGGCATATGAGCTTTCTAAATGTATGACATGTGGTGTATGCCTTGAAGCATGCCCGAACGTCAATGACAATACAAACTTTATGGGACCTGCACTTCTTTCACAAGTCCGTCTGTTCAATTCGCATCCCACAGGTGCAATGAACAAAGACGAGCGTCTAGCTACACTTATGACTGATGGTGGTATTGGAGAATGCGGTAACTCACAAAACTGTGTAGTTGCATGTCCAAAAGGAATTCCTCTTACAACTTCGATTGCTGCAATGAACCGCGCAACGAATGTTCAAATGTTTAAAAACTTCTTTGGAAGTGACCATATGGTAGACTGATTTCAGTCTAATGCTCCGCTAGGCAAGTGCCTAGCGGGGTTTTTTCTTTTTATCCTAAAGCTTCATTTATGTGGGGGAATTTGATAGAATACAAGAATGAGTATTCATTCATTTTAAACGAGAAGGGGTTTTTACAGATGAAAGCTGCTTACATAGCGGAATTAACGGAATGGACTTCTGATTTCAAATTCTCCGTTCCGGTTTCTGTCAGATTTTCAGAGACGGATATGTATGGTCATTTAAATAATACAATCCCATTTGTTTATTTTGAACACGCAAGAATTGAATATTTAAAGGAAATTAAGTTGATGAATAATTGGCTTGATCCAGTGGGCGAGACGTTTCCAGTTGTTGCAGACCTGCAATGTGATTTTGTGAAACAAGTATTTTTTGATGAACAGCTTACAATTTTCGTGAAAGCTGCATCCATTGGTAACAGTTCTATAGATATCCATTACATGGCGAAAAATAGTAAAGGGGATATCGTTTTCACAGGACGAGGTTCGATGGTCCAAATTAGCAGAAAAACAGGCAAAGGTGTTCCATGGACTGCTAAAGAAAAATTGCTATTTGACTATTAATTAATCAAGTAGCCGGCACAGCCCGCTCCTTCTTCACATATTTTAAAGTGAAAGTGGATAGGAGGGCGCGTCTTGATAGAAAACTCTAAAAACCGTTCTTTGCTTACCGCTAGAGAACGGGAAATATTCAATCTGCTCGTTGATGATCAAACGACAAAAGATATCGCAGGGCGGCTCGGAATCAGCGAAAAGACTGTTCGGAACCATATTTCGAACACGATTCAAAAGCTCGGTGTTTCCGGTAGAGCGCAGGCGGTAATCGAATTATTGCGTTTGGGTGAATTACAGTTGCGTTAAAAGGGTATTCATAACCAAAGACAATAAGAACCTATTTGTCGAAATGCGTATTTAAATTTTGCGCAATTATGTAATGACGCACCTTAAGAATAGCTGTTTGACCTGCATCATGCAGAATTCAAACGGCTATTCTTTTAGTGTTTTTTACCATCACTTTAAAAGGTATTGCCTTACGCGCGAAAAAGGGAGACAATGAGTAGACAGGAATCGTTCTCAGGGGGCTGGTCTATTTGATGGAAAACACCTCACCAAACAATGAATATACAGAAGAAGTAGCGCATATGGAGAAAGAATTGCGGTATGTTGCTGCGATTATTAAACAGCAAGGACGTAGAATCCTTAGCAACTACACAATTACCCCGCCGCAATTTGTCGCATTGCAGTGGCTTTTTGAACATGGAGATATGACAATCGGAGATCTTTCGAACAAAATGTTCCTTGCTTTTAGCACTACGACAGATTTGGTTGATCGAATGGAAAAGAACTCCCTTGTAAAAAGAGTTCGTGATACAACCGATCGCCGAGTTGTACGAATTCACTTGCTAAGCGAAGGTGAGAGGGTAATTGAAGAAGTGATTGATAAGCGACGTCATTATTTGAATTCAGTGCTGACAGATTTCGATGAAAAGGAAGTAAAAGTTTTCTCTGATCTGCTGACTAAACTACACCAAGAGATGAAAAAGGATTGAGGGATTACAGTGGAAGCACCAATCGGAGTAATCGATTCCGGCGTCGGCGGATTGACCGTAGTAAAAGAAATTCTTAAACGGCTACCGAATGAACCAATCGTCTACATAGGAGATGATGCACGTTGTCCATATGGGCCACGTCCAACTCAAGAAGTCCAGGTCTTTACAATGGAGATGGCAACGGCGCTGTCGAAAATGGGCATTAAAATGCTTGTAATAGCCTGTAATACAGCCACAGCAGTTGCTCTCGATGAAATACGGGCAAATTTTCCTTTCCCGGTCATTGGTGTGATTGCTCCTGGTGCGCGAGCTGCGGTTAATGCTTCAGAAACCCAAAAAATCGCCGTACTAGGAACTACGGGCACGATTAAAAGTGGAGCCTATGAAAATGCAATTCATGGACTAGCATCGAATGCAATGGTTTATTCACTTGCTTGCCCTGAGTTTGTACCAATTGTCGAAAGTGGTCAATACAACTCGGAAAATGCAGGTGCGATTGTCGAACAAGCACTGCATGGACTTGCAGATATTGACTTTGATGCAGCGATATTGGGCTGTACACATTATCCATTGTTAGAGCACCATATAAAAAAATCGTTACCGGATAATGTGCAAATTATATCGTCCGCGGTGGAAACAGTTTGTGATGTTGAACGAATTCTACTAGCAAATGATATTGAATATACATCTGAATGCGAAATAGCGCCAGTTTTTTATACAACCGGTGAATCAGATAGTTTCCGTGCTATTGTCACGGATTGGTTATCGATTGAAAACCCAGATGTTAGACATATCGATTTGTGACGAACCCGGAATGTCCTATTTGGGATTTCCGGGTTTTTGCCTATAGCAAATGGGTTATACTAAGATGAAAACGCAAACTTGAAAGATGGAGGCTACACTATATGAGACATGATGGAAGAGCGGCCGATATGATTAGGCCAGTAATAATAGAGACGGATTATTTAATACACCCAGAAGGCTCTGTTCTAATTACAGTCGGAAATACGAAGGTAATTTGTACAGCTTCAATTGAAGAACGGGTTCCACACTTTTTACGAAATAGCGGAAAAGGCTGGGTAACCGCTGAATACTCAATGTTGCCACGTGCCACAGGACAAAGAACGCAACGCGAAGCATCAAAAGGTAAAATCGGTGGACGTACGATGGAAATTCAACGTTTAATCGGACGCGCTCTGCGTGCTATCATTGATCTCGAGGCGCTAGGGGAACGAACGATATGGATAGACTGTGACGTTATCCAGGCGGATGGTGGTACACGTACAGCCTCGATTACAGGTGCATTTGTCGCTACAGCACTGGCGATATCTAAATTGCATATTGAAAAAGGCTTAGCTAAATTTCCGATTACTGATTACCTTGCAGCAACAAGTGTTGGTAAAACGCTTGAAGGTGAACTTATTCTAGATCTAGACTATATTGAAGATTCGTCAGCCGCTGTTGATATGAACGTTGTTATGACCGGGGCGGGTGCGTTTGTTGAGCTTCAGGGGACAGGGGAAGAGTCAACATTCACACGCGAAGAAATGAATGGTCTTGTGGAACTTGCCGAAACGGGCATCAACCAATTAATAGAAATACAAAAAGAAGCACTCGGTTTAGTTGCTCAGCTAATCAAGACGAAAGATCGAAATGTGTTATGAAGGAAGTCTTAATCGCTACAAATAATAAAGGCAAAGCAAATGACTTTGAAGCGCTTTTCAAGCCGTTAAAGGTACAAGTTCTTACCCTAAATGATATTGAAGGCAGCATTGATGTTGAAGAGACAGGTATTACGTTCGAAGAAAATGCGATTTTAAAAGCGGAAACAGTGGCACGCTTGCTCGGTAAAGTTGTCATAGCTGACGATAGCGGACTTGAAATTGATTTTCTAGACGGAGCGCCAGGTGTGTACTCCGCTCGATTTGCGGGGCTGGAGAAAAATGATGACGCTAATATAGATAAAGTACTTAATGAGCTAAAAACGGCTTCTGAGGGCGATCGTAGTGCTAGATTCCGCTGTGTGCTCGCGGTGGCTGGACCGGGTTTGAAAACAGAAACATTTTCGGGTAGCTGCGAAGGATTTATCAACACTGAGCGGCAAGGGTCTAATGGTTTCGGTTACGATCCAATCTTTTTTCTGCCGGCATTAAACCGGACGATGGCAGAGTTGTCAGCTGAAGAAAAGAGTGAAATTTCACATCGTGGAGCAGCGCTGGCTCAGTTAAAATCCAAATTACCTCAATATATGTCTATTTTAGGGGATTCATTATGAAAATTATAGTCATGAGTGATTCGCATGGAGATAAGGAAACGGTGAAAGCCGTTTCTGCACTACCCGCGGATGCACTATTTCATTCCGGAGACAGTGAACTATCATTTAATGATCCGGTTTTACATACAATGCATAAGGTCCGTGGAAATTGTGATCATGATGCTAAGTTTCCTATGTCTGTAATTGTCGAGGTGCGAGGTAAAACCGTATTGCTTGTCCATGGTCATGAGCACAACGTAAACCACTCACTGATGAAGCTTTATTATTATGCAAAAGAGTGTGGAGCGGATATAGTTCTGTTTGGTCATTCACACCTTTATGGTGCCGAGCAAAAAGACGGCATTTTGTTCTTGAATCCGGGTAGCACTGTGCAGCCTCGCGGTGGAAAAGTCGCGACGTACGCAGTTGTAGAATGGAATGAAACAATGCAAATATCCTTTAAAAATATGGTGCATGAAACAGTGGATTTCATAGAGTTTAAAAGTATTTAAAAATATTTAAAATTAATGTTGACTTTTGTTTGAAACTTATCTATACTAAAGCTTGTCCTTAAGAAACAAGCAAACACTTAAACGCACGTCTCAGTAGCTCAGCTGGATAGAGCAACGGCCTTCTAAGCCGTCGGTCGGGGGTTCGAATCCCTCCTGGGACATAATTAAGACAGTCACAAACCATTGATGTGATAGGGTTTGAGACAGATAAGGGATTCGGTCAGGGCTTCGGTCACTGGTGCAGAATCCCTTTTTTGTACCCTAACATTTTACGTATAATTAGACACGAAACTATCTTCCAATTCAACTGAATGGAGGATTTTTTATTATGACGAAAAAGACAGGATTATTTGATGTGGATTTCACACTGACAACCAAAGAGCTTACCACTTCTATTAAAGGGGTGAAGGCAACTACCGCTCACTACAAGCTCTTTTCGGAAGCTTTAGGAACTATTATCAACCAAATGCAGGTGAGCGGCTATCGCCCTCGTACTATGAAGGATTACGATACAATCCTGCATAACTTTGCAAAGAGTACAGGGATTACCTATTTAGAAGAAGTTACAGTAGATACTATCTACTCGTGGTTAGATTCCATGCAAGTAGTAAATCAAACAAAGTTAACACGTTTAAAGGTTGTGAAGTCGTTCTTAGGTAAGTGCATTAACAATGGTTGGTTGAAAGTGAACTTTTGGCACACTATCAACGTGAAAGTAGATAAAAAGGTGAAGAAGGGTGCTAAACCAACTGATATTGCTATCCTTATCTCATTGATTGATAAAAGTACCTTTATTGGTCTCAGGGATGTGACGGCTATTTTAACCATGTATAAAACGGGTATTCGTATTAATACTTTGGGGCAGCTTGAAGAAAAGCACATTGACTTTGACAATAAAGTGCTTGTTCTAAATGGAGCGATATTGAAAAATCACCAACTACTTAAATTGCCACTCAATGACCAACTTATACAACTTTATCGGGTGCTAATCAAACAGAGTATAAAAGTAAGAGAGTATTACGGGGAAAGTAATACCAATATATTCATTTCAACTAAGGGGACATCGCTAAATACGAAATCAACAAACAATGCGATCTCAAAGCAGCTAACTAAATATGCGAAACGGTTTGGACTAGAAAACATCAATGCGCACGCCATTAGAAGAGCCTACGCAAAGAATTTACATGATAATGGTGCAAGTATAGCCCTTATCAGCAAAGCTCTAGGACATAGCGATTTAGCCGTTACAACACAGTATTTGGATTTAGAAGTAGAAGAAGTGGTATCTAACTTGAGGGAATACCTATGATCATTAACAACGCCACTTTTTTAGATGCGATTCCTATTCATATGTAGTATTAAGTTCTTTTGGAGAATAAATGCGTGAATTAAAGTTTATTCAAAATCGCCTAAAACCGCCTAAAACCGCCTAAAACCGCCTAAAACCGCCCTAGCATTAAAGTGAATGGGATTATCCCCTCCAAGACACCACGCCGCCCAGAAGCGACTACAGGACGGTTTAGAAGCATAATTTGGTGGTTTGTTGGACTTGTAGAATCAATTTTATATGGAAATATGGAGAGATAGGAGATGCCTATCTCTTTTTTTATTTGATTAAGTGGAATGGGAAATTAGTTGTTAAATTTAATGCAAAGCAAAAGTATTGCAATATTATACCATTTATGTACCTAATTGACATATATGAAGTTGTGTTTTAGAATGATAGAAAGAGAGGGAGTAAGTAATTTCTTCGACAGTTATATGCAAGTAATGACAATAGGATTGAAATGAATGGTACTAAGGATTCTAATTCAAAGGGAGATAACTAATGAGGAAAATTGATTTGATTACAGAGATATTGTTACAGGAACAATATTATAATTTTTATGGAAGTGGATTTACTGATATGGGAGTGGATTTTTTGGAATACTAGAAATTGTTCTAAGGCGGTAAAGGCAATTATCGGGGATGATTTTTTTGGAGAAAATTATATCTACAATGTTGATCCTTTAATAGATGGATGGAAAAGTGAAGAAGAATTTAAGCTTAAAATGCTAGGATTGGATATTAATCTAGCCGAAACAATTTCCTATGAGCAGAAATCGATTGTTATTAAGGAACTGTTAAATGTTAAAAGAAATTTGCGGTCCAAAATTTCAAAGCTAAATGACGAATACGGTGTTTATTTTTGGAGAATTGAGGAGGCAAATTTACTGGGAGAATTGGTGAAAAAGCTGCTTTCTACTCATATCGATGAAAAGTCTTCGATGGAATTTTAACTATTAAGATAAAAGGAGTTATCCTATGATAGGTAGTACTTGTCGACTATATAAAAAATGTAGGATTTGCGGACAAACCAAGTGGTATAAAGAGTTCGAATCAAACGGGGTGAGAAGAAGGAAGTCTTATTGCAGAGAGTGTAAGGGGAGGAGACGTGAATTATTTCATTCAGCATTACCTCAATATAACTTTGACACACAAACATTGAAAAGATCAGACATAAACGTTCGTTTAAGTTTACGGTCTAATAGAAGAATTCAATATACAGTTACATATGAGCAAGCAGTATTAATGGTGAATGAGGGGGCGGCAGGAATAGTCCATGAAACCCTAATTCATAAGTTTTATGATAGACAGGCTTTTAAAGAAATGATATTGGAGAGGGACAAAGGGATCTGCCAATACTGTGGCGGATATGGAGACACAGTTGACCATATCAAATCTAAGTCAGAGGGGGGGATCTCAAGCCCTATGAACTGCCTCTGTGCCTGTCAAAAATGTAACATGAATAAAGGTAGTTTACCATTAGAGGAATTCCTTTTTTACATTGAACCAATAGAAGTAAGTGGGAATATAAAAGTTGGACGTTTAGAACAACAATTACAATATCTTTTACAAGCATTAGAATACATGAATGGTCGTATTTTAGATGAAGGATTTTCAGAAGAACAAACCTTTGAGCGGATTTATCAAACCATTGAACAGGTCGAAATCACTGTTAGAAATCTAAAGGCTGATATATTGGAACTGAGCAAGAGTATCTGGGAAACAGCAGTTTCTATTTAATGAGAATTCTTCGTAGTTGGGAGATATGGGAGAGAGAGTGAAGATGAATAATGAAAGACATGATGTACAAGTTGCCTCTGGATGGAATGACAGACAGTGACTTAATCGAGTGGATAAATTCTATCCCTCGCAATAAGAAAGCTGAAGTCATTAGGCATGCACTTAGATTCTACAGGGCGCATTTAACAGTGGGTGAAGGAATGTTTGTAATGCCAACAGTTGGGAGTCCACAGGAGACAGCTCCAGTGGACAAACCTAAGAAGAAGCTAAATGTTAAACTAGTAAAGGGATTAGGTGGCATGATTAGAAACGTTGAAGGTGAAGATGTAGAGTGAATGGGGAGATTAACGTTGTCTATGAACTAATTCTTATTAACTAAGAAAGTGAGAAGGTGAAAGAGACGTTCGCCAAAACCTTTGATTCTAAAATTTACAACAGCGATAACGATGGAACTGATATAATGATGGTTCACCATAAGATTAAGGACATTCAAGTGAAAAATGAGGATGTATTTCTATTAGGCTTCACAGTTGGGGAGATACGCTACTGCAATAGGGGGATATGCATTGAGTGATTGGACTATTAGCGAATTCATGGATGACTTTGCTAGAAGCTTGGCTAAGGAGAGGTCGATAAATGGATTCCTATTCGAAAAGTTAGATGATTACGGTTGCATCCGAGGTGTATATATTATTTACAACTCCGATGGAGTCCCATTGTATATAGGGGAGTCATCTAATGTTAAAGACAGACTGAAGGCTCATGTAAGGAATTCTCCATTCAAAGAGGAGATAGAGTATTTTAATATAATCCAAATGGACGATGGCTTAATTGAAGATAAAGAGCATAGGCTTCGAGTTGAATCAATGTTTATCGATATATTAAACCCGAAGTATAACGTTAGGAATCGTGGAGAAACTATGTTTAGGGAACTTATGGTCTTTGAAAAGATTGATTTGAATGACAGAAGTACATATACGAGACGAGTCGAGGATTAATTCCTCGGCTCTTTGTTGTTTTTAATGCCATTTATGCTGTAATTGGAGTTAAATTTGATTAAAAACAGGTAAAACAGATGATTTACGATTAAAATGGGATGAAATTTTGTGGAAAACGCTCGAAAAAAGGATGAAATAGGAACGAAAACGCACAAAGATGACGATAATGACGTCAAAAAGGGTGAAATCATGCTGAAATAGGCTCAAATCCCTTAAAATAGCTGTTATTTGGGTTGTTTACGTTAATCAATATATATACGTTCAAAAGGCTATTCTATACGAGTCGAAGAGGCTTTGTTATTTATTGATAGTTTTATTATTGATACTAAATGGTAGTGTCTTAAACGCAGGGTTTTCGGAAGATTAGCAATAGTAAACTTCCAGTTACATAAGGATGAATATCAATTTCTATGTAACATGTATCCATTGGAGTTGCGAGGGAGCGCCCTAGCCACATAATAAGATTGTGAAATATTCCGATGCGAGACCGATTCTGGTTTAAAATTCAATATGCTGATTATGTTGGTTCTGGAGTATTACCAACGTGTTTAGTCTATGGTTAAAATAAAAAGGGCAACCATGGCTCTGGAAAACAGAAGACTGCAGATTGGATTCAGTATAGACGAATATGCACCAATCCTTTTAGCGCTTGAAAATAAACAAGTGTTGCTATAACAAAATGGGATAAGTGCTACAGAGGGATATAAGCGTACACATCGACTTCTTATAAGCCTAGGATAATTATACTGACTTAGCTACGGAATGCTTGGAACGACCCGCAGGATGTCAGAATGCATCGTACTAACTACTAAACTGATGAATATTAAATCTTACATGGGTGGTTTTTTGTTTTACAGGGCTACTAATTATCAAAGGATTGGTTGTACAAAGGTCAGGAAAGAAGTGTCTTCCACACGACACTATCTGGTACTGTAAGAAGAGAGATAAATTTAATCATAAGTATAAAATTAATAAGAGAGCAATAGCCTCCCCGCAAGCGAAGGAGGATATGTATTGGATTTCTCCGTTATTCTTGTTCAACAAAACACAAGCTCTAAAGGGGGATTTTGATGTCAATTAAGGTCCATTGTCGATGCAATAGCATGGGGTACGCTGTAACTAGGCTTGTAGCTGCATTTAGCTCATAAGAACAGGACACTCATGATGATTAAACTCAATAATTGTGTATCCGTCACAGTAATCAAGTATCGTGATATGGTTCTGATATCGCAATCACCAATTAGACATGAATTGGTATCGGGTCTACAGAAAAGTTACGCTTTTTATTGATATCTCATACTGGTAAGTATCATTTTATAGATATACTGTCGAAAAGAAGAATAATTTCCGTTATTGTACTTAGCCACATAAATATTTGATATTCGATTCATACATCTGTTTTGAAGATAAGAATAATAACTGGAAAACTATTTATGGTACAGTTGATGCAGTTGATAAACGGTGAAATAAAAGAGTGAAGGAGTTGAACATCCTAGTGCAAACACGAGTCTTTGAAGAAATGAAACAAGTATTAAAAGAAACAATTTCTATGGAAAGATACAACGTAAATAAGTTTAAAATTTTTGCTTGGGAAGCTGGGTTAGGGAAAAGTAAATTTTCAACTGAATTTGTTGCTGAAGTAATAATTGATGCTATTGGAAATGAATCGAAAATAGAAATACCGACTTTTCTTATTGTAAAGAAATTTAAATCTGATGTTAAAGAGACTGTAAAATACATAAATTCGGCACTAGGTAGTTTTGGTGATAGTGGCTATAAAGATGATTGGGTTATAGGCATCACAAGTGAAAATTGGGAAGAGCTACGTAAGCAGCCAGATAAACTAGATAATAGTTTGGTACTAGTGATCACGCATCAAAGATATATCGAGCTTTGTCAAGCTGAACTACCAAAACCATTTGGTAATAGGAATACACTGATAATTGATGAAAAAATCCAATTTCCATCGTATTCTTATTCAAAAGCTCAATATGATGCAGTTCGCCCGAAATTTCCGTATAAGTTACAAAGAGAATTTGATTTACTAAATGATGAATTGTTAATGAAATTAGATGAGTTAGATACTGAAGGTAAAAACAAAATTAGAGCCATAACAGTTGACTTTGACAGTGCTTTAATTGATTCATTCTTAAAACAACTAAAGATTTTTGGACTTGATTCAATTAAGGAAGTAAAAGAGTTTTTTGCTGAGCTGAAATTTTTCTATAATCAAGAAATCATTTACAATAACAATCATTTCTACTCCTATAACAAAGCGATGAAGCTGAGAAAATTAGAAAATAACATCATTCTTGATGCAAGTGCAACGTTAGATTCCGTTTATAATGGCGAAGATTTTGTATTAATTGAGAAAAGAAGAATTGTTGATTATAGCAAATCTCTTTTCATAGGTGAACTAAAAAATAGTAGCCGCTCATCGATTGGGAAAAATGCGAAAGTGTATATGAAAGATGCTGTTCGTGGGGCGGGAAACATCTTAGAATCAAAAAGAAAATGTTTATATATTACTCATAAATCTGAATTGAAGTCTTTTACTGATGCGCTTAAAGAATTAGAGGTCAGTAAAGAATCATATCATCTTCCTAACGCAATCAAAAGTATAGAAGATGAAGAGATAGATGCCACAATAGAGTTAAAAGACTATAAATTGGCTGTGAATTGGTATGGAAATATTGTTGGACAAAATAAATATAGTGATTTTGATATGTGTCATATCATAGGAACAAATAATCTACCTTATCCAATATATTTAATTCAGTATGCAATTTACAATGAGCTTGAATCAATTAAACAATATGATTTGACAATTGAGAAA
This sequence comes from Sporosarcina sp. Y1004, assembly GCF_057669665.1. Lineage (NCBI taxonomy): Bacteria > Bacillati > Bacillota > Bacilli > Caryophanales > Caryophanaceae > Sporosarcina > Sporosarcina sp. Y1004. The sequence continues at coordinate 34,779 of NZ_JBYHFQ010000016.1, read as the reverse complement.
GGCAAGTTCAAAGATATTGAAATGGAAAGGATTCGCAAGGGTTCTATTGCTGCAGAGTTTTATCAAGCAGCAAAACGCATTCAGCGAAATGAAAATCCACAAGCAATTTTTATCCTAGTTCATCATGATGAGCATGTGATTAACATGATTGCTAACGAAATGAATAATGTTCAATTATATGTGATAGAGCGTATTTCAGACAAGGATATGACTAAGATTGCAACTAATACAATTGGCTTCAAGTTAGCAAAGCATATTGGAACTCTTGAAATTGGGAAGTATAAGAAAAAAGAAATTGCAGCTATTATCGGAATAGATACTAAAAACTTGGCAAGACATTTAAAAAATCCAGAAATTCAGCATTTAATTGGAGAAGGTTTTATTGTAATTCAGCATCAAAGTATTGAAGTTATAAAAAAAAATAATAGCTGATTTGAAACTCCTCATCTGCTCTATATAGAGAAAATAGATGAGGAGTTTTTTATATTGTATTGCCCCAGATCATCAGCGTAGCTGATGCGGCGGAGCCACCTATCCAATCAATTAACTGCTAATAAATTAGTTTACGATAGTATAAGAAATGCAGTCTTTCACGTAGTGAAAACTGCAGAGCTGTCGGGGAGCATAGAGTGAGGGACGAGCGACTATGAGGGCTGACAAGCCAAAACACGAAGTGTCATTTCGTTATTCAAATATAATTAATACAGTACCCAAACCCACACCAACATGGTGTGGGAAATACCGATACGAGACGGATATTTGAACCTTTTCATCCAATAAAATACTTCAACAATAAGTATTACTAAAGTAAATCTCGATACTTGTAAACATTTGACTAAGGTGAGTGGATTATAATCCTACATTGTGTTGCCTTAGTCAATTGGAATGATTATATAAGGTGCGCCACTTAGCGGTTTTTGCTAATTGGCGCACCTCGGCTAGGAGGAACGGAGTGACGGGGCGCTGAAGCCCAATGCTCTTGATTTTTAGTACAACAAATAATCATAATCGAGAAAAGTGATTACTAAGTTGTAATGCATATTATTGAAGGATCTCACCTTAACAGAGCAACATGTAATCATCACGATAGAGATGTTCATGCACAGCGAGCGTTCATTAGAACATGCTAAGGGAAGGCAGAAAAATATCACTAACACGTCTGATTCAGATAGAATCAAATCATTGAAGATCATGAAGCAGTATGCTCCAATGTAGGAGTTGCTATTGGAGTACTTTAGATGAAAGAGCAGTATACAATCAAATCCATCTGCAGTTGAGGAAATAGCACCAACTTCATTTGAAGTTGATGGGGTTGATTATGAAGTTGCTAAAGAATCAAAGAGAACTAATCCTTTAGCTCAGTTCCAAGCTATTCGTCTGATTGCCTAAATGAATATGGAATAGATAAGAAACACAGGAGGGTCTCTTTACTGAAATCCTCCACTTTCGTATATTGGAGTGGACGATGGAATATAGGTCGGAATTCATGACATTGTTACACCTACTAATAAAACCGTCTTTTATATAGTCTGATACATCATTATCAGTATGTAATGCAAGGAGGATATTTTTTACAATATCTCCTTATCAATGCGCTATAGATAGTTGGTACAGACACACGTCACAAAGTTTTTATGAAGGTAGCAACTAAATGGTTATGAACCTTTGTGCCATACACTTATAGAAGAGATGAAAATGGTGGGAAATGTAGTTTTGAGGGAGGACTTTTAATGCACACAGTAGATGATATCATCATTTTTCTAAGTTACTATAAGGAGAATAAATTAAAAGTAGATAAAGAGGACTTTTTAGAAGCTGTAAGCTGTGTGGAAAATTATCAAGAATTCAAGCTGGTTCTAGATTTATTTAAAGACGCTGGACTTGAAGTAGGGATACGTTTATACGGCCATATTGTTCATTACATTTGTAGTTATGAAGACTGTAGGGAAATATTAGATTACTTAAAGAAAAATGCTGCTATAGTTAATCGTGAGTATTTTATACAACTCATATTATTAAGCACAAATAAAGAGGATGCAAGAAAAATTTACAATGAATTTATTGATCAAAATACTAGAACAAGATTTGCAGAAAGTTTCATGGGGAGATTTGGTAATAAAGAGCAAGTGTTGAGAGATTTCAATGGGAAAGCCAAGCTTGAATATAAGATTAGGGGTTACAAATTCCATGAACGTGTTGAAAATATTAAAGGACAAATTTTTGCTAGCAGGGAAATAACAGAGACTGAGAAAGAACATTCAATAAAGTTAAGAATTGGTCAATCTGTTTTTAGAAAGGCTCTACTATCCACTGGGAATAAATGCAAATTATGCGGTGTTACGGACGAAAGGTTTCTTGTAGCAAGTCATATTAAGCCATGGAGTCAATCAAATGATCAAGAGCGGTTAGATGTTAATAATGGGTTGCTGCTTTGTCCAAATCATGATGCCTTATTTGATAAGCGACATATTAGCTTCAATGTTGAAGGAACAATTTTGATTTCAGATAGTTTGGATGAAGTGACAAGGCAGTTTTTGAATATCACTGACAAGATGAAAATTGAAATGAACGTAACTCAGCAGCGGTATATGAAGTGGCATAGAGTGAATCGATTAAAGCCTTGATTTAAAGAAAACATTAAGGGGGAGAGTAGTTTGACTAGTTATCTAATTCCGTATATAGACCCAAAGAAAAATGATGGAGAAGAAGACCCTTTATTTTCGGAATATACATATGGCGATAAAGGGAGTAGAGGGGATACATTAAAAAATAGAGTTGCAAAGGGAGATTATCTCTTCTTTCATACTAGCATAAGAAATAAGCGGTACATTACCGCTTTTTACGAAGTGGAAGAGGTTATGGAAATACAAAGAGCAAGAACGGATAATATAATAATGATGAAATACCGAAATCCTCACTTAATTAGTACTGAAACGCAAGAGAATGAAGTAATTGTATTTGGGAATCCAATTAAATCCTTGGTATTAGATACACCACTTGAACTTAATGAGGGGTTGCTGTTAGAACTTACTATTAACTATAATCCCTCTTCAAATCAGACAGCATTAGCAGCACTGTCGTCAAAGTTTAGAAATTGGTTTGCATTAACCGACACGCAAATTGAATTAATACTGCAAAAAGTATATACCTTGCATAACGAGAGCTATCTTAAGAAAAAACAACTTTCTAGCGATGAAATACGCCAATTAAGCGAGGCGGATATTGAACAGTTTCTTGCTGATGATCCAGAAGTATTAGGGTCTGACCTAGTTTTTGTTGAAAGGCAACATCAATTTCGGGATGGAAAAAGGTTAGATTTATTAATGAAAAATAGTGTAACAAATCAAGTACATATTGTTGAAATTAAAAAGGATGATATAGGTCCTGAAGTACTTAAGCAAATTAAAGGATATATTGATAGATATGAAACAGAAGAGAATACTAGAGACATTAAAGGGATTATAGTATGTAAAGGGATATTACCTCACTTTGAAGACGAAATATTGAAGCAATTAAAAGGAAGAATACAAATATTTCAGTATGGATGGATGTTCTCTATACAACCAGTTTAACTTAAGTGATGTTAATAAAACTTTGATATTATTAATTATTTAAAATGCGACTAATTTTTGTATTTGTATCCTAACTTGGACAATATGACCTGAATTTCTTATACTATAAAATGACAGTATTTATTTTCATCTATGGTGGAAAAGGTTTGGACACTAAAAAACATAATCCAGAAGGGGAGAATTCTATTTTGACTACTTTAAAAACTTCTTTGGACTCTTTGAAGCAAATTGCTAAAGAAAGAACAGTTAAAACACAGAATATAGAGTATGATTTAGAAACTTTGGCAAAAAAAATTGATAGGAAAACTATTAAATTGGACCCAGAATATCAAAGGAATCATAGATGGTCTGATGAAATGTCTTCAAAGCTAATTGAAAGTTTAATTTTAAACATCCCTATTCCAGTTATTTATTTATCCCAAGACATTGATGTAGATGATGATGACGGTGAAAACGAAGGCATTCCTCGATATTCAGTTATAGATGGTCAACAACGTTTAACCGCTATATTAAATTTCATGAAAAATAAGATGCCGCTAAGTGGAATGGATGTATTAGAACCATTAAATGGTTCATTTTATAAAGACTTACCTCCGTTCTTAATTAGGAGACTAGAAGAGCGAACAATTAAATGCCTAAGAATTGATTCCACTTTAGATACTCAGGTTAAATATGATATTTTTGAGAGGTTGAACTCTGGCTCTATACGTTTAGAGGCGCAAGAATTACGTAACGCTATTTATAGAGGTCCTTTTAATAGCTTAATTAAAAAATTAGCTGAAAATGAAAATTTTAGGTTGTTAAATCAAATAAGTTTAGAAGAACCCGAGAAAACTAAAAAAGTGCAAAAAATGGAAGATGTTGAATTAGTTCTTCGTTTTTTTGCACTACAAAATAATAGATATAGAAATTTAAAGAAGGGTTTTAAAAAGTTCTTATCTGAAGCAATGGAAGAATTCAATATGTTACCTATTTCAACTCTTAAAGAATATGAATTAAAGTTTAATAAAGTGATGGCTCTAATAATTGAGGTATTTGATAATGAAGCTTTTTCTAAGTATAAATATGAGAGTGTAAATGGGACTTATGATTTCAAAAAGATGTCAAAGTTTAATGCCGCTGTATATGATGCCTTAGCAATTGCTATTGCTGATGAAGTTAACTTTGATGATGATGTGAAATTACCTATTACTATAAATGAGAGTTTTCAGTCGTTATTTAAAGACCCAAAATTCTTTGATGCTGTTTCAGGGAGCGTTAATGACAGGGAAAAAGTTATATTTAGAATTGAAGCTGTAAAGGAGCTACTGAGAAATTGAAGGCTGCAGAATCAATAAAAGTAGAAGCCCCTCATGAGTTAGAAACTGTCGAAATAGAAGATTTCACTTTAGAAATTAAGGAAGATGGAAGCGAGTCAGAATCTGAAATAGACGGACTTACATATGCGTCTCTATTCATTGAAAGCCTTGAAGAACGATGGAAGGAAATTGATTTACTTATAACACAAATTAATCTAGAAAAAAATGAGGAATTTAAAAATATTCTATGTAGATCGACAATTGTTCTAATAGTGGCACAATTGGAAGGCTTTATGAAAGAAGCTGCGTCAATTATTATAAAGGATTTAAATCTTTATGTTGATTTTGCTAGTATTCCAAAATTTATTAAAAAGACATACTGTATCTCATTTTTATCTTTGGATAAAAATGGTAAAGTTGATAATCGGAAAATAGAGAAATTGATTGAAGAATTCGGAGATTTAAATGCAAAGCTAGATGTCTCTCCTTTCTTTTACGAACAAAATAAAAATCCATCACCAACAATTATAGAAAAAGTAATGTCGAATTTTGGGGTCACAGAGTTTTTTAGAGTTATTCATAAATCAAAGCTTGATATTGTTTTTGAAAATAACCCTTCTGAAACAAAGATCCTTTTTGAAGATTTGAGAGATTATACAAAACAAGCTGTGAAAACATTTCCATATAGAATTGAATTAAAAAATTATGGTTTGGTGTTAAATGAAGAAAAAATAAAAAGAGGGAATTCCTTGTGGACAACCTTCTTGGATGAATTATTGCGCAAGAGACATCAAATTGCACATGGGGTAAGCTTTACTGATGAAATTAATATTAATGAATTGAAAGATTATCGGACAAAAATACATGTTTTACAGTTTGCTATTGCATTAGTATTGTTTGATAGTGGAGTGAAAAATGAAGCATAAAACGTTTTTGTATCAAAAATAGTGTTTTTTATGACTTTATTAATTTAAGGGTATTATTTCTGTTTGATTTAATAAATTTGGATATTATTTCAAAAAGACAGCGGACGTAATTTCCCTGTCTTTTTATTTTATAGAAAAACATAATATAGAATATAGTTATTGATAGAGTGTACTTAAACGGTAACGAATGTAATAATATTCCAAATGTAATAATGACAAGGATTGTAGCGTGTTCGTGGCGTTATCGTTTGACTGTTACCGAAATAAAAGGTAATGTGAAGCCATCATAGGGTGAAAGAAGGTTGTTATATGAGAAATATAGCGTACATAAGAGTATCTTCCGAAAAGCAAAATACAGCACGTCAGCGCAAAGCACTAAAAGAAGTTGGTTGTGATGTGTTCTATGAAGAAAAGTTGAGTGGTAAGAATACAGAACGTCCCGAATTACAACGTATGCTATCAGAGCTACAAGAAGATGATGTAGTAATTGTGCATGAAATATCACGTCTATCTCGTTCAGTAAAGGACTTACTAATCATAGTTGAAGATATTAAAGAGAGAGGAGCTTCTCTTAAGTCGCTGAATGAGTCGTGGTTAGATACATCGACCGAGAATCCTATGAATGAGTTCTTGCTTAATATCTTCGGCAGCCTAGCACAATTGGAAAGGGGTCTAACCTTACAACGCCAAAGAGAGGGAATTGAAATTGCTAAAAGAGAAGGGAAATTTAAAGGTCGAAAATTAGAGGTTACCTTAGGCGGAAAGAAGGCAGAGAAAGCCGTACAAGCTCTTGAATGGTATCAAGAAGGTAAGTCTGTACGATACATATGTAAGACGTTGTCAATTGGCACTGGAACGTTGTATAGGCTGTTGGAGCGAGAGGGTTTACGTTAGAGGTGATATTTTAACGAGAACGAAGTTTCGTATGTAATAAGATAAAGAAATTATTAATGATTGGACTAATTAACGCTGATGATAACTCTGTTTGACTAATTCAAAAGTCACCGAGAAGTTAATATCATGTTTTGATATGTTTGGTTTGATCATATTCCCACGTGAAATAAGCTTCTCAAAAGTATTCATCCATTTTGAGTTAAGTACATGTTTTCTCAGGGAAGAATAATCAAGTTGTAGAATGGCATTGAAAGATTCATGTAACCCAGTCAGCATAAGAATTAGTATTGGCATCCAACAATGTAATGACATCGATCCTATCCTCATTGTTTCTATGAATTAGAGCTACTTCTAATTACGGATTACAAAATGTGTAGGAGAATTACTAAGCTTTTGAAATGGTATGAATTAGGATTAGTGAATAGGAGATAACTTATCAACTGATGTTATAGAGGTTGATTTAATACTAACTACCTTGCTAGGTCAGGGCGGCATGCTAGAATATAGTGTATATAGGCGGGGGTAATAACCACATTCTAGTGTGTTTATATCTGGATGATGGAATAGGCAGCCACATCTGCACGTCATAATATTAATTAAAATTTGAGGTAAGGTTTGACCAATTGAAGTTGTTTTCTAATAAGGATAGTTAAAGTCATACACTTACCGCTATAATAAGGATGATACTTAGTCAATTTAGCAGGTCTAAATAGATCACTTCTTTAGAAAGGGGGATATATAATTGAAAGCAAAACATCAAATGACTGAAGAAGATATTAAATTGAAATATATTACGCCAGCTATTCAAAAAGTAGGTTGGGATATCATGAACGATGTATTCTGTGAGTACAGTTTTACAGATGGTCGGATAATTGTTCGTGGTAATTTAACTGCACGTGGTAAGTCCAAACGAGCGGATTACTTATTGTTCTATAAGAAGAACTATCCAATTGCAATCATAGAGGCAAAAGACAACAAGCAAGAAGTAGGAGCAGGGATGCAACAAGCTTTAGATTATGCAGAAGTTTTAGATGTACCTTTCGCATTTTCCTCTAATGGTGATGGGTTTATTGAGCATGACCGCTTAACTGGTAATGAAAGAGAACTAACTCTTGATGAATTCCCAACACGTGAGGAACTGTGGAGGCGTTATTCGAAGGAAGCAGATATTACACCTGAGCAAGAGCAGATCATAAACGAACCGTACTATTTCCAATTAGGAGAAAAAACACCACGTTATTATCAACGTATTGCTATAAATAGATCAATAGATGCGATTGCAAATGGTCAAAATAAGATTCTATTAGTAATGGCAACAGGTACAGGTAAAACTTATACAGCGTTTCAAATCATTTATCGTTTATGGAAAGCTGGTGTAAAAAAGAAAGTCTTATTCTTAGCGGATAGAAATATCCTGGTAGATCAAACTATGACAAATGACTTTAAACCATTTGAAAAAGTCATGACTAAAATTGAGAATAAAGAGTTAGATAGCTCTTATGAAATATATTTATCGCTATATCATCAGCTTGCAGGTGATGATGGTTTAGAACCCTTCAGAAAATTCAAACCAGATTTCTTTGATTTGATTATAGTTGACGAGGCACATCGTGGTTCTGCCAGAGAAGACAGTCGTTGGAGAAAGATATTAGAGTACTTTGATACCGAGGGAACTACTCAAATTGCCTTAACTGCTACACCAAAAGAAACGAAAGAAATATCCAATATTACTTACTTTGGTGAGCCAGTCTATACTTACAGTTTGAAGCAAGGAATTGATGATGGATTCTTAGCCCCTTATAAAGTGATGCGCATAGGTTTAGATAAAGATTTACATGGATATCGACCAGAAAAAGGTAAGCATGATATGTATGGTGAGCTAATCGAAGACAGGGAATATAATCAAAAAGATTATGATAGAAATATTATTATCGATGCTAGAACAGAAGCAGTTGCCAAGCGAATTTCACAGTTTCTAAAGAAGACAGATCGATTTGCTAAAACGATTGTTTTCTGTATAGATATTAACCATGCGGAGCGCATGCGTAGAGCATTAGTGAATGAAAATAGTGACTTATGTCAAGAAAACTCGAAATATATTATGCGTATCACAGGAGATAATAAAGAGGGGAAGGCACAGTTAGATAACTTTATTGATAGGGGAAGTAAGTACCCTACAATTGTTACAACTTCTAAGCTTTTAACAACAGGCGTGGATGTTAAAACATGTAAATTAATTGTGCTAGATTCTAATATCAACTCAATGACTGAATTTAAACAAATTATAGGTCGGGGAACTCGCTTAGATATTGAACATGGCAAGGAATACTTTACTATTATGGATTTTCGTAATGTTAGTCGCTTATTTGCCGACCCCGATTTTGATGGTGATCCAATTGTCATTATTGATGTTCCGAATGGTGACGATATGCCTGGCTATGATGATGATGATGGTGGTGGTGAAACAGGAAATGGCGGCACTGATATAGATGGAGATCCAGATCCAGATACAGGAGATGGTGATGGTAAAGTACCGTCGAAAAAATATCGTGTGAATGATGTTGATGTGCAAATCATTCATGAGCGTGTACAGTATTACAATGTGGATGGGAAACTCATAACAGAAAGTCTGGTCGATTACACGAAAAAGAATATCCAAAAACAATTTGCTTCCCTTGATGTCTTTTTACGAAGATGGAAAGAGGAAGATCGAAAAGAGATTATATTGGAAGCGTTAAAAGAGCAAGGTGTCTTATTAGATGCGCTTCGTGAGTACGACAACCTTAAGGAGTTAGATGATTTTGATTTGATACTACACCTAGCCTTCGACCAGCCACCATTGACAAAAGCAGAGCGTGCAAAAAATGTGAAGAAACGTGGCTATATTTATGAGTATAAAGATGTAGCACGTGAAGTTTTAGAAATGCTATTAGATAAATACATGAATGAGGGCATTGCAGAAATCGAGGGAACAGAAGTGTTGGAATTAAGTGAATTCCATAAGTTTGGAAATCCAATGAAAATTGTAAAAGCCTTCGGGAACAAGAAGAAATACTTAGAAGCAGTGAGAAAATTAAAAGATGAAATATATCTAGCATAGGAGACTTAACATGTCGGTGACATCATTTGTAAAGACACTACAAAATATTATGCGTAATGACGCTGGAGTATCTGGTGACGCACAACGTATTGAACAAATCGTTTGGACGCTATTTTTAAAAATTTATGATTCAAAAGAAGAACTTTGGGAATTCCATGATGATGATTTTGAATCCATCATTCCCGAGGATTTGCGCTGGAGAAATTGGGCTGTAGATAACAAAGACGGCGAAGCAAAAACAGGTGACTCATTACTTGATTTTGTAAATAACAAGTTATTCCCTGTGTTAAAATCCATTGAAGTAGATGAGAATACACCAGTTAGTAAAGCAATCGTACGTTTTGCTTTTGAAGATGCGTACAACTACATGAAAGATGGTGTGCTATTAAGACAAGTTATTAATGTGATTGATGGCATTGATTTTACGGATTATAAAGAACGCCATGCGTTCAATGAAATCTATGAACAAATTTTAAAAGATCTACAAGCCCAACGTGCATCAGGTGAATATTACTCGCCAAGGGCTACAACTGATTTTATTACCGCAATGATCAAACCACAATTAGGTGAAAGAGTGGCGGATTTCGCTTGTGGAACAGGTGGTTTCTTAACATCTGCTTTAAACTATTTACAACCCCAAATTAAATCTACAGAAGACAACGAAGTTTATGATAGATCTGTTTATGGGATTGAGAAAAAAGCATTCCCGTATCTATTAAGTATTACTAACCTATTATTGCACGACGTTGATAATCCAGTGATTATTCATGGTAATAGTTTAGATAAAAATGTACGTGATTATACAGAGAAAGATAAATTTGAAGTGATTATGATGAACCCTCCATATGGTGGTTCAGAAAAAGAAAGTATTAAAATGAATATCCCTATGGAATTACGAAGCAGTGAAACTGCAGATTTATTCATGTCTGTTATTATGTATCGTTTAAAACAAGATGGTCGTGCGGGTGTTATTTTACCAGACGGAATCTTATTTGGAACTGACGGAGCGAAGCTGGGGATTAAGGAAAAGTTATTAAAGGAATTTAACCTTCACACAATTATTCGCTTACCCCATAGTGTATTTGCACCTTATACTTCTATTCATACAAACGTGTTATTTTTTGATAATACACAGCCAACTGAAAATGTGTGGTTCTACCGTTTAGATATGCCAGAAGGATATAAAAACTTTTCTAAAACGAGACCGATTAAACTAGAGCATTTTAAACCCGCTATGGAGTGGTGGGAAAATCGTGTAGAGATTAAAGAAGGGAATTTTGATAAAGCACGTAAATTCTCAGCGCAGGAAATTATTGATGACAACTACAATTTAGATTTGTGTGACTTCCCACAAAAGGAGGAGCTAATTTTAGAACCAGGAGAATTAATTGCAACATATCAAGCTGAACGTACACGATTAAATAATGAAATCGATTCGATTATGGATGAAATTCAAGAGATACTAGGTGATACTAATGAATGCTAAGCAATTAAAAGATTCTATCTTAAAATACGCTTTAGAGGGGAAGTTATTAGACACAATAGGCGAAAACTCGGAGCTTATAATTTCGCAGATTAGTAATATTAAAGCTGATCTAATAAAAAAGAAACTCTTAAGAAATGATAAAGAAAATTACGATTATATAGAGAGTATTCCTTATGAACTACCTGAAAAGTGGAATTGGGTGAAAATGGGTAAAATTGCTACAGTAAAAGGAGGGAAACGAGTTCCAAAAGGTCACAAGCCATCAACCACGCCTACGCCATACATTTATTTAAGAGTCGCTGACATGAAGCAAGGTACTATTTTTGAAGGAAATTTACATTATGTTGACGAGATAATTTATCAGCAAATAAAAAATTATACAATCTCAAGCGACGATTTTTACTTAACTATTGCTGGAACTATTGGGAAGGTAGGTTCGGTCCCGAAGCACTTAGACAATTCATTGTTGACGGAGAATGCCGTTAAAGTAATTAACTATGGTATTTATAAGCCCTTTTTTAACATGGTTTTAGAATCTCCAATTATACAAAATCAATTCGAATCTCTTATTAATAAAGTTGCTCAGCCGAAATTGTCAATTAGAAATATAAATCAAACATTAATGCCTTTACCACCATTTGAAACTCAGATAAAGTTAGTAGAGAAAATAAATGAACTTTTTAGCAAGGTTTTGAGTTATGAAAAAATTGATAGTGAGTTAAAAGATATTTCATACGCCTTTCCAACTCAACTTGAAAAGTCTATCCTTCAATATGCAATGCAAGGAAAATTAGTTGAACAGCAAGAGACTGATGAACCTGCTAGCCTTTTAGTTGAACGAATTAAAACTGAAAAAGAACGATTGGTGAAAGAGAAGGTAATTAAGAAAGAAAAGGCATTACCTAAGATTACTGAGGAAGAGATACCTTTTGAGATCCCGAGTTCGTGGGAGTGGGTGAGGTTAGGGGAAATTGGAAAATACATTCAAAGAGGGAAGTCACCTAAATACTCTACTATTGAAGAGTTTCCAGTTGTATCACAGAAGTGTGTTCAATGGTCAGGTTTCGACATTAGTAAAGCAAGGTTTATTGAGCCAGACTCACTAAAACAATACGAAGAAATAAGGTTCTTACAAGATGAAGATTTACTTTGGAATTCCACTGGGCTTGGGACAGTAGGGCGTATAGGTATATATAATTCTGACAAAGTATCGTATGACAGGTTGATAGTTGACACACATGTAACGATTGTTCGTTTACCAGAAGAAATTAACAGAGAGTTTATCTATTACTACTTAGCTTCGCCTACAATTCAAGAAGCAATTCCAGATATTAGTACAGGAACAACTAAACAAAAAGAATTAAATCTTAGCGTAATAAAAAATATTCTAATACCGTTACCTCCAAGGTTGGAACAAGACAATATTGTAAATAGGATCAAAGAATTGATAAAGTATAAAGAAGATTTAGTTGAAGTGCAGATATAGGGGCAAATTATCAAGTCTAAAACATCCTTTGCCTGCTACAATTAAGTGGGTACAGTATAAAAAAAAATTTGTAAAGAATCTTAAAAGGATTCTTTTTCATTATGCAACAATATGGTATATACTAGTTCTTAGAAGGTCATTGAACCAAGTTCGTGAATATGTAATACTCCCTAGTGAGTAAAACCTTGATATATCAGCATTTGATAGTGTAGATGCTTAAGTGTTAGAGCCTCTGGACGTGGGTTCGACTCCCACCGTCTCCATCTTAGAAATCATTGGATTTCAAACAGTGCCAAAACCCTTGTATATCAAGGGTTTTTTCTTTTGCCTTGTTTCATATGCCGTGTTTCATATGATTTCAGATAATTTCAATAGAACGTAGTCAAAGCGTAGTCATCTGTCTACATTTCAATATAGTTGGCAAAATTCAGTATAGTTTCTTCTTTCGATTTCCGATGTTGAGATAGGGTATCTACCTATTAATATATGACCTGATACACTCACCCAAATTGAAGTTGCTAACGAGCTGAGCTTTGCAATAGGCTTGAATAATGTTATCATTGGTTCAAAGATAGTTTCGGTCTTAAAACGTAAATTGACCGAATCCCTAGTACGAGTTGAATACGTTCCAAACGCTTGGTATGACTAGGCTGGTGGTGAAAACCATAGTGGCCTTCTAAGCCGTCGGTCGGGGGTTCGAATCCCTCCTGGGACATAATTAAGACAATTTAGAAGAAGTTAAGAAATTAAAAAACCGCTAGAAACGTTGGATTAACAGCGTTTCTAGCGGTTTTTTGATTTTGGAAAATTCGTTAGAAAACGATATGAAGTGAAACCATTATACTCAAATTATACACATTTACTCAATCATATTCTCGAAAGTAGCAATTGTACTCTTCTCATCACGTACACGTAATTCTTTAATAATGTGTGCATAATACTTCAATGTGGTGTCAATATCTTTGTGTCCTAACCTTTCGGAAACATAATATATGGATACCTTTTTGTAAAGTAAGATACTTGCGTGTGTATGGCGTAATCCATGAACCGAAATCAAATCGATGTCAAGACTTTTAAGCATCCTGCGTAATAACTTATTAGTGTATTCATTTGTGATGGATTTAAAAAGTTAATCAATAATAAAGCAAGGTATTTGTGAGTTAACCTAGGAACCGGATGGAATTGGTACATCGGCTCGTCCAACATCAATTTGAAGCATACTTTGGGAGGTTGTTTTTAAATTTAATATCAGAAGGAATAATTTTTAACAGTTGTTAAATTTTAATTAGTCTTTGACAGGCGTAAAGTAGTGCTATTAAGTTAATGCGATTAGATATCCTAATAATATCTTTGGAATTTGGACGGTAAGTCATACGTGTTTTATTTAATTACTTCACGCATAGAAATTTTTACGTAAAAAGATGGGAATCACGCATCCTTTGGTGCAGAAATCTTTTTTGCATTACCTCAAACTACCAAAAGTACTATTCTGGAAACTAGTCCCAAGTAGACTTTATTAAATAGTCTAATAACTTATACTTAATGTGTAACCAACTATATTTTAGGAGGCTCGATTAAGTATGAGAAGAAAACCGTTTATCGCATTAGTACTTGCCACAAGTTTATCAGTAGGGCTCCCAACCGCGTATGCAAAGGAAGCGCCTGCTCCACCTCCTCAGGCACAGCAAGCTTTTGATAATAAAATTGTCAAAAGAATCAATGTGGATAACATTTATAACGATATTGCCCATCTTTCCAGCGAACCGCGTGTTGCGGGTACAGAAGCCGAATGGAATGCTGTTCAGTATATCAAATCCAAATTCTCTTCATTTGGATACAATACCGAGATTCAGCCTTTTACATTTGAAAGTTACCAAACGCCAATTGTTTCCGTTACAGTAGCGGGTGATACTCTCTCATCAACTAGCTTTACATATACACCAAATGGGGAAGTGTCAGGTGAAATAGTTTATGCAGGTTTGGCAACAGAGGCTGATTTGGTAGGCATCGACTTAGCAGGCAAAATCGCTTTGATCAAAAGAGGAGATATCTCCTTTGCCGATAAGGTGCTAAACGCTGCTAAAGCAGGAGCATCAGCAGTGATCATTTATAATAATACTTCTGGCACATTATCTGGAACTCTGGGTGCACCAAATGATAAATTTGTTCCTACTGTTTCTCTTTCACAAACCGAGGGAGATAGGTTAGCATCATTAGCTGTAGGACAAACTATTTCCGCAACTGTCAAAGTTACGGATGGCGGTATTCAACAAAAAACATCCCATAATGTTGTTGCTGTCAAAGAACCTACTAATAAAAAGAAAGCTACTAACCAGATTATAGTTGTTGGTGCCCATCATGACTCTGTTCCGGGATCTCCAGGTGCCAATGATGATGCTTCCGGAGTAGCTACTTCCATTGAGTTGGCTCGTGTAATGGCAAACATGCCTACTGATACTGAAATTCGCTTCGTGACGTTCGGTGCGGAAGAATTAGGGCTTCTTGGATCCTATGCTTATGTCGAAACTCTATCCCAAGATGAGCGTGACCGGATTGTCGGTATGTTCCAAATGGATATGGTCGGAAGTAGGGATGCTGGTGAACTGGTAATGTTCACTGTAGATGGAGAGAAAAATGTCGTCACTGACCTCTCGGCAGCTGCTGGAGTGAGAACAGGAAATCCATTGAGTTACGGAAAAGAAAGCCGAAGCGACCACGTGCCGTTTTATTATGCGGGCATTCCAGCTGCTTTATTTATTCATAGCCCTACTGAACCTTGGTACCATACACCAAATGATTCAATTGATAAAATTAGCAAAGAGAAACTACAAGAAACAGCAGAAATCGTTGGTGCAGCAGTATACCAAGTTGCACGTCCCGACACACCCGCTTTAGAAAGGGCGAAAGTTTCACCAAAACCAGTTGACTATGAAAGAGAGCTTGGTGGACTACAATAAGAAATATAGAAAAAAAGCGGGAGAAAGTTTCCACGCTTTTTTTCTATTTGAATTTGTAGAAGTACTTTTGATTAAAGTTGGATTGGGATTAATACACCAAACATGATTAGGAAATTAAAATTTCTTGGGAGGCTGTCGAAACTTGGTATCTAGTTATTGTAAAGGATAACAATTCCCAAGATTCATCTAACAGGTAACTCAATTTATAAAATAAGTTTTACAACAAAAAAATACTTTTGAAAAATTACAAAACACGTTCCATTCAGCCAATGAATGGAACGTGTTATTTTTATTGACTTATAAACGGAAGGGGGATTCACAAAGTGTTTTTCAAAACTAAAATCTGTAGACATAAGCTGAATATCTATCCGGAAGTAGAAGTCAATATAGCAATACATGACCCAGTCGAATTAATCGAGTTGCGTGTTCTTAAACTCGGTAGATCCCTATTACTTTGAAAGTCGTCTTCATCCGAGCAGAAATCTCATACAAGAAAAAGCGTGGCAATCAACGTATCGAGGAACAGCCGAACAAAAGCTATTTTGAAAAAAGGAAAGAGGAAAAGGAGAGAATACAGCGAGGGGAAGTTATCATCATTCTAGGTGCTTCAACCGATAATGATGATAATTGAGCGAAAAATAATTAGATGCTGAGTTACAAGTAAAGGAATTTAATTCAACCAGAACAACAAAAAACACCCCTAAAGAGCAATTAGGGTGAAAAATGATGTACATTTAAAAGAAACGAACTATAGTAAGATATTCAGTAAGATGTCTTTTAGTTCTAAGCAAATTAATCTAGATGTCAAAGTACGACCGCAATGTGTAATAGCATATAACTGGTGCTTTAGTGAAAAATACTAGGATTAACAATAAATGTTTTGGTATTAATGAAAGGTAATTTTATTTACAAATGGGTTTTCAAAGTCACATTTCCAACCAACACAGTGGATTAAATATAGAAAAGTATTTATTGCGCATTTGATACATTAATCATAATTAGGTGAATTCAAAAGTGAAATCATATTCACTTGTCGAACGAATGGAAGTTAAAAGAAATGAATTTAAATAATCAATTGAATAACACTTTTTACAGTGGCGCTAGCGAATTTCCTACTACGTTTGCTCTATTCCAAATAGATAAGGACATAACGGCTTCAAGAAGAGTACAGTTTAAATACAAAGTTTCATTCTCATCTTTTGTATTCATAAGGGTCAGCGCTTCGCATAAGAGTTTAATATCTTGGAGAATACATTCTTGAATCAAAGAATCGTGGCATCGGTTATAATCGACTACTAGCTTATTAAGTTCAATCAAAATGAAATCCATAGGTCAATTCTCCTTAAAATGATTATCGTTCCTATAGTATCACTCATTTGCAATGAAAAAGAAATAGTTTATTTGTAAATTTCTAAATATAATCTAATTCATTAAAAGTAGGTAACAAAAGGTGAGAGAAGACTGGTTTTTGATGGGAAAATAAATCTAGAATACACGTTCCATAACCCTGGTACGTTATGCTTACAGGTTTTAATAATGATAAAACATATTTGGGAAAAATGAATTGTTTACTCAATCGACTGGGACTTTAGTTGAAAAAGAAGAAGGTTTTTAAATAATCTAATTGCACTTGAGACTAATTAAATTATGTTTTTTGTTTTACAATACAAAACCCGTTTCATTCCATCATTGAATGAAACGGGTTGTTATTTCGTAAGGGAGAAGTCGCAAAGTGTTTTTCAAAACTAAATCCTGTAGATAAGCTGTATATCTACCCGGAAGTGGAAGTCCATGTAGCAAAATGAGACTGAAATAGCTGGTTCAATTTTATTGTGTAGCTATTAAATTGAATTTTTAAAAGTATCCTTAATTTATAAAAAAATCATCTGTAATGGATAGCACAGGGAAATTTTGATTTACAGCTTTAAGCACATTTTCAAGACGCTACCTATATAGGTCTTTTGTTCAAAAAACTCTAGTATATGATCTAGGAAAATCACATAGAATAGTAAAGAAAAACTGTGACTACTACTGGATATGGAGGGAATATATTCATATGAGTATCAGAATGATTCGGCAGCTGATTAGGTCAAGGCAACAGGAATTAGTCGAACTTGCTGCTTCATTTATTAGAATTCCATCCGAAAATCCATCGCCCGATTTTAAGAAGCAATCGGCAGAAATGGGAACCCATATTAGCCGATACCTAGCAGCAAAAGGGTTTTTAATAACCGAGCACCGCAGTAGTGAAAATTCGCTAGTTACCGTAGTCTGTGATGCTCCCTTAACTAGTGTATCCGGTCCACGACTCCTATTTTGCGGACATACAGATGTCGTACCGGCAGGCGACCGTTCACGTTGGACCTTTGACCCTTTTTCGGGAGAAGTCAGATCAGGTATGCTTTTGGGGCGGGGAGCCTCCGACATGAAGGGCGGCTTGGCATCAATGATCTTTGTGGCTGGACTGCTTCAGGAGTTTGCCTCCACTCTTAATTTGAAAGGTAGCCTAGGAATTATTGCTTCTCCGGATGAAGAAAATGGCGGCATTGAGGTCGCCTCTCTCCTGGATCAAGGATTGATTAAGGGAGATGCTTGTCTTATTGGCGAACCAACGCACACCCACCATCCGGTTGTTGGTGAAAAGACCATGGCATGGATGCGGGTGACTATACCAGGTCAGACCGGGCATGGAAGCCAACAACCGCTTTCTGGAATCTCCGCTGTACGAAGAGGGGCAGCCGCGGTCGAAGCACTAGCTAAACTATGGGAGCTCAAAGCAACGCCTCCGGCTGAACTTAGTCAGCTATTGTACAATACTGAATGGTTCCTATCTCAGGGTCAAGGACATCCTTTAATGTCACAATTACTATATCGTCCCTCTTACAATCCAGGTATAATTCAGGGCGGAACAAAGGTAAACACCATCGCAGACAGGTGCATCATTGAAGTGGATACCCGGGTTCCATTCGGAATGAAGTCCGAGTTTGTACAGGGTGTCGCCAGGAATCTTGTCAAAGCTGTAGCGCCAGGTGCTGTTGTAGAGCCAATAGTACCCTATAGTAACCCGAACTGGACCTTAGAGAATCGCCCAATTGTGCGGTCTATAGAACTGGGAATCCAGCGTGTCCTTGGAATAGAGGAACCTGTCTTCAGCGTACTCTCGCTTGGGTCTAGTGATGCCACTCACTTCCGGCGCAATGGCATTGATACCGCATTTTATGGTCCGGGGCTGCAAGATACTATCCATGGGTACGATGAGCAGGTTTCAGTAGAGAACTTAGTAGAATCTGCCGAGATATATGCTGAGACGGCAGTCCAGTATCTTAGGTCATTCTAAATCTATTTTCACCAAACTTTATGTAGAGTCAGGATTTTGACAATTTATAACGTTAAGATAGAACCTCTAGTATTAATAAGTTCTAGCTTTATTTAGTCTATATATGCATATTGCTATTTTAGTTGTTGAATAAATTTCTATTTCTATTTTCACAAAACACGTTTCATTCAGCCATTGAATGAAACGTGTTATTTTTATTTCCATTTTTAAGGAAGGAGGAAATCGCAAAGTGTTTTTCAAAACTAAAACCTGTAGAAATAAGCTGTATATCTACGCGGAAGTCGAAGTCTATGTAGCAAAACAAAGCCCTGTTAAGGATGTTGAACGGGAGGTTGAGTAACTAAAGAAGTTTTGTGAGCAATAAGACCGCCGATTGCAATTCAGCGGTCTTAAACACAGTCACCTTATTGGTGTAGCAGCAGTATTGCCGAACCTGGCGATTGATAAACGTGGGGGTATTTGGCAGTATACACAAACTATGCAGTATAGGATACGAGGTTAACAGAGTCATTTATGAATGACAACCCTTGTACCTATTGGAACTCTAGATGACAATTCTAGAACATCATGATTAAACATTCTAATACATCCACGTGAGACATTCTTACCGATTGAAGCTGGGCTACTTGTGCCGTGTATACCGTAATGAGGCTTTGATAATCCCATCCAAAGCACTCCAAATGGACCTCCGGGATTACGTTGTTTATTGATGATCGTGTAAGTCCCAGAAGGTGTCGGTGACAATATTTTTCCAACTCCAATTGGATAAGCTTTTATAAGTCTGTTTCCATCAAAAAGTTTTAATTTATGTTGTGAAGTAGATATGTCAATCCATATAGCCATGAGGATCAACTCCGTTCTTTGAATATTGTATGGAGTAACCTAGGGATCTGTGAATTAACAGAAATTAATAGAACAGTTAATGAGGAAAGAAAGCAAAACTGCTTAAGGAACAGTTCGACCATTATAAGCCGGGAAAGAGAAATTTCTTACCCTAATGAGTGTAGTTGTAAAAGGATTCTTCAACTTTATTGCTTTAAAGACCAAATATAATTACTTTGTTGTTATCCATCAGAACACGTTCCATTCATCCTTTGAATGAAACGTTTTTTTTTGTCCTTTAACTGAAGGGAGAAATCAAAACATGTTTTTTAAAACTAAAATCTGTAGAAATAAGCTGTACTTCTATCCTGAAGTAGAAGCCCATGTTGCAAAACAAAATCCAACCGAACTATTCGAGCTTGGTTTTGTCGTCCTTGAAACATCCCTCCTATTGTTGAGAATGATGGATACTCAAAACTACAAGAGGGAAATGCGGTTTTGGATGAAACGTATATCCCACAATACAAATGCGCTACCTGAATTATTATGGGAAGAAGGTGAACATGCAAATCAACTAATGTTAGGAAAACAGAATAAAGAACACCTGGAATTACTCAGATATAAAATATTCAGTACCATTCAGACGTTGTTCAGTTTTGAAGAAGATAGTCATAGTCGTTCACTGTTCAAAATGGACCAATTACATGAGTACTTCGGCAAGAGGGATTGGATAAAGAAATGATATCGAGAGGAGGTGATGCAGATGGGTATGCCCGTTGAATCCGGTGAGTTTATTAGTGAAGTAGAAGAGACATAAGAAAATGGGTTAACCATTTCAGCCAACTGTTCTTTTCATCTTCATTCGACGGTGTAAATGTTTGAGTAGCCTGCGATTCTGGGTTTACTCAGTTCATCCGTTGTTGAAACTGTAGAATGTCCTAAGTTATGTGAAATTACATTTAAATGCACATTTGCTTCCATTAATAAAGAAGCGAACGTTTGTCGAAATGGATGGGGGGTAATGTGCTTATTCAAATCAGGCATTCGTTTCAATAGTCGCTGAAGAGGATTAGAAAACTGTTTGATTGTATACGGATGAAATACTGGAAGAGTTAGATGCAAACCGTAACCACATGTACGGTGAATTCCAGCCTTCATCGTTCTATTCCTCGAAATTCATCTACCTATAGTTTAACACGTAGATAATGAATCGTGATATATATCCGACGCATTAAGATGGATATATATCACGATTCATTTCCACCTACGACTTTCCTCGTACCCTGGAAGAACGGTGGCGACAGGAGGGGGACAGAGGTGTTATCTGAGACCGCAATTCAGTTGATTAAATGTTGGGGCTGTTTGCTTAAAAAGAAAGGGATGAAGCATTCACTCCATTGAATAAATGAATGAATTGTAAAAGTACAATCAATAAATTGGACAAGGGAAACATCGATAACTAAAATTGAAATGGAATACAAGAAGGAGTGATGGGCTATGTATCGTAAGGTAGAAGATTTTATAGAGGACTGGACTGTTTCATCTGAAGGAACTACCAATGTGATGAATGCAATGACAGATGAAAAGCTTGACCAAGCTATTGTGGAAGGGCATAGCTCGCTAGGTTGGTTGTCTTGGCATTTGGTTGGCGCTGCAGGGGCTTTCGGCCATTTTGCTGGATTCGGGGTTCAAGGACCTGACCGACAGGAGCCACAACCAACAAGTGCAAAAGAAATTGCCAAAGCTTACGAAACACTTGCGCAGGCAATTAAGAAAGAGGCAACCAAACTGACCGATGAAGACCTACTCGAAGAAGTTACAAGTTTCACAGGACCAACTAAACGAGGAAAATTACTACGCGCGCTCATCGACCACCAAACACACCACCGTGGCCAAATGACCGTCCTCCTTCGTCAGGCGGGGTTGACTGTTCCACCCATTATGGGACCAACAAAAGAAATGCAAGTATAACGAAATGGGTTGTCCAGAAACTCAGTGTAAACTGTTTTTTCTGTACAGCCCATTGGCGTTTAGTAATAAAAAGGTGCTGGTTCTACTCCAAGTAAAACTAGAAAACTCGGCGATTGCCGAGCCTTTAGGCGATCCGTAGTTACAGCGAAGGGTATGACCATTGTCAAAACACCTTACATATTTTAGAGGCATTCGCTTGCGGGGATAACGAAACTATGGAGCGCATTCTTCCATCCGAACTGGGTTTAACGAAAGAATCATCCATGCAGATCAACCAAGAAAAGGTATTCTACTAACTGGTTTAATGAATGAAATGGAGAAACAATTCAAAATCCCAGTGTTTAGGAATGAAGTATGGGAACGAGAAAATATTAAGGTAATAGCAATGTATCGCAAGTTAAGTATTACAAGAACATTGTGAAGGTCGGCGAAACCTGATCTTCTTTTTTTTGTGCAGATTGTCCAAGGGGTCTGTACTTTTGATAATGGGTGTCACTTTAACCGATAATTTGCGCTTATTTCAAGTGTTATTTTGCACATATAACTTTAAAAAACCGACTAACTTCACATGAGGAGATTAGCTGGGCTTCTTCATTGCAACATAAGATAGATTTTATTAGGTTATTGAACGTAGAATAATGAACAAGGATTTGTAACGTCTATAGCCGTAAAGAGTATTCATTTCAACGGGGATCTGATTGTGTTCAGAAAAGGACGAGTTTTGGAACGTAGAAAAAGAGGAATACCGACTAAAATAAAATACTTAACTTCTAACTCAATTCTAAACTTCTAAGCTCATCTGCTCACTATCAAATAATTGTTTCTTTTATTATGCATTATTCTGTTTGAAAAAGTTTTATTGAAGAAAAGAACGTCCGCAAACTAATCATATAGTTTAACGGACGCACAATATAAATACTCCTCACTTTATTTATAGGTCACTATGTTGTTGAAAGGCTGGAAGGTTTATTCTGAAAATTGTACCTTTATCGAGTTCACTACTTACATGAATGGTACCATTCATTCCTTTGATGATACTATAAGAAACCATCATTCCAAGACCAGTACCTGTTTCCTTAGTTGAAAAATATGGTTGACCAAGACGATTAATTTGTTCTTGTGACATTCCAACACCTTGGTCACTAATCTCAATTTGGACTGTATCTTGGACACTAGACAAGTGAATTTGAAGCTTACCTTCCTTTGACTTCATAGATTCAATTCCATTTTTCATAAAATTGATCAAACATTGTTGGAATTTTTTTCTTTCGCCAATCGACACAAATTGATTTTGATCTGGATTGTATATTTTTCGCTCTATTTCAACTCCGTTTATTGTTGCCAAATGACAAATCACATTGACGGCCTGTTGTATTTCATCATTAATATTGATCTTTTCATTTTTTTCTAAGGTTGGTTCAGCAAAGGTTAAATAATCATTAATGATATCGGTAGCTCGATCTAATTCTTTTAAAGTAATACTAATGAATTCTTTTCTTTTATCAGGGGAAATATCATCAGATAATAATTGAATATAACCTCTGCTTACTGTAAGTGGGTTCCGAACTTCATGAGAAATACTAGCTGCCAAGTGGTAAACCATTTGGAGTTTTTCTGCCTTAATCAAGTTTTGCAATAAACTAGAATAATTACGAATACCTTCCCATATGATCGTTGAAATAATAATACCCAACATATTAATACTATAAAACTCGAAGAGAAACAAACTTGGTTTATAACCCGAGAAATAAATGAATTCCAAAGAATCAAGAATGATCATCCCAATGAATGATAATGTCACTGAAAGTAAAAGTTTTTGCTTCAAATTCATTTTTAAATAGTTTTTGGAAAGGATGCAAGTTGCAATTCCGATAATAATAAATACTACAGATGCTGGATAAAAACCCATCCCTCCCAATGAGAAACGAATAAGAAGAACGATAGCTAATTGTATCAACCCTAGTTTATAACCACCATATAGACCACCTAGAATAAATGGAACATAGCGTAAATCCCAAAAGCTATTATCGTTTGAATATACCGGAAATACCATACACAATACAAGAGTGACAATAGGGAATAAAGCGATTTGCCAACTTTTTAATTCTTTTGAACGGTAAGCATAAGTAGCATGTAGGATTTGTAATAAACAGAGAGCTAGTAGGATAAATAGAAAATTGTTGAGCAAATCTTTTGTAATAAGATCCATGTGAGCATCGTTCCCTTAATTTTATGACTAGTCTTATAATAGCGTACGTCTGTCGTTAAAACAAATTCAGACAATATTTTCATGAATAATCAGTTATAAACCAGATTAATAATAAAATGACACACTCGATATCTATTACACTGGTCGAATCTGGGAGTAAACATGCTCTCAGGCATTCTTCGTATTTCATGGACACGCCTTTAGCTATTTTGCAATCAGTAGTATTTTTCCCTTAAAAGTCGTTTTAAAACTAAAAATAGGAAACTAGCCGACATTTTATTATTTCATTCTTAGCCAATTCATTCTGTTCATAAAAGTACACATTCACTGCCAAGTGTGAAAAACATAGCGGAAAACAGTTCGTAAAAGTAAAAAACAATTGTTGAACGTTCCTTCATACCTTTGCAACTTCCCAAACGAAAATGTATAAATAAACGTGCTCAAAGGGGTGTTCTATTTTGGAGTCGCGAAAATTCGGATATGTCAGGGTAAGTCCAAAAGAACAAAATGAAAGCCGACAAATGGAAACAATCAAAAAGATAGAGATTAGCAAGCGTGACGTTTTTCTCGATTAGCAATCAGGCGATCAAAGGAAAGAATATAAGTACTACTATATCAACCCCAATTTCCTTCGTAAGTTCTTGCCACTCTTTCCGTTAGAGCAATAAAGAAGAGAGGAGAGTATTCTTCTCTTCTTTCTACATAAATGGTCGATTTTCACTGCAGACAGGGAAGGGAGTCACGGAGAAGGAAATCGTTCTGGCATCCACGGATTGTCAAGAGAACAGAGGGAAAATCTTATTAATAAACTTGAATAGTAATGTTAACGGGGTGAATACTGAGGGAGTAGAAGACAAACAGCTCCAATTTAACATGGATGTGATAGTGCAAGCATTCATCTACGGTAAACCATTGAGCAGTAGTGATTAAAATCAAATTTCCAGGGTGCCTTCCTATAACAAGTAGAGTCGCATTTTTTGTATTATATGAATCATGAAGATTGCAGTAGGACTAAACTACTTAGAGGAGTCCTCTTCCTTCTGTCGAATATTGCAAGATAGAGGGGAGGGGATTCTATGATTTTCGGTCAAGAGGATTTATCGCAATATAATTCAGCAAAATCGCCATGGTTCAATATAGCAACTAACGGTAAAGTTGATATCGGTATTGAACAAGATTATATCCAAAAAGTCGGTTTGACTTCCGAAGGAATGTACAAAATGGTAGATGAATGGTTAAACAGCATCCACGGATTGTCAAGAGAACAGAGGGAAAATCTTATTAATAAACTTGAAAAGTAATAGGCAAGAACGTCCTCTACAGGGACGTTTTTTTATTTTCGTGAAGCATACGGAGTGAGATGGTAAGGGCGTGGTATGAGATTGACTGTTAGAAAGTTTCCATACCAAAATGATAATGAATTAAAAAGAGCAGATTAGGCTCTTAATAAAATCCTTTTATCTTCTTGAGAGATTCTAAAAGTACGAATACCGCTGAAAAAGTATTCTGAACTCCCGATGACATGTAAAAATTAGCTTCATCATAATAAATATTGTTGTAGTTAGGCTTTAGAGCTTTTGCAAGCTCGATTGCTAGTCATTTATTTTCATCCGAAAATAGAAAGTGAAATCCAACTTCTAAAAATGATGCTACTTAACAGAGGTACTCAATTACAGAGCCGTGAAACTATCGCGCTATCGGTTAAATAAATTTTAATGGAGTTGATGCACAAAAAGAGGGTAAATAAACAATGAGTTCAAGGATGCTTTATCTAGAATGCGCTATCCGGTATTACAGATTTCTAATCTGGAAAATAGAAAAGGGAGCGATGATATGGCCTCAGCCTGTTCAATGCTATATGACGGGTTAGCAAAACGCTTTATGTTTAAATTTGAAGGAGACTTAGGAAGCATGAGTTTGAACAATTGAACAGAAATTATCAACTAATTTAAAAGGAGATTTTTAAAATGAAAAACTATGAAATGATAATTGAACATCAAATTGGAAGAAGAATGTGATGCTGATAATGGTAAATATTTCGAAGGACGAAGGTTGATGAGTGGCATAATGCTGAGTGTTGTAGGTATTTATGCAGTTATTGGATTGATGATGTGATAAATGCAAACTATAAAACTGAAAAGGGGATATTAAAAATGAATGTAAACATACAAAAGGTAGAAATGAAAGAGATGTTGGATGCGGTTGTTACTAGAATTGATAATCTAGAAAATTTAATGGTGGGAAACGGATTAATGACAATGAATGATTTTAATCGAGATATATTGAAACCTATTATTGTCGGATTTGAAGATATGGAGAAAAATCTAATCGGCATTGGGAGCGATACGTTAGACACTCTTAAAGATATGAAAGAAACGTATGGTGATAGTGGGCTTGAAATGATGAAATTTGCGATGATGCTTAATAGATTAAAAGATAATTGAATATGCAGATAGGAAGGCATGATTATGAATGAATTTGGAGCTTTGAATGAGGATTATGGGAATGTATCTAAGCCATTCACTCTATCCTTTTGAATCACCAAATTGTTGATGATAGAATAAAATATTAATATAAAGTCAATAAATTTTACACCTGAATTAGAGAGTGTTTGTATATTGTTTGATGCGAGCATCCTAGAAAGGGTGCTCTTTTGAATTACCTGAATTGTTCTCTAAATTTATTCCGCTATTATAAATCTGCTTTTATCGTATAAATTGTAATCCTCGATATCGAATCCACGATACTCTTGTTTTTCAAAGGTAGTTGTACAACTCGTTCATAAATAACATTATCATCAGCTGTTTTCGCAAGAATGGAACCATATATGCCTAGCCAAAAAAGGGTGAGTGGATTCAACAATGACATTTTGAAACCGGTTAGCATTGATGTTCTAAGACGGATTCACGGCATGCAGGGGCTCAAAGAATGGACAGAATTGTCGCACCCGGATGTCTACGAAGTGAAAGTGAAAAAGGATACCTATTACGTAAGAAGAATCTGGGGCTGAAAAAATGAAATAACCCTCTGATATCTTTTACAGTGCATCCCCTAAATTAGTAACGTTCAAAACTGAGGGTTTTTAATGTCTATTCTAAGGGACGCACTTCGCGTATCTCATTTCGGAAATTAATGTTAGTAAAAGTACACTTTTTACGGACACTAAACTCGAGAACTATCAATCAAAAAATAGAGCGTTGTTGCCGATGGAGCCTTTGGCGACAAAAGAGGGAGTGCTTGAAAACAACTTATCCTGTGAGGAATGACAAGGAAAACGGCCGATCAATATGTGGGAAGGTCTTCTTATTTGACTGGGCGATAACATGGATCCAGGAATACATATAAAAAACGCTCCAAATCCTTTAGTGTAAGGGTTTGAGGCGTTTTTTGAAGATATG
This sequence comes from Sporosarcina sp. Y1004, assembly GCF_057669665.1. Lineage (NCBI taxonomy): Bacteria > Bacillati > Bacillota > Bacilli > Caryophanales > Caryophanaceae > Sporosarcina > Sporosarcina sp. Y1004. Next base: position 7,323 of record NZ_JBYHFQ010000016.1, on the reverse strand, counting down.
TTGATCAGGATTGGAAATGAAAGGTCATACATTTTCTGTATAAGAAAATATATCAAGGAGGCTCCAATTGTCAATTCTAAATCCGTCCTTCTTTTCCGATACTATGTCAATGCTAGCGCATTTAAGACATTGATACTCCAAAATCAAATAATTTGTCGGTAAAAACCCGAATTAACTAAAAATTAATATGTTAATTACTAACTATATTTAGGCACCAAGAGAAATTTTCCCAAGCGGATTGCCAGCCTATGAAATGCTCGGATGAATCATCCCAACGGACATCGAATTTCTTCTGACCGTTTACATCCACTAAATACAGTGCAAGGGTATTATCCTCCTTAGAGACAGCTATCTTCATACCGATTTGAAGTTCTTCTTGAGTGAACGGTACGTCTGAAACCGAACGTAGCTGTGCCTGTTCAAATACTTGTTTGTTAATGATTTTGTAATTCATAATAAACCTCCAATAAAACTTTTTATTCATTATATAAGTTCCTATCACATCCGCAAATCATAGGGCTACAAAAGTATATTTTATATTCATTTAGCGATAAAAACAATAATAAAATGAATTCGCTCTATTCAATTAGACTAAGGATTAAGATGTGTTTAAACCAGTGGCTAAACCAAAACCATCGACACGGCCTAACTTTAAAAACTGTACAGACTTACGTACGGTATATCCAAGCGGTGTTCAAAAGATCACCCGGCATATCAATCGAAAATGGACCGGGACAAAGACGGATGGGCGTGTGAACGATTATGGGAAAAGCAAAATACACACTTGATCGTGTTGAAGAAGGTCAATATAATTTTTCTAGAGTATCCTGTATCCCGGCGAATGAAGTCACTGGAGAAATTTCCAAAGGCGATATTGTATAAATTAGCCAATCGGATATAATAGCGAAGTCATTCAAATAACACTCTTTTTTGAATCGTTTCCATATCTGTTTTAATGTTTACTTCTCCTATTTGAAAAAAGCAAAAAAAACAACGGCTGGGAAGGAGAGCAAAAAGCGTCCTTGTTTGACAAGAACACTTTTCATGTCAATATTTACTTACTGTCACATTTACAGAGTAACCAGAGTTTGCTGATATAAGCACTTCATAAATTCCATCATTTTTTATTTTGAGTGGAAAAAAGACGAGGGCGTATATCTTGAAAAAGTGTGAAAACATTTGAAATCGACCCACTCACAAATTTCGTGGTTAGGTCGCTATTTCTTATGCTTGCGGTCCGAAATCTAGTAGCGCTTGCGCAAGCATTCGTTGATCTAGATCCAGATTTCAAAAGCTCCATTAACATTTTCAATTCACGGTTGTGGGGCTCTTCCATAGCTATAGCAAGTTTTTCATCGCTTAACCCCGTGTTTTCGCCTGACTCAACACTTGAAAGCATGTAGATTAACACTCCTTTACTGTTATTCTATCGAAATATAAATTGATTAAATACGAGTGACAGATTTTATTTAATCTCTATTATCTGCGGCAACCTTAATTTTTTCCTGCTCGTCCAACCCCGCGCTTTTACTTTGGCATGAAACGGTGTCTTCCTCGATAGCAACTTATCTTTTATTTCCTTCGTGAATCCAATCGTAACACTCCCTAAATATTCGCCATCAAGACTTTGCAATTGGACGGTAAGTGGCCCAAACGTGATTTTCGACACAATCACATCATGGTAACTCCAATTAATGATTTTTCGCCAGTCATCTGAACGCGTACGAGACAAATAGAGACTACCTACTCGCTTAGCAATGATACCTTCTATTTTGTTTTCTTTTATAACATCAAATAGTTGTTCGCCTTCGGTATATACGTAGGGCACTAAATTAATATGTGGTGAATCGATTGCGGTTAAGGTTTCGGTTAATAACCCTTTTCTTTCTTCGATTGGCCAATGTGTCACTATTTCTGAATGATAAGAAATAACGTCAAAGGCCATCAACGAAATAGGTTGATTCTTGTTACCACTAAATCGAGACATCGCGCCCTCGAAGTAATCTGGTGACTCATCTCCAGGCGCAATCAGTTCTCCATCCAATAATACTTCATTGCCTCCAAAAATAAGTCCGGGGAAAATACTTGTTGTAATTGTTCCGTGACGTGTATAGGACCGATTATTTTCCGCTAACAGGCGAATTCCGTTAAATTTCAATTCATAAATCCATCCATCATCCGATCTAACTTCCTCTTGATACCCGAGGAGCATGGGCTTAACTAACTTCATGCCCGTTTCTTTTGCTCCTTGATAGATGCAACGCTTTTCTCCATAGCATCCATTAAATTAATAACATTCGACGGCTGTTCTGCATTCTTAGGTATTTTACTCTTAATCAATTTTTCTAAGCGCTCACGATATTCGTCATGATATTTAGTGGGTTCAAATTCTGCAGTTAGTTGCTCAATTAACGATAGTGCGATTTCTTTTTCTTTCAGGGTTAATTTTACGTTTGTTATCTGTGGAAGGTCAGCGGTAGACCGTACTTCATCGGGAAAGTGTAACGTCTCTAAAACTAGATGATTATCAAGGACCCTCACTGCTGCAAGACGTTCCTTTGAACGTATCGTTATCTTTGCAATACTAATCTTTTTCGACTTGGCCAATGCCTCACGAAGTAGTGCGTATGTTTTCGAACCATTGCTATCTGCAGCTAAATAATACGTCTTGTCAAAATAGACAGGATCGATTTCTTTGAGTTTGACGAACTCCACAATCTCTATAGCTTTTTCTTCTATATAACTATTCAGACCATCCAATTCTGCATCCGCGATGACAACAAATCGGTCATTCGCATACTCATAGCCCTTTACAAGTGACTTGGAATCCACATCTTCATTACATATAGGACATACCTTTTCCTGCTTAATTGGTTTCTTACATTTATCATGAATCTGCCTTAATTTTATACCTTTGTCTTCCATGGCTGCATGTAACTTTACAGGAATTGTTACAAGCCCAAACGATATAGCACCTTTCCAGACCGTGTGCATTTAAATCATCTCATAGTTATTATCGCCAATAAAAATAATGCGATACATCCTGTTCCAGTTCATTGGAACCTAATCGACAGCGGACGTCGTATGTTTGGCATGAAAATACTTCCAAAGTCTAAAAAAGCTATTATTGCACATATTATTTTGGACGGAGGTGAGTATCCATGACAAACAACAAAAACAGAAACCCGAACAACAATCGTAACAACAACAGCCGCAACAACAACAGCAACAGCAACAGAACCACCAACGATACCAACAACAACAACAACAATAACCAAGATCGTACAGAGTTCGGGACTGAAATTGATGTGAATCAGCTTAAAGAACGAAACGCAGACAAAGAGTGCAATAATGATATTAATGCGTGCAACAATCGTTTCTAAAAAGATTCTCGTTTGGTTGTGGATACCACTGATGGCAGAAGCGTAATGCTTCTGCCATTTTTTAAAAGGATATTATGGATTGAGAAAAAGTGAATAATAATAAGTTAATTGGTAAATATTTTCAGAAGTTATTTATTATTCCGAAGTAGCTTAGCGGTGGAGCTATCGGCTGTTAACCGATTGGTCGTAGGTTCGATTCCTACCTCCGGAGTAATATCCAATTTGAAAACCTCTTCTCAATTGAGTAGAGGTTTTTCTATGCTGAAAAATAAAAAGCGGTCTCAATCAGCTAGGGTGCCCAACTTTTTTTATTGTTGCAATACGAACATTTATTCGGTATACTGTAACGAAAGGAGGGAACAAGTGTGCGTAATCAATTAAGTAAGTCAGAGGTCCATGGTGAACTTCTGGATATGATGTATATGGCGAAGGATGGTTCAATCAGTAAGCGAAGAATCAAAGTCCTGCAGGTCGGCGAGGTGTCGTTCCGTGCGTACTGTTTCTTACGTAAATCCAAGCGTACTTTTACAAATGATAACGTGCTGGCACTTGTTCCCGTCGTATATAAAGAAAGCCTGGTGATTTAAGTCGTGCGATTCATTCCATCTGGGGCAATACCTTATTTCGATATTATTGAAGGTGCACTAAAGGCTGCAAGGCATGAAATGAAAGAAACGAATATATATTTGAAGTGTAATAAAATGAAAGTAATTAAAAGGCTGAATGATGGAACGTTTACAGAGTACCTATTTATGCACGATGGTCACGAAGAGCGACGGAAATATTTAAACATACGGTTACGAAACAGAACCGAGGAATTGATAAGCATCTATTTTACGAAGTCCGGAGAACACCATACCAAAGGAGCTGTTATTTAATGAGCGAACGTCAAAGAAATATTTTAGAATACATTAAAAGCTACACAGCAGAAAACCTATATCCACCAACGATTAGGGAGATTGCTACAGCAGTCGGACTCAAATCACCATCCACAGTTCACGGTCATTTAGATAGGATGAGGGAAAACGGGTTTATAAACTTTGTTAATTCATCACCACGCACTTTGACAGTTGTTAGTTAAATGCATCCGATATATAAGGGGCAACCAAATAAACAAATCGCCTGTATCGATATGATGAGCTTCTATGCGAGCTGCATGGCTACGTTGCACAATTTAGATGTTCGTACTGTGCCAATCGCGGTCGTAGGAAACCTACAACAAAAAGGTTCAGTCGTACTTGCGGCCAGTCCCGCTATGAAAAAGAAATTTCGTATAAAGACAGGTAATCGATTATTTGAAATCCCTAGCCATCCCGAAATTCGTTTGTTTGAACCAAAAATGTCGTATTTCCTCAAGATGTCGATGGCAATCACACATATTCTCCACAATTACGTGCCTGCAGAAGCTATACATGTCTACTCGGTCGATGAATCGTTTATTGAACTAACGGGAACCGAGAAGCTCTGGGGTGACCCGGTGGAAACAGTTAAGGATATACAAGCAGAAATACTGGAAACGCTTAACTTACCCTCCACAGCTGGCATGGGCCCGAACATGTTGATGGCGAAATTGGCGCTGGATTTAGAAGCTAAAAAGACAGGTTTCGCGAAATGGACTTTCGAAGACGTGCAAACAAAATTGTGGCCAATATCACCATTAAGTGAAATGTGGGGGATTGGCAGGCAAACGGAAAAGACTTTAAATAATATGGGAATCTTTTCGATTGGTGACCTGGCTCATGCCAATTTACAAAGCCTTGAAAAGAAGTTTGGTGTTTTGGGAAACCAATATTATCATCACGCATGGGGAATTGATTTGTCAGAGTTAGGCGCTCCACTTTTGCAAGGTCAAGCGATGAGCTACGGCAAAGGGCAGACTCTGTACAGGGATTATGTAACCCGTGAATCCATCCTTGTAGTTATTTTAGAGATGTGTGAGGATGTTTCCCGTCGAGCTAGAGAAGCAAGAAGAGAGGGGAGGACCGTTCATCTTGGAATTGGGTACAGTAAGCATTCATTCGGTGGCGGATTTAGTCGTTCTCTTTCAATAGAAGAAGCTACAAACGATACGATGAAAGTTTACCGAACTTGCATGGCTCTATTCGATAAATTTCATGATGGCCTTCCAGTAAGGAAAATCACAATCGCGTTAACAAATTTAGAAGACGAAACATCAATGCAGCTAAGTTTTTTTGATGAGCATAAGGTTCGGAATCGTAAATTAGGCATGGTTATGGATGATATCCGAAATAAGTATGGATCCACAGCTATATTGAGGGCGGTGTCTCTAACGGATGACGGGACCGCAATCGGACGCTCTAAATTGGTTGGCGGACATAAGTAATGGGAGGTATAGCATGATTCGAGATCGCGGAAGTATTAAATGGACGGCATTGATGTTGCCGGAGCATATTGTGGAATTAAGAAATTGGATGGATAAGGAGCATTTCGTTGAATGTCCGGAACTCAATGATTGGGATTTACAATCTATCCAGGAAGAAATCGAAGTAGCGTATAAACGCAAATGCCAAACGTTGATTAAGACTTGGAAAGACGGCAAGATTATGACGCGTGGAGCCATAGTAGAAGTAATTGATGTGCAGTCTAGCTGTATTGTGCTCGATAACCCCTTTGGACCCGAGAGGATTCCATTTTCAGATATAGTCAGCGCACAATGTATGGAATGAAAAAACAACGACCAATTCGATTAGGGAAAGGTCGTTTTTATTTGGCGACATTTTCGAAATACTATTAAAGGTCTTCCTGACTATTTGACGTTCTATTGGGACAGTCCATCTGCGCAGAAATGATTGTTATAGAAGAAGTACAGACTTAAAGACAGTACATCCTAGCGGCGTCCCACAAGGTCATGCTGCATACCAGTCGAAAATGGATCGTGACAAGGATGGGTGGGCTTGCGAATGACAAAAGTAAAATACACTCTTGATCGAATCGAAGATGGTCGGTAAGTGTTCCTGGAATATCCTAACGAAGAAAATCAATTACTCATTCCGAAGAATGAAGTCCCGGCCGAAGTTACGGAAGGTGACATCGTATTAATCAGCAAAGAGGATTCGGTTTATGAAATAGTAGTATTAGATGAAGAAACTGAAGACGTGCATCATAAAGTTAGCAGCTTGCTCGAGAAGTTGAAGAATAAAAAGTAAATAAAAAACGACTACTACTCAAATTGAGCGGATGGTCGTTTTTTTGTATAGCAAAGTGGTATCAATGCTCTGTACAACTTATTCATTAGCATACTTCAACTAGGGCGGACTCCGATTCGATTGAAGTATGCTCGATAAGATTTTTGTTGTATGTCGAAAACAATAAGACGAAAACATAAATTGGGTTGATGGCGAAGCGTGCGCTTGATGAAGATTACGTCCAATGGAGTGTAGATGGATCATTGGACTTTAGGAATCGTCATCTTGCTATTGAAAAGGTATTGGAATAGAAAGATGTTTAATTTCTAATGATGAAAAAGAATTGAGAAAGTGCACCCCGGTGCCGTTGAAATAGAAATGAAAACTATTTTAAACAAGACTTGCATTTCATGAGATGGAGTGGTATATTTATAAAGTTGCTTTTGCGACATAATGAAAACAACGCAAAATGAAAGTGGAATTAGTTGTTGACACGAACCAAACGAAATGTTATGATATAAAAGTTGTCGCAAAAAAACGACAACGACTAAAGGTGAAGGATGCAAGTAGATTCTTCCTACATGAACCTTGAAAACTGAACAGCAAAACATCAATGAAATATAGCGAGAGTGCTAACACACTTAAGCAAAACGTTTCTAAACTAAGCTAGCTTCGGTTGGTTGAATAGAAACGCACACAAGAATCTTCGGATTCGAGTCAGCAAGAAATGAGCTATTCATTTTCTTCTATTATGGAGAGTTTGATCCTGGCTCAGGACGAACGCTGGCGGCATG
>NZ_JBYHFQ010000015.1:0-89026 GCF_057669665.1 Sporosarcina sp. Y1004 | reverse complement strand
AAGCGTCCGCTCGGAACGGAAATCAACGGGATTGAAGGAAGTCGGACTTTTTCAGTGGCTTCCCTAATCATCACCGAATACTAAAAGGAGGTGATGCATCAAAATTTGTCGCGATGAAAAAGGAAGTTTCTGTATCGTAATGAGAAATTGTCATTATTAATACAGTGATTTTATAAATGCACTAAAATTCGATCAAAAAGGGAGATGTTTTGAATGTCAGGAATTATTCGCGTAACACCAGCAGAACTGGAAGCAATGGCATCACGCTACAACCATGAATCAGGGGAGGTTGCTTCACAAATCGGCCGTTTGGACGGAATGATTGGTGAATTGCAATCGATGTGGGAAGGGGCTTCTAGTGCAGCGTTTGCTGAACAATATGAGCGCCTTAAGCCAAGTTTCAATGAAATGCGTGAATTGCTAAGCGAAGTCGGCGTACAACTTAGCCGTGCAGGACAAGCTTTGCAAGACGCAGATCAGCAAATCGCAGGACAAATCCGCGGTTAATCGTACAGCGTCAGAAAATAGTGGAGCGTCATTCCCTCATAGGAAGGCGCTCTTTCCTTCATTGAGGTGAATAGGAATGTATATCGAAATTACTGTAGATCTGTCAAATTATCAAGGGGATGTCATCGACCTGCGATTATCAGACTATTATACAATGAAAAAGATGATAGATATTGCTTGGCAGGCCAATTCGATTTCAAAAGATCCACGTGAAGGTCATTGGATTCGGGTGGTTAATAAAGATAAACGATTTCCGGGGCATTTAACGCTAGCACATTGTGGAATCACGACAGGTGACCGTATAGAAATCATTTGAAGGAGTCAATAAGATGGCGGAAAAAGGACATACATATTTGAAAGATTTAATCGGCGCGGAGATCAATGAGGAAGAGAACAAAAGCACCTTCGTCTTCCAAAAAGAACGAATCGGTTTGAAAAGTAGTAATGAAATTCTCTTTTTACAAGAAGTAAGTCCTGAGATTGGTAAAGAGATTACCAGTACAGATGATGAATTGATCATCCAGGCAACGATTCCAAGTTCGTTGAAACGATTTAGTGAAATTCATTCGGAAGAAGTAAGGTCAAGATGGATGTTTGCGCATCAGCTTGTAACGAACGTCGAAGCGCATCCGTATCCCCGTCTCAATCTAGTCGTCAGTCCGGAAAACATTGTTTACAGTAAAGGAATGACGCCGGTCTTCATTTATTACGGTGTGATGGGCAGTTTGCCGCCATTTGGAACAAATAAAGAGCGCGTCTGGCTGGAAACAAAAGCAGCGGTGGCCGCGGCAGTAGATGATTCATTCACATTTGAAGATTTTTTAAAGTATAACGAGGTCCTGGAGTTGAAAGAGGTCGGCGCGAAAGTAATGACCATGCCAGACAGTCAATCCTTGCTAGATTTTATTGAACAGCAGCTTGAGCTGTTGGAAACGAAAGAGACAACGATTGTAAAACTTCCGCGGAAAAAATGGAAAATGGCAAAATGGACATCAATCGGACTTAGCGTGCTACTGATACCCGCACTTCTATTCGCAATACTATACTTACTACACGAAAAGCCGAAAAACGAAGCGTACATCGATAGCCATGAATATTTTTTACTACGGAATTACAGTGAAGTTGTCACCGTGTTAAGCCCTTATAGCATCAAGCCAATGCCTTACGTGATGCTCTATGAACTGGCGTATTCATTCGTAACCAATGAAAGATTGGACGAAGAGCAGAAAAAGAATGTGTTGTCTAACATTACATTGCAGACGGATACGGACTACTTAAAATACTGGATCTATCTAGGTCGTGGAGAAGCTGCGGATGCCGTGGATTTGGCCAGGTCTATGGAAGACGGCGAGCTCATTGCCTTTGGATTATTGAAAAGGCGCGAAGAAATTCAAGCGGACCCAGATCTAACAGGAGAAGAGAAACAATACCTCTTGGAAGAAGTGGACACTGAAGTTGATGCTTATGATGAGTTAATGGAGCAAGAGGAAGAAAATGCAGCAAAAGAACAAGAAGCTGAAGAAGCGGCGAAACAAACTGAAGAGGAAGAAAAACAAGCTGAAGAGAAAGCAAAAGCAGCTGAAGAGAAAGCGAAGCAAGTAGAAACAGAGAAACAAGTAGAAAAAGCGAAGGACAAAGAAGCAGATTCCTAAGCTTCAACTCGAATTATAAAAAGAAGGTGTGCATGTGCTACAACTATGGGTGTTTTACGGGGAGAATTATCAGCGTATCGATCTACATGAAAAAGAATTTACGTCTCTAACAATCGGACCCGACATCGAAAATGATGTCACGATTCGGTCTTTCCCCTTTAAGTCAGGTCCTTTTACCGTGGCAAAAGACGAGGGCGGCTTCACGGTGCGAGACGGTGCTGATTACGTAGGGTTGCTAACACCTGAAGCGAGTTTATCCATTGAGCAAAAAGAAATGGAACTGGTTTTGTATGTGGTGACTACGCCTGTAACTTCTAAAACGTACTATCTCGATTTTGAAAATGAAGTTTCCTTTAATAGATTACATGACACGGCTACGTTCAATCGAGATGAAACCCGTTTTCCTGAAGCGGAGCCCGGTCAATTTTCATTGAACAAAACAGCAAAGGGCTGGATTATTAAAAAGAATTACAGTTGTCCTTTGTATGTTAACGGCAAAAAAGAGGACATCAATGAAGTGCTTCAAATCGGGGATGTGCTTCAATGGGCATTCATGGAAATGAAGTTAATTGAACAAGATATTTTAGAAGTCACTTCTGCGATTTACTACACTACCCATCTATCAGAAATCGATGTACCGACATCTGAAATTGTCTCTATGTATCCTGATTATAGACGGACGCCGCGAATGATTTATGATCTTCCGGAAGAAAAAGTATCGTTGTCATTTCCGGCGCAGGAAAGTGATGATTCGGGTCGTGGGTTATTGCTCATAATTGCACCACCTCTTGTGATGCTTATCGTCATGGGACTCGTTGCAATCTTAATACCACGCGGAATCTTCATCATCATTTCCATTTCAATGTTTTTAATGACGCTCGTTACATCGACTGTTCAATTTTTCAAAGATCGAAAACGCCGTAAGTTAAATGAAGCGAAAAGACGCCGTGTGTACGCAGCCTATTTGCAAAATATGCGCGAGGAACTTTATACGCTTTCCACGAAACAGAAGGAAGTGCTTGATTATCATTTCCCTCCATTTGAAGAGATGAAACAAATGACTGATCAGTTGTCGGGAAGGATTTGGGAGAAGGCGCTGGATAGTCACGATTTCCTAGAATTCAGACTGGGTACGGGACAAGTCCCAGCGAGTTACGCGATTTCGCTTTCATCGGGAGATTTGGCGAATCGGGAAGTCGATGATTTGCTCGAACAAGCGCAGCGGATGGAGAGTGTTTACAAAGAAATTCCGAATGCCCCCATTACTGCTCGTTTATCAGAAGGAATTCTCGGGATTGTCGGAAAAGAATCGGTTAGCAAGCGTGCATTGAATCAGATTGTGGGTCAACTCGCTTTTTCACATAGTTATCATGACACGAGATTCATTTATATCTTTAAGAATAAGGATTACAAAGACGTTGAATGGATGAAGTGGCTGCCGCATTTCCAATTGCCGAATATGCATGCGAAGGGGTTAATCCATAACGAGGAGACCCGTGACCAGTTGCTATCATCGCTTTATGAAATCATTCGCGAACGCGATATAGATGAAATGAAAGGGAAAGTGAAATTTACACCTCATCTCGTTTTCATTGTATCCAACTACCCGTTAATCGCGGAGCATGTTATTTTGGAGTATTTGGAAGGGAAAAACAATGCGGATCTCGGTATTTCCGTGATCTTTGCAGAGTCCGCACAAGAACGTATGACGGAGAACGTCCATACACTTGTACGTTATGTCAATGAGCGGGAAGGGGATATCCTTATTAATGCTGGGAAGGCAGTCAATACACCCTTCCAGCTTGACGATAATGACCGCTCGACGAATGAGCGCTTTGCCCGCATGTTGAAAACGCTCAACCATCAAATCGGCATGAAAAATTCAATTCCTGATACAGTCGCTTTCCTAGAAATGTTCGGTGTGAAGGATGTTGAAGACGTTCCGATTGCGCGCAACTGGCTGACCAATGAATCAGCGAAGTCACTCGCGGTTCCGGTTGGTTTCAAAGGGAAAGAAGAGCTCGTCCACTTGAACCTGCACGAAAAAGCACATGGTCCGCACGGCTTGCTAGCGGGGACGACGGGTTCCGGGAAGAGTGAATTTCTTCAGACCTTTATCTTATCGCTAGCCGTTAACTTCCATCCTCATGAAGTCGCGTTTCTGTTGATTGACTATAAAGGCGGCGGGATGGCACAGCCCTTTAAGCATATCCCCCATCTGTTGGGCACAATCACCAACATTGAAGGCAGTAAAAACTTCAGTATGCGCGCACTTACTTCTATTAATAGTGAACTGAAACGCAGGCAGCGTCTTTTCGACCAATACGTTGTCACGCATATCGATGATTACACGACGCTTTATAAAGAAGGAAATGCATCGGAACCCTTGCCGCATTTATTCCTTATTTCAGATGAATTCGCAGAGTTGAAAAGCGAAGAACCTGAATTCATCCGCGAGCTCGTCAGTACTGCCCGTATCGGACGAAGCCTCGGTGTCCATCTCATTCTGGCTACACAAAAACCAGGTGGCATCATCGATGAGCAGATTTGGAGTAATGCCCGTTTCCGTGTCGCTTTGAAAGTACAGGATGCATCGGATAGTAAAGAAATTTTGAAAAATGGCGACGCAGCCACGATCACCCAAACGGGCCGCGGCTATTTACAAGTTGGGAACAACGAAGTGTATGAATTGTTCCAATCCGCTTGGAGCGGCGCGCCGTATATGGAAGAGACGCTAGAAGGGGAAGATGACATTGCGATTGTCACGGACCTCGGTCTCTATCCGCTGTCTGGCATTGAAACAAATGTCAGCAAGAAAAAGAACAGTTTAACCGAAATGGAAGCTGTCACCGCCAAAATTGCACAGACGCAAGAAGAACTATCCATTCGTAAACTGGCCAGTCCATGGTTGCCGCCACTGCCACTGCGCATTGAAAAACCGAAAGATGCGTTTCCGAGGCTAGGCAGTTTCCCAGTCGGTATGATTGATGAACCAGAAAAACAAAGTCAGACGCCCATTGATTATGACTGGATGAAAGACGGCAATCTTGGTGTTTTCGGTTCTTCAGGCTATGGAAAGTCATACACGTTACTGACGACACTTATGGGCATTGCTGACAATCTGCCGCCAAGTGAAGCGAACTTCTACATTTTGGATTATGGAAATGGCGCACTGCTTCCGCTTCGTCAATTGCCACATACGGCAGATTATTTCACTATGGACGAAGAGTTGAAACGTGAAAAACTGATCAAAATGATGAAAGACGAGATATCGAAAAGGAAAATCGCCTTCCAGCAAGCGGAAGTCAGCAATATTACGATGTACAACGAAGTAGCAAGTCACCGTTTACCGCTCATCTATTTGGTTGTCGATAATTACGATATCATCCGTGAGGAAATAGAAGAACTCGAAATGCAGTTGATCCAATTCGGCCGGGATGGACAGTCGCTGGGTATTTACCTCTTCGTCGCTGCGACAAGGGTTCAATCGGTCAGACAATCGCTTATGAATAATTTGAAAACGAAAGTGGTTCATTATTTGATGGATTCCACAGAATCTTTCACAGTCATTGGGCGCGTACCGTTTGAACTGGAGCCGTTCCCTGGAAGAGCGATTGTGAAGAAAGAGGATGTGTATTTTGCACAAATGATTCTCCCTGCGCCTGGGGAAAATGACTTCGAAGTACTGGAAGCCATAAAAGGGAAAGCTCGAGAATTGAAAGAGTACTACCGCAACGATGACCAGCCTCAATCGATTCCGATGTTGCCGCTTGAATTGACGTCAACCATTTTCCCGTCCTTCATTCAGGCAGAAAAACAAGTAGGTGTTGTGCCAATTGGTTTGGATGAAGAAAGCGTGCAGCCTGTAATGATTGATTTCAAGAAAAACCGCCATTGCCTCCTCGTGGGCCAAGTCCAACGTGGGAAAACGAATACGTTGAAGTGGATTCTTCAGACACTACTAGAACAAGACGCTGGTTTCATCGCCATCTTCGACTCATTCGACCGTGGTCTGTCACTATTTGCCGGCGAATCAAAAGTCGACTACTTGGAAACGAAAGAACGTCTCGTCGAGTGGATCGCACAGGTTGAACAATTCTACGTTCAAGCAGAAACAGACTATCTTGAATCAGTAACAGCAGGACAAGGAACCTTAGAAATAATGCCTTCCTATTTTATCATCGATGGCTACACAAGGTTCTTACAAGTCGCAGATAGTGGGATACAAGACCGTTTATCGAAACTGATGAAAAAGTATTCACACTTAGGATTCAATGTCTTAGTCTCTGGAAATAACGCAGAGATTACAAAAGGGTATGACGCATTTACGAACGAATTGAAACTCGTTCGCCAAGCGCTCATCTTCATGAAGAAATCGGAACAGACTTTATACACAGTCGCTTACGAGCGTAAAGAAGCGGAACTTCCGTTAGGATTCGCTCATTACATTTTGAACGGCAATGCCGCTAAAATTCAAATCCCGTTATGTAAGATTGAAAGGAAGATTCTGCAATGACAACCAATAAGAATATGAAGATGATTAAAATGATTGTGGGAATTGTGCTCATCGTGGCGCTTCCGATTCTTTTCTTCCAGCTCCTTGGCGTCAATCTCTTAAACGCTGACAACTCAAATAAGCGGGTTATTGCGATTGTCAACGAAGACCAAGGCATGTCAAAGGATGACGAAAATGTCGCAATGGGTGAAGAAGTCGTTTCCATTCTCGGGGAAGATTCACCGTATGAATGGAAAGTAATGAGTCGTGGTACTGCCGTTAACGGATTGAAATCGAATCAGCATGAGGCAATTGTATTCATCCCATCAGACTTTTCGGATAGCATCATGTCTTACGATCAACAGAATCCGGAAAAAGCGGAATTTTCTTATCAGGTACAGCCTCAAAAAGCGGGTACTAAAAAGGAAAAAGTGCTGCATGAAATTGAAACGGCTACAAACCGTGTAAACGATAAAGTGTCGACACTGTATTGGAGCTATATTGCACAAGAAATGGATCATATCAAACAAGAGTTTAATAATATCTTAGGTAAGGAAACGGAATTTCTCACTGCAATGTCCGACTACTACAAACCGGGTTCTGAGAAACTAGCAGCAGAGATGAATCTTCAGAAAGAACAGATGGACGTTTTACGTACTGCCATGAGTGATGCGAATGAAGGACATACGACCCGAATTGAAAATGCAGATTCGTTCGGGCAACAAATGGACGGTTTCATAACTTATGTACAGCAGTATAAAGATTTCCAAGCAAATCAGAAAGACATTCTGCAAACAGTCCAAAATGACAGTCTGGCTAAGATTCACGCAGCTGCTGCCAACCAATCAAACCAATTTAACCAATCGGTTCAAACACTTAAAGACAGTAACGAACATTTAAACGGCAAAATTCAAAAAGTGAATAATATAATTGACGTCAACAAAGAGAAATTCGACGCACTGTCCGACCTACGAAAAAGCGAAGTCGATCGGCAACTGAAAGATCTCCTCGTCGTACAAGGAACAGCGATTGACCGTTATAATAATTCCATTTTACGCAATTTAGAAAATGGCATTGCAAATGGGAAAAACGGTTCCACAGAAGGAACCTCTAACCCATCTGCTAAAGAAGCACAGATGCTTGCGGTAAAAGAAGAAATGGATCGTAAAGCAGCTGCTCAACTGGCGTTGGTACTACCAGGTCTAGAAGAAGAACAAACGAAAGTCAACGCAGTTCTAGCAGCACTTTCTACTATGAAAGCAAATGTGGCTGCAACAGATCCCGAGTCAGCACTCATCGGCGAACTGACGAATCTTGAAAACGAACTTTCATCCATGAATACAATTCTGTCCGAAAAAGAATCAATCTGGAACAGTTCCAAAAAAGAGGGTGTAGATAATTACGTCAAAGCATCCGCTGACTATAATGACTTGATTGGCAATTACAAAGTATTGTACGGCGAGTATGACACCGTTCAACATCTAGTGAAGTCCAACCCTACAGATACGGCGCAAATATTAATCGAAATCAAAGAAAAAGAAGCTTCTCTTCTTAAACACAACAGTTTATCAGCTGATCAACGAAATCGATTGGGAGAAACATTTGCAAAAGGTGCTGCCAGCAAGGATACACCGGCACTGCTGTCCTATTATGCAACGCTTGAACAATTTGAATTCATGCTCGATGAACAAGGGCAAAATACCCTGAAAGATGGCATTCTGAAAGATGAAATCTTAACAGCATTATTGAAAAACGTTGTTGACCTGAACGAAACAGAACTTGAAGGCTGGGACGCAGTGGGGGGAAGTATCCCTGAAACTGAAATCGGCATGAGTGATTTGAGTACAACGTTTGCTGCCATCATGTCCGGCCATAAAGAAACTGTGGAAGAGCAGCATGCTGCGTTATTGACTGAATTGAATTTGATTGATGAGCAGGCAAATCTCCTGCTGAGTCAAATTCAAGAAGCGTCAGGAGAACCAGTTCCCTCAACAACTGAAGGGGAAGTGGCAACAGGACAAAGGGAAGTGAGCAATCAGCTTGTTGCGCTAAGCGGCATGATGAATTCACTATCCGACAGACAAAATGGCCTTGTCAACTATGCCAATGATTTAACTGTCAAAGCAGACGATATTAAAGCTACATCCACCGAATTCAGCGATAAATGGGAAACAAATGTGGGTGCCATGTCCGAGTTCGATACGGATATTCAAGACTTCTTAGGTAACACCTATGTGGACGGTCAAGAGAATGGCTATGTCTTTAATCACTTTGTTAATCCACTGCAAGTCAAAGGGGAAGCCGCATTTTCGGATGAAGTGCAAAAAGTGCCGCCCGTCATTCTATTCCTCATTCTGTTAATGAGCAGTTTGCTAATCGGTTTCTTCACGTACCGCATTAAAGAAGGACCCATCGGTTTCCGTCTCGGAATGACTGGAATTCTTTCGTTGCTCGTAGGGCTAATCATTAGCTTGTATAGCATCAATATGTACGTTCTAAACGACCAACGTGCAGTCCAGTGGACCATCTTCACGATTCTACTGCTTCTTGCTGGTAGTGCGATTATCCGTGCAGCACTGGAGATTGGACAAACGGCAGGGTGGATAGCAAGTGTTGCTTTGATGAGTTTGTACATCATTCCTTTACTCATTCTCGCTGTCCCAGAATTGAATATTCCTGATATTTTATCGACAGTTTATATGTCCATAAGATATGAACCTGAAACAAGTTTCATAGGAGGTTCAATCGTGACTGGCCTCGTTGCAATTGCGATGCTCGCAGTCTCCTATTTAATCAGCAACTATAAAAAGAATGAAATTGTAACGGAAGATTAGGCCTATGAAGAACAAAATAGGGGGCTTATTGCTTCTAACGCTGCTACTCTTTTGGACTGTTGGAGCGGCGAGTGTTCTGGCGTCGGCTGAGGATGAACCCAATCTCGATTTGGAACCAGTCATTTATGAGAAACTAAAATTCAAAAAAAACACCGATTATTTGCATGACAGTAAAAAAGTTGAAATGAAAAACACCATTCCGACGAAACAGTTCGATATCTACTTTGACGGAAGAAAGAAATTACCGAAAAGAAGCGACGGCTCCTCTCTTTTCAGGACTTCAGAACGTGGAGAGAAAAGTACTGTCGCAGTGAAATCAGCTGAACTCAATCTTTTCACAAAGACAGAAGTTGCTAAAAACGAGCGATCGCCTGTAGACAGCATTGAAGAGGAAACTGCCGGCAATATTACGCGGACCATTATTCTACTTGCCATCATTGCGGCCGGCCTCGTTGTTGTATTCACGATTTTCTTACCGAAGCTGGTCAATGCACCAGACGGCAGTAAACCCACAGGATAGGAGGAAAAAGCTTGCTTGCATATTACATCGCCCTGTTAAAGAAAAAACAAGAGGATTTGAGGCGGCTCATTGCCTGCCAAACAACCTTAACAGGAAAACAATCGGAATTTCAATCGCATGAACAAAAGTGCCTACAACCCGAGCTATCGGCAACAACATGGCATGGCACGCTCGCCACGGCTTTCCAAGACATTCGCGAAGCGGGAATCCATACACCTTACCTGGAAATCGTGGGAACCCAGTTCACGAACGTATTCACTGCAATTACGGATAAAATAAATGCGCTCATTGCTGAAATCGCTTCAATCGAAGCAACCATTGCGAGTTTACGGGCGGCGGAAGAAGCCAGGGCAAGAGCAGAGGAGGCACAAAGATAATGTCTACCGAAGTAAAAATAGTATACGCAGATGTTGAAAGCAAAATAGCAGAAATGACGCTTGCGGCCACGTCACTGAAACCAACAGCAGAACCGCCGATTACAGGAAATACGTTGGATGTCGTGACAAAATTGACGGAGCTCTCAACCAAGCTAGAAACGCTCCTAACAAATTACCAACGGGTGCTCCAAGCGAATATCGCAACGACCACGAATTCAGTGCAATTCATGAGCGAATCCGACGAAACAGTTGCATCGGGTATGCAAAACACACTGTCTGGACCGAAGAAGGTGACCCAATGAAGGTACTGGACGTTGGCCCGTTTGAAGAAGGGTTGCAGAAGAACATTTCGATGCTCGATCGTTTGGAAGGTGAGATGAAAGCAATCGAGACTGCCGTAGGGGCGTTAGTTGGACTGGATGATTCTCTCAAAGGGCAGGGCGGTGACGCAATTCGGGCATTTTACAACGATTGTCACATGCCGTTCTTGCAATTTTTTGCAACGTTTAACACAGCGTACAACAGCGCACTGACTCAAATGAATTCAGCGCTGGATACGCTGGAACCGGCTTCGAATGGTTTCATCCAAGAAAGTTTTCTCGACGCCGACGTGAAAGATGGACTGACAACGATTGACGACTTAACGCTTACAATGACGGACGAAACCAATGGTATCATGGATGAAGTCCGTGATATCGTCGCCCTACCGCATTTGGATGACAGCGAAGTGCATGAAGGCGTGAAAAGTGCACAAACGAAGCGTGAGAAAACAATTACCGATTTGAATGAATTCGATGCAACACAGACGATAGCGTTGACGCTGATTGAAGCCGCTATTGTTAATATGGAAGTATGGGTAGCTGATATTGAAGGATTGATGGCAGAAGGACTGACCGCTATTAATTTCCCAAGGGAAGCTTGGAATGCAGCTCAAGAAAATGCACCTATCGCAAAACTTCACCATCAACAACAACAAGATGCACTAAGTCAAAATCCGCGCGTCAAGGAAAATGGAGTAGACGTTGCAAACCCAAGTTATAGTGAAGATAATTTGTGGACTGATATTGCAGGAACAGTGGGCCTGAATATAAATGACTGGCAAGAAAAGCCGATTAATGCCGCTGCAAGCTTGGCGATGTTTGGCAATTCAGGCTATCAAGCAGCAAAAGATATCAATTTGGCTGCCAAAGGATTTGGAATTACCCGCGGTACTAGAGTATATCCACGTGGAGATAGAAGAACCATAGTGAAAATAACTGAACCACAATTAATCGGTGTTAGGAGGAAGATATATCGGCATAGAGATGCAGAGAATTATACGAAGATCTTCCGCCGTGTAGATCCGATGACGAATGTGAAAGAATCCTTCAAGTTTGCAGGGAACAAGATCGGCTATCTCGGCATTGCTACAACTGTAGGCGGAGATATCTATCATGGCGTCAACAATGGCGAGTCTACTAGTGAAATTGCTGGTAATGTGACTGGAGACGTTGCTGTTGCGGGAGCATCGATTGCAGCTTCTGCATGGGCAGGAGTTCAGATGGGAGCAGTTGTTGGTGTGGCAGGTGGACCTCTTGGCGTTGCAGTTGGGGCAGTAGTTGGTCTTGTTGCAGGTGTAGTAGTAACTGCATTCCTTAGTGAGTTTAAAATTATGGATGTTGACAATGATGGAGAAGCGGACTCAATTGGTGATGCTATAAAAAAAGGCACAACAGGCATGATAGATGGTATTTCTTCATGGTTTAAAGGATAGGGGCGAATCTAAAATCGAAAAAAAAGTGATTGATGAGGTTACGTTGTCTTATTTAAGATTCCAAATTCC
This sequence comes from Sporosarcina sp. Y1004, assembly GCF_057669665.1. Classification (NCBI taxonomy): domain Bacteria; kingdom Bacillati; phylum Bacillota; class Bacilli; order Caryophanales; family Caryophanaceae; genus Sporosarcina; species Sporosarcina sp. Y1004. Next base: position 76,819 of record NZ_JBYHFQ010000015.1, on the reverse strand, counting down.
TCAAGAAAACAGAAAGAATATTATTGTGTTCTTTTCCATTTTTCTATACGTGGCTGGAATGATTCCAATCATTGCTGTACCATTCTCAGCCCTGTACTTTACTATAGCAATTGTACCCATTATTTTAATCCAGATATGGGCATTGCTTTATTTAATTGCCCCCTACAAGTTTGAGAAGTCCTATTATCTCTTCTTCGGGATATACGGGGTAGTCAATACGTTTGTCTATTTCTTAGCAATACAAAAATTACTGTATCTCCATTTAGAATCAGTAGGAAAAACTCCTTTTATTATTGGATTTATACTGTTTATCGGCTTATTGGTATCGATAAACTGGCTTAATATAAAGGCACTTTACTCAGGAACGTACCATAAAATGCAACAGATGAAGAGTATTAACGTTCGTTATTTATCATTTGCGGGAATAGGATATGTAATTGCCCAACTCATATTAACATTCGTCTACAGTGAATCTGCAAAAATGATAATTTTCATAGTATTACTCTCACTATTATCACTATTCACGGCTTATTTTACAGTCTACATTCACCGATACTATTATATTAGTGAAAATATGGATCTCGTAAAACAGGTATACCCCTCTTTTGGTTTACCACTGAATGAAAGACAAGACGAATCTAAAAAAAGTAAGAGAAGGAAGTGAAGATATGATTCCAGAGTTTACGGAAAATGATATTTTCGTTATGTTGCAAACGCTGAATACAAAGCAAATCATCGGTTTTTCCAATCCATTTATAGCGTTAACAAAACAGGAAATAGAAAAGGAATGGGAGAAAACGTATAAGAAACTTCATCTTCGTGGGCTTGTTAACCTCGTCGACGGTGAAGTTAAGTTAGAGGAAGTGTTCGCCAATGCGCTCTGGATTATGTCCAGAACGAATTTGACTGTGGAAATTATAACGGATGGAAAAAAGAAAAACGTATTCTATTTTGGTACAGAGAATGTAGTCGAATGCTCTAAAACTTTGGGAAATAATTACACGCTCTATATGCACGGGGCTCCTGACGACACATGGAATGGCGTCATCTATCCACGTATGCTTGCTGGCGTTGAAAAACAACACGCGCAAATGAAGGATAGAATTCTTATTACGACATCCATGTATAATACATGCGTGGAAAAAGATTTGGTTTTGGATACCGGTGAACTAGAGCCATTTAATGAAAGTCGTAATTTGACCAGCATAACTAAAAAGTTGAATCATTCCATTAAAAACAAGATACATAACAGCCGTTTGATGATGTTTTATAAAGAAGATAGTAATTGGTCGATTGAAGGATTACATATACTCACATCACCAACAGGCAATTGGACATTTAAAATGATTAATGAAAATGAAGTGGAATTGCTAGAAGGAAAAAACAGTACAAATAGTGAAATAATTAAGGAAATATTGGATGTCATGCGCAGGGCAACGAAAAGTGCATGAACACTTGAATAGATAATCTTATTAAAATGTTGCAATCCTCGTTGGGGTGCAACATTTATTTGTTGGCTTGTGGTTGACCGCCCGCTCGAAGCTCGCTGCGGACCGCCCGTATATCGGGAGAGACCGCCCGAAGCTCGCTGTGGACCGCCCGTATATCGAGAGAGACAGCCCGAAGCTCGCTGTGGACCGCCCGTATATCGAGTGAAACCGACCAAATCCAGCGACTGACCGCCCATAAAACCAAGCCAGTAACTAAGTCGTAAAAAGGTTGGAAATACAAATCGTTACCTGCAATATAATTCTTTGTTTCTATAGTAAATCAACAGATTATCAACAGTAATTTTAATTCATGATGGGAGAGTCTCGAAATGAAGAAGCTACTTGGAATTTTACTCATTGCAATACTATTAGTGGGGTGTAATGCCACCAATGACGAACAACCGAAGACAGGAGATGAAGAAAACGTGAAAAAAGATACAGAGCAACAAGCACTTTCAATGCAAGTATTGAAAGCGGACGAGGAAAATGGCGTCACGTTGGAAGAAGAGATGTATCAACAATTGTCCGGACTTGTAGAAGCCAATCCCGACATTGGGGTTGCGGATGACTTTAGTATTCATGCAATTGACCTTGTAGAAAAGAGTGCAGGTGAGAGTGTCATGTTATTTTTAGGGATTAACCGGTTGGAAAAAGGAATCAAAAATATTACGTTAGAATACACGTTGGGCGTTGAAACGGAGGGTACTGTAAAATATGTATTCAACCGTGAAAAAGTAGACCTATCCGAATCATTTGCAGGCGTTATTCAGCCAAACCATGCGATTCCATTTACCGTTCCGGTTACGCCAGAAGGGAAAGAACTGCTTCAATTGATGACCGAAGAAAACAAAACTGTGAAAATTGAAAACGCTAAATTTGAATTGGAAAAATAAAAAAAGCGCTACAGCTTTTTACAAAGTTGTAGCGCTTTTATGTTCAGGAAAATTTTGAAGGTCTAGAAAACGTGAAGAAAATAATGAGCAACGTACGGGAAGTATTGAAGCAATCTGCTTCGGAAATAAAGGCGAATTGGAAGGTTAGTCAACTCGTACAAGGAAGAAGTAAAAAGATGAAAATGTATGTATTGGTTTATATGAATACCGGTTTTTTTCTTGTCTACGCAAGTCTTTGTTTTATTTCCATACTTTATATTCTGTTTGGTATCATAGGCGGCACAATCCTAGGAATCACGGAAAGCCCATATTGGTTCTTGTTATTTCTATTGCCAGTAGCCGCGCTGCCATTTTTGTATTTTGTACATAACATGTGGACCCCTTACTATCCTGGTTTTAAAAGAGAATATTTAACAAAGCATTCGATTCAAGTGCGTCAAGAGGAATGAGTTTTTCTATGCATTTCTATTGTGCGGGGAGACTGATGATATAACGAGAGAAACCGCTCGAAATTCGTGGTGGACCGCTCGTATATCGATAGAGACCGCTCGAAGCTCGCTGGGGACCGCCCGTATATTGTGTGAGGCCGCTCGTAGCCTGCGGAGGACCGCCCGTATATTGAGAGAGACCGCTCGAAGTTCGCGGTGTACCGCCCCTATATTGAGAGAGACCGCTCGAAGCTTGCGGTGTACCGCTCATATATCGAGAGCGACCGCTCGAAGCATCGCTGTGGACCGCCCGAATATCGAGAGAAACCGTTATTTTTACTAGGAGAGAACCAGTAAGTCTCAGAAAAGTCACTACTGACATTTACTATGGTGACATTGTCACTTGGAGTCTTGCTTTTCGTTGCTACTGTCATCCGATTTTCTATTTTATTGAGAAAAGGGAAGTATCGCAAGGGCTCGAAACGAGATGAACTTCGAGCGAATTTCGAAAATAAAACGTATATTCCGGCAGCAATTATCGGAAGTACCGCACTTGTGTTTATCGTTCAATTTGCCGTGAGAACTTACAACTTGGCGGATATTGAAGAGGCCACCATAACATTCATTTCTTTCGGTATCTTCTATACAATGATTTTTGTATTGCCCGAGCAGCTCGTCATCTTGTATTGCAAGTTCCGCTTCAAAAGCTTTAATTTCGATAAGAGAGGATATTTGGAATCTGAAGACTCAGCCAAAGGAAGAAAGTTGTGAAATGGAAATTGTCATTCGTTCACTGCAATTTGACAATTGTTTGTGCTATGAAACTAGACAAAAGACTGATGAACATGAAATGAGTCGGAAAACGCCCATATTCGTAGAGGTCAAAGATACGAATGCAAGGCAAACCAATGTGGAGATGTCTGTAGGCACCACTGAAAAAAAGCAACGCGTTAATTTTTGAAATTAGATTGGGAGGATTCACATGAAAAAAATATTATTTTTATTGACAGTAGCATTAGTACTTTTGGCAGGATGTGCCTCGAAGGACGACAATAAACAACTAGGGGCTGAAGAAAAAGTGGATAAAACCGTTGAACAAGAGGCACTTTCGTTACAATTATTGAAAGCGGACGAAGAGGCCGGCGTAACAATTGAAAACAGTGAAGTCTATAAAGAGTTAAATCGAATGATTACAGAAGATGCAGATATGGGACTCGCCAATGATTTCAGTATTAATATTATCGATATCGTGGACAGTGGAACAGAAAACGCATCATTGCTATTCTTAGCCATCAACCGCTTGGATGAACCCATGAAAAACATCTCGTTCGATTATACGTTAGGCCTCGATTCTGGGGAATTCATATGGGAAGGCGTTGAAGTGAACCTTTCCGAAACAGATACAGGAATCATTCAACCAAACCATGCAGTCCCATTCTCCCTCGGCATAACGCCTGAACAGGAAGCACTTATTGACACACTTGAACAGGATAACCAAGTCGTGAAGATGGATAATTTTAAATTTGAATCTGTAAAATGAAGAAAGCGTTGCAATGCTACTTATGATTGCGACGTTTTTAGCTGTTTCGCCTGAATAGTGGATGCGGGCGGTGGAAGCTTGCTGGGGACCGCTTATATATCGCGTGGACCGCCTGTATATGGAGAGAGACCGCTCGAAACTCGCGGTGGAGCGTCCATATATGGAGTGCGACCGCTCGAAGCTGGCGGTGGACCGCTCGAATGTGGATTGAGACCGCTCGTATATCGCGGAGGGCCGCCTGTATATGGATTGAGACCGCTGCTACCCGGCATAACGACGGAGAAATGGATTCAATTGGAGATGCAATGAAAAATTTGTAAAAAACATTAACGATAATGTGTCTTCTTGGTTTAAAGGATAGGGGCGAATCTAAAATCGAAAAAAAAGTGATTGATGAGGTTACGTTGTCTTATTTAAGATTCCAAATTCCTCAAGAAAACAGAAAGAATATTATTGTGTTCTTTTCCATTTTTCTATACGTGGCTGGAATGATTCCAATCATTGCTGTACCATTCTCATCCCTGTACTTTACTATAGCAATTGTACCCATTATTTTAATCCAGATATGGGCATTGCTTTATTTAATTGCCCCCTACAAGTTTGAGAAGTCTTATTATCTCTTCTTCGGGATATACGGGGTAGTCAATACGTTTGTGTTTTTCTTAGCAATACAAAAATTACTTTATCTCCATTTAGAATCAGTAGGAAAGACTCCTTTTATTATTGGATTTATACTGTTTATCGGCATATTGGTATCGATAAACTGGCTTAATATAAAGGCGCTTTACTCAGGAACGTACCATAAAATGCAACAGATGAAGAGTATTAACGTTCGCTATTTATCATTTGCGGGAATAGGATATGTAATTGCCCAACTCATATTAACATTCGTCTACAGTGAATCTGCAAAAATGATAATTTTCATAGTATTACTCTCACTATTATCACTACTCACGGCTTATTTTACAGTCTACATTCACCGATACTATTATATTAGTAAAAATATGGATCTCGTAAAACAGGTATACCCCTCTTTTGGTTTACCACTGAATGAAAGACAAGACGAATCTAAAAATAGTAAGAGAAAGAAGTGAAGATATGATTCCAGAGTTTACGGAAAATGATATTTTCAGGACTGTAACGCTTTTAGTTGTTCAATGGGATATGTAATCGTCCAACTTGCCTTATCACTCCTTTATAGTGAATCAGCAAAAAAACTTTTTTTATAAGATAAGAAAGGATAAGTTATTTCTTCCCAGGTCGGTGTCACCCGGCATAACGACGGAGAAACAGAATCAATTGGTGATGCTATAAAAAGTTGTAAAAAACATTAACGATAGTATTTTTTCTTGGTTTAAAGGATAGGAGAGAACCTAAAATCGAAAAGAAAAAAATTGATAAGATTGCGTTATCTTATTTGAAATTCCAAACACCTAAGGAAAACAGATCGAATATTATTGGGTTTTTCTTAATCTGCTTATATATGACTGGAATGCTTCCAATTCTGGGTGCGCCATTTTCGTTTACTTATTTTATGGCGGCAATTGTGCCGGTAGTTATCCTACAAATTTGGGCATTGCTTTATTTATTCGCCCCATACAAATTTGAGAAGTCCTATTATCTCTTTTTTGGTGTATATGGGGTTGTTAATACATATGTCTATTTTTTAGCATCGCAAAAATTGTTGTATTACAATGTTGGAGCGGTGGGGAAAGTACCTTTTATTATTGGGCTGTTTCTGTTTATCGGATTACTGTTGACGATTAATTGGCTAAATATAAAAGCCCTTTACTCGGGAACCTACCATAAAATGCAACAGATGAAGAGTATCAATATCCGTTGGCTGTCAATTGGTGGGATTGGATATGTGATAGGTCAACTTGTGCTATCACTCCTCTATAGTGATTCTGCAAAAATGCTTTTCTTAGTATTATTACTTTCCTTTGTCTCGATTATCACTGCCTATTTCTCCGTTTATATCCATAGATATTTTTATATTGTTAAAAATATAGATAGTGTAAAGCAGGTTTATCCAGAGTTTGGTTTACCACTGAATGAAAGACAAGACGAATCTAAAAAAAGTAAAAGATAGAAGTGAAGATATGATTCCAGAGTTTACATAAAACGGTACTTCCGTTATGTTGCAAACGTTGAATACAAAGTCAATCCTTGTTGGGGTGCAACATTGTAGTATATTCATTTATTTGCAGGTTCGCGGTTGACCGCCCATATATAGAGTAAGACAGCCCGAATCCCACGGTTGACCGCGTGTATATCGGGAGAAACCGCCCGAAGCTTGCTGTGGACCGCCCATAAAACCAAGCCAGTAGCTAAGTTGTTAGAAATCTGGAAATATAAATCCATACCTGCAATATAAATCTTTGTTTCTATAGTAAATTCACAGATTATCGACAGTGATTTTAAATTTATAACGCAACATACGAATTGGAAAAGTAAGAAAAGTGTTACAGATTTTGTATGCGGAGAAGTAATGGAGGTCTCGAATAAATGAAGAAAATAATGCTAAATATAAGAGAAGTATTGAAACAGTCCGCTTCGGAAATAAAGGCGAACTGGAAGTTAAGTCAGCAGGTACAAGGTAAAAGGAAAAAGATGACCATGTATGTATTGGTTTATATGAATATCGTTTTTTTGCTTCTCTACGCAAGCCTTTGTTCTGGTTCTATTCTTTATATTCTGTTTGGAATCATAGGCGGCGCAATCCTAGGAATTACGGAAAGTCCATATTGGTTCTTATTATTCCTACTGCCAATAGCCGCGCTGCCCTTTTTGTATTTCGTACATACCTTGTGGAAATCTCACTATCCCGACTTTAAAAAGGATTATTTAACAAAACATTCGATTCAAGTGCCTACAGAGGAATGAATTTTTCGAAGGTGGCCTTTTTGGTAGCCTACGGATTATATTCCTACACACGCCCATCTCTAAGTGGTTGACCGTCAATAAAACGGGGGGGAGACTGCCCGTATATCGATAGAGACCGCCCAAATCCGCCGGTAGACCGCTCAAATCTGGTTTGCGACCGCCCGAAGCCGCCGGTAGACTGCTCGAATCTGTTTAGCGACCGCCCGAACCCGGCGGAGGACCGCCCAAATATTGTTTTCAACCACCGATATCTACACCCCACAAAACCGACTCACTAACAGTCACTAAGTCACACAAAACGCTATCCAGAAAAACCGTTAAGAAGTAACAAAGAAACCCAACCAAATTTAAATCGGTTAATAATTAATAATCCTTAAGTACCAATAGCACCAATTCCACTCACTTACTCACCTATTTAAAAGTATTAACAATGCTGCTTACCTCTAGTTCTTTTATCACATGATATTAAACATTCAAACATCGTATATCTTACTCAATATAGTAAAAAATCACAAAATTATATTTTCAGACATTGACTTATCTAAATGGATAGACTAGTATGAATATCAATTACATAGCTAAAACTCTTATAAAGAGAGGCGGAGGGATTGACCCTGTGAAGCCTCGGCAACCATTGAACAGTGTTCAAACGGTGCCAATTTCAACAGATTTATTATGAATCTGACAGATGAGAGGTTTTGCACGCGATATTTGTCATGCGGCGACCTCTTCTTATAGGAAGGGGTCGTTTTTATATGACAGGGGCGTTTATTATAACGAAAAGGGGGATTATGATGACTGAGAAAAAAGTTGAATTGGCAACATTTGCGGGTGGGTGTTTTTGGTGTATGGTGCAGCCGTTTGATACGCAACCCGGTATTGAAAAAGTAGTTTCCGGTTATATTGGAGGCGTCACTGAAAATCCGACGTACGAGGAAGTGCGTGCGGGGGTTACGGGACATACGGAAGCGGTGCAAATCACATACGATCCGACAGTCTTTTCATACGAAAAATTAGTAGACCTCTATTGGCAGCAAATTGACCCGACGGATGCAGATGGTCAGTTTGGCAGTCGGGGAACTTCTTACCGCACGGAGATCATCTATCATAATGAGGAACAGAGACAAGTTGCGGAACGCTCAAAAGAAGCATTAATCCAAAGTGGACGCTTTGAAAAACCAATTGTCACAGAAATCGTTGAAGCAACTATCTTTTATCCAGCTGAGGACTATCATCAAGACTATTATCAAAAGAACCCAGAAAAATATAAAGTCTTCAAAGAAGAGTCGGGAAGAGCGCCCTTCATTCGCGAGAATTGGAATGAAAAATTGGTAGAGGCGTCACTTAAAAAGTAAATAGTTTTAAAGTATAGTTGACACATCGGAATAGATGGATTATTATGAATATCAATTACATAAACAAAACTCTTATAAAGAGAGGCAGAGGGACTGGCCCTTTGACGCCTCAGCAACCATTGAATTCATTCAAACGGTGCCAATTCCAGCAGATGTCGTTCGTCATCTGACAGATGAGAGGTTTTGCCTACAAACTACGTGTTTCGGCGACCTCTTAGTTCACAAGAGGCCGCTTTTTTATCTTTTTTCAGCAGAAGACTCTCACCTCTATAGGTGGGAGATGAATGTGGTTTTGTTATCCTGTTCAATGGGTGTCCAACCGCCCGCTGAACAAAGATAAAGCCTCCGGCGGATGTCACAGATTTTGAAAGGAGTTAATCGAGCAAGCTCGATTCAAAATCTGGACGCAATTACGCCGAGGCGTAATTGATTGCCAATCATCAGATTAGACGTTGTGACTTTCACTCAGTAAAAAAAAGGAGGATGCGCAATGGTTTTGAAAGTGAATGAGGATGTAGTTAAAATCGATGCGATTACGCAGGCGCTGAAAGGTTTGGATTTTGGAGAGGTACACATTACCATCCATGAAGGACAAATCGTTCAAATCGATCGAACTGAGAAAAAACGGTTCCCAGTACTGAAAACTGAAAATAAGAAGTGAAGCTGACCGGACAACCGGAGGCCTCTTGACTTTCACGATATTGTTCAAAGACAATATTGCGAATTGCTGGAGGCCTTTTTTGTATATAAATTAGAAATTTAGGGGGAATAGAAGATGAAAAAAGTGTTTAGAAATTTATTGCTTATTGCAATTAGTGTACTGGTATTGGCGGGGTGCGGGTCTGCATCTGCAGATGATGAAAAGAAGATTAAGATCGGCGCAACAGCGGGTCCTTATAGTGATCAATTGAAGGAAGGGATTATTCCTATACTTGAAAAAGACGGCTTCGAGGTTGAGATTGTCGAGTTCAATGATTATATCCAGCCGAACAATGCGCTAAATGAAGGAAATATCGACGCGAACTTATTCCAAAATAGAAACTATTTAGTGAATTTCAATGAATCCCATGACATGGACCTCGTTCCTGCATATGGCGTTCCGACTGCTCCAATTGCACTTTATTCGGACCAACATACAGCTCTTGAGGATGTAAAAGAAGGCATGACGGTGACGTTGCCAAACGACCCAACAAACCTGGCAAGATCTTTGAACATGATGGAAGACTACGGCTGGATCACAATCTCTGAGGATGTTAATCCGATAACAGCTTCCGAAAAAGACGTGGAAAACAATAAATACAACTTGAAAATCCAACCACTGGATGCGGCGCAAACACCTAGGTCACTCGGTGATGCTGACTTCGCATTCGTCAATGGGAACTTCGCTCTGGCATCAGGTTTGAAATTAACAGAAGCGGTCGATGTGGAGAAAACATCTGAAGATTACTTGATTTACTTGACGATACGAAAAGAAGACGAAGATAAGCCGTTTGCCAAAGCATTGAAGGCAGCGTATCATTCCGACGAATTCTATGAATACACGAAAGAAAATGCAGCGGGTTATGTGCTACCACCTTATCAAGCAGAAAAGGAGTGACTTAAATGATTGAAATCGTCAATGTGACAAAACAATATAAAGACGTGAAAGCCGTTGAAGATGTCACCCTGACCATTCAGCAAGGTGAAATCTTCGGAATTATCGGCTACAGTGGCGCCGGAAAAAGTACATTGTTGCGCTGCTTGAACATGTTGGAAGCACCGACGGCGGGGCAAATCTTCATCGACGGAAAAGAAATGACTTCATTGACGAAGAGAGAGATTAAGAAAGAACGTGTGAAGATTGGCATGATCTTTCAACATTTCCATTTGATCAGCTCGAAAACGGTCGCAGATAATGTCGCATTTTCATTGAAAGCTGCGGGCAAAAGCAAGAGTGAAATCAAGAAACGCGTCGCTGAATTACTTGACATGGTCGGCTTGTCGGATCGTGCGGGACATTATCCAGCTCAATTATCGGGTGGACAAAAACAACGTGTCGGCATTGCACGTGCACTGGCAAATGAACCGAAAGTGTTGCTATGTGATGAAGCAACCTCGGCGCTTGACCCGACAACGACAGCGTCCATCTTAGAATTGCTTCAGGAAATCAATCAGACATTAGGCATTACAATTGTCTTGATCACGCACGAAATGGCAGTCGTACAACAGATTTGTCACCGCATCGCAGTAATGGAAAACGGGAAAGTCGTTGAAGCAGGTGACGTCTATGACTTGTTCGCGAATCCAGCAACGGCTTTAACAAAGCAATTTGTGCAAACGGTCCATTCTTTAACATTGCCAGATCGCTTGCTAACGGGCCGAAAAGGGTCAATCGTCCAAATCGTGTTCCGCGGGGAATCTGCTGAAGAAGGCGTCATTGCAGAAACGTTGAAGAAATACAACGTCGCCATCAATATTCTTCACGGTCAGATAACGTACATACAGGACCGTCCGCTTGGAACGCTCATCATTGAAATTGATGGAGAAAAAACAGAATTACAGAATGCAATCGACTATATTACAACACGGACAAACCAATTGGAGGTGCTCGCAAATGCCGCCTGATATTATTACTGATTTCGGAAATGCTTTTCTTGAAACGTCTTGGATGATGGGGATTGCCGTCGCATTTGCAATCGTCATCGGTGTTCCTTTAGGCGTTGGTCTATTTGTAACAAGTGAAGGGATGTTCTGGCAAAACCGAGTCCTACAGAGTGTCGCAGGGACAATCGTCAATGTTATTCGATCGATTCCCTTCATTATACTACTCGTCGTTTTGATTCCTGTGACGAAACTTATTCTCGGTACGACAATGGGACCCACTGCAGCGAGTGTTTCACTGACCTTTGCGGCAATCCCATTCTATGCCCGCCTGGTGGAAACGTCTTTGCGGGAAATTGACAAAGGCGTCATTGAAGCGGCCGAATCTACCGGTGCATCTGCGTGGTTGATCATCAAGGATGTGTTGCTTCCAGAAGCGAGATCAGGGATGATTGCCGGACTTACCGTCACAGTTATTAGCTTACTGAGCTACTCGGCAATGGCCGGGATGATTGGTGGAGGTGGTATCGGGGACTTAGCGATTCGCTTCGGTTACTATCGTTTTGAAAATGAAATCATGCTGGCAACTGTCGTCATTTTAATCATCATAGTACAGCTCATTCAATTCGCCGGAGACCGCTCGGCAAAAGCAGTCGATAGAAGATAAGGGGGAATAAAAAATGACTACTACAAAAGAAACAGCTTCATCCAAGTTATACGGATGGGCGCACCCAGACGAAATGAGGGCTTTCCGTCAACAGCATAAATCGATGGTGAAAAGAGATAAGTTGACGACAATTGACGAGGCGGTATCGCGCGGTGTCAAAGCAGGCGATTACGTCGTATTCGGCGGCATGGGTTCTGTCCGTAACCCACTTGCGGCGGTCCACGAAATCATTCGCCAAAAAGTTGGAGACCTAACAATCGGAACGAAAGGATCCCAGCATGACTGGCAATTACTCGCGGCATCAGGCAACGTAACGAAAGCGGAAGTATCTTACGGGTTTGCGGATGAAGTGCGCGGATTGGCCAGGCCTGCAAGAGCGGCAGTTGAATCGGGACGCCTTAAAGTCCTATCGGAAACGACGAATGCAGGATTCCAATGGCGTTTCACAGCTGCAATGAAAGGATTGTCATTTTATCCGACCAGGTCATCTCTTGGAACAGATACATTGCAGTACAGCGGTTCTAAAACAATTGTCGATCCATTTACCAATGAACCCGTGGAACTCTTGCCTGCATGCTATCCAGATGTAGCCATCATTCATGTCCACCGTGCAGATCGGTACGGCAATTGTCAAATAGACGGCAATATCGCGGAAGACATCGAAATTGCACATGCTGCGAAATTCGTTTTGATCACTGCGGAAGAAATCGTGCACGATGAAGTCATCCAGAATGATCCGGCATTGACGAAAATTCCTTATTTCGTCGTTGATGCGGTTGTCGAAACCCCATACGGTTCCCACCCAAATCAAGTTCCAGGCTTGTATTCATTCGATGAAGACCATTGGCAAATCTGGCTCGACGCATCTATATCAGATGAGGGCGTTGCAGATTACTTGGAAACATACGTCCACGGAAGCAAAGATCATTATCAGTACTTGGAGAAAATCGGCGGCGTCCGTGTTGTCAATCAATTGAAAAAGATCGAAAAGAAACTGGCTCCATATCCAAAAGTAGCGAAAAGGAGAGGGTAAAGATGGCAACTGAAACAGAAAAAATGATCATCGCGGCTTCTCGCGTATTGCCGAAAGACACGGCTGTTTTCGTTGGAACAGGGATGCCGTTACTCGCATCCGTGCTGGCACTCAATACGCACGCACCCGACATTCTACTCGTCTATGAAGGAGGCGGTGTCGGTGGGAAACCAACCGGCAGACTACCGATTCAAGTAAGTGAATCATTAACATATGAAAACGGCGTAACAGTAGGTTCGATGGATTACGTCATGAGTTTAGCGCAAGCAGGCTGGATCCGCTATGGTTTCTTAGGCGGGGCACAGATTGATGCCTACGGAAACTTAAACACAACCGTCATCGGTGACTGGGAAAATCCAAAAGTAAGACTCCCAGGTTCAGGCGGAGGAGCGGATATCGCATCCTTATGTGAACGCACAATTATTTTAATGAGGCAAGACCGTAAGAAGTTTGTCGCTGAACTCGATTTCCTAACGAGCCCGGGATACTTAACAGGCAAAGGCGAGCGGGAAAAGGTTGGATTGCCAGCGAACACAGGCCCATACCGTGTCATTACACAGCTAGGGATTTACGGATTTGATGATGAAACAAAGAAAATGACATTACTGCAACTGTTCAAAGGATTTACGCTAGACGACGTGCAGGAACAAAGCAGTTTCCCAATCGCAATTAGCAAAGATTGGACGTATGTTGATGCGCCGACCAAACTTGAGCTGGATACATTGTATGCTCTGGATCCTGATGGGATTGTAATAGGGTGATTTTAAATCAGTTGAAATGGGGGATTTGATTTGTCTAAACAATTATCTATACAGGAGGCAGCCGCCTCAATTACTGATGGCTCGTTGCTAGCACTCGGCGGTAATGCATTGCATCGCTCTCCGCTCGCTTTTGTTGTGGAATTAATTCGGCAGGAGAAAAAAGACCTTTCAATCATTAAAACAGCGGGTGCACTCGATATCGATTTACTTGCTTTGGCAAAATCAATCCGTTCGGTGTACGCGGGCTATATCGGTTTTGAAATGCTCGGTTTGGCGCAAAATTACCGAAAAGGCGTTCAAAATGGAGAAATTGTCGTCCATGAACACGCCTGCGCTAGTGTAATCGCTGGTCTTCGGGCAAGCATTTACGGCGCTCCTTTCCAGCCAATCAATGGTTTTCAAGGAAGCGAGCTACCCGAATTGACTGGGTTGGTCCGTTACGTAACCTGTCCATTTACCAATAAAGAAACGGCTGTTGTCCCTGCATTACAGCCTGACGTCACCATTATCCATGCCAATATCGCTGATGAAAATGGAAATGCCTATGTAAATGGCGCATTGTTTGAAGACTTGATCATGGTCAAAGCAGCTAAAAGAGTAATTGTAACTGCAGAAAAGATCATTGATTCTAGTAGTTGGGAAAATAAACCGCAAATCCCTGGATTCCTTGTTGAAAGTGTTGTCCTTGCTGAGAAAGGGGCGGCGCCGGGAAGTTGTGCACCGTTTTACGCAATTGATGAAGTTGAAGTGGCTAGCTATCTAAAAGATCCCGCAAGCTATTTGGAACAGGCAAAGGGGGCCGTCACGCATGTCTAACTTACAAACGGGTGATTATATAACAGTGGCCATGGCGCGGCTCATTAATGACGGGGAACGCGTTTTCCATGGTGTCGCTTCACCGATGCCAGCAATTGCCATTCAATTGGCGAAAAGATTGCACGCTAAAAACGCCGTCTATCTAAGTATCGCAGGCGGCGTGGACGCAAAACCTTCGAATTACTCAAGCGTTTCGACAGCGGATGCATCGTTAAGTGAAGGCGCAATCGTCGATTTTCCACTCTCGGATATTTTCGACTTGTCGGCACGCGGTGGACTGGATGTCGCGTTTTTAAGCGGCGCACAAATTGACGGCCAAGGCCGATTAAACTTAAGCGCAATCGGTACTTTCGATAAACCAAAAGTCCGTTTACCAGGCGGAGCGGGAAGTGCAGCATTGCTTCCGACAGTGAAAAGAGGCATTTTGTGGAAAACAACCCACGACAAACGAGGGCTTGTTGACAAGCTCGACGTGGTCACAGCTGCCGGAAATACAGAAACCGTCATCACACCACTCGGCGTATTCAAAATATCTGAAACAGATAAGCGTTTGAAGTTGTTATCCCTATTTCCAGCAGTTACATATGAGGAAGTCATCGAAAAAACAGGTTTCACCGTCGAAAAACACGAAGACTTTGAAGCGTTTGTCCCACTGACGGAGGAGGAAATTCAACTGTTGCAGGAAATCGATGGCAATGGTGTTAGGTTTAGTGAGTTTTGAGAAATAGGCAATAAAATAGTCTACAAAAATCGTCCACACGTATTTTCCGTGTAGGCGATTTTTTTGTAGTTGAATTGTGGGGGGCGGCGCAAGGGCGACCGCTCGTATAATGGTTTGGACCGCTCGAATCCCGCGCGCGACCGCTCGTATATTGGTTTTAACCGCTCAAACCCCACGGATGATCGCCCGAATATGGTGCTAGACTGCCCGAAACTCGCCACCAACCGCTCAATCCCAACGCGCGGAAATGTCCAACCAATCAAAAAGTGTCCAACAAACCCATCGAAGCAGCCAACTAATCCCTAAAAATGTCCAACCACGCACGACCGCTCGTATAATGGTTTTAACCGCTCAAACCCCGCGGATGACCGACCGAATATGGTGCTAGACTGCCCAAATATCGCATACAACCGCCCGAAAATCGCCACCAACCGCTCAAATCCCACACACAACCGCCCAAATATCGCCATCAACCGCTCAAACCCCGCACACAACCGCCCACACGAAAAAACCAAATGGACGATTTTCACTCGATAACCCACTCAATTCGCGTGATAAGTCACCAACCCCTTCACATTGGCATACAGCGCGGCATTCGTCCTATCAGCTAAATCCAATTTCGCCAAGACCTGGGATACATGTTTTTTTACAGTGTACTCGGTGATATACAATGCCTGTGAGATTTGCTTATTGGAATGGCCCATGCCGAGTTCAAGCAAGACTTCCTTTTCCTTTGGAGTCAGCTGTTCGATATGTACGTCTTCCTCAACAGGCACTTCAGATTTCGTAACAAAGTCAAGCACCCCAGGGTCATAATACTTCCTGCCCTTGTCAATAATTCGCAAAGCGTGAAGGAGTTCCTCAGGGAATGCCTCTTTTAAAATATAACCATCGACACCTATTTGTTTGGCTAGTTCAAAATCGAGCGCATCTATTGATGAAGTGAGCACAACGAACTTGCAAGTGATGCCTTGTTGTTTTGCTTCTGCGATCAAATCCAAACCGAATTCTTTCCCTAATCGAAGATCGACAATCGCTAAATCAGGCGTAGCTGTGCGAAAAAGGATAAGCGCCTCTTGGCTATTCGTTGCTTCTCCAACAATTTCCATTGCATCGTCTGAAGAAAGGATCGACGCTAGCCCTTTTCTAACCAGTGGATGATCGTCAACACTAACAATTCGCATTATCCGATGACCTCATTTTTCATATTTAAATTGGGAATTTCAATTTGAATTTCTGTTCCAATGCCTTGTAATCCACCAATTGAAAATGTACCAAAGAAAGAACGAACACTATCTTTCATATTAGCGAGACCGATTCCTTTTTCCTGCTGACTCTCGTGCGTGTCTACATTAATGCCGATCCCGTTATCCTTAATTTCCAAAACCGTTTTCTCTTCCAATAAAAACAACCTTAGTTCAATGGCAGTACACTCACCATGACGAACCGCATTGCCACACGCTTCAGAAATAATCCGATAAAGCGACTGCTTTAATTCCTCCGAAATAAACGCTTCGTCACCCGTAATTTGGTAATCTATCCGTACATCAACGAGACGTGCGTACTCGTAAAAAAAGTTTTTAAGGCGGATAAGAAAATCGTCCTCGCCTTTCTTGATGGAACTGAGTTGATAGATAGCTGCTCGAAGTTCTATAATGGTCATATTCACCGACTGAGATAAAAACTGGTACTCTTCATTCAATTCATCAGAAGTCATATCTTGACCATTCATCTGCAAACTAAGCAGGGAACTAGACAGACCAAACAACCTTTGCGAGACACTATCATGGATTTCATTGGCAATACGGTTCTGTTCATCACGAATAATTTCATCGACATAAGCCTGTCCTAAAGCAAAAGAGGGTCCTGACGTACTGCACGCTTGTACCTTAGTATCTAGGATTTTATTAATACCACTCATTCCTCCCATCATAATAAAAACCCGACTGAATTGGACATAATGTCCAACTCTAATCAGGCCGGTTGCACCAATAACTCCATACATCCAAGGTGCCCACATGGAGGATGTACTTCACAGTTTCCGCTCATTATATTCCTCGATCCCCACGTCTAGTATTCTCGGGAATGAAAACAACAGTAGGGAACCCACTGCCCATAAATGCCCGAATGAGTCAACTAACCATCAGTTGGGGGTGGGGGACTCCCCCGCTGACTTTATATAGTTCAGTATAACCAACTTAGGTTGAATATTACGTCACCTGTTGCGGTTGGGGAGGTTCTATTTTTGTACTATTAGCATATATTTTATCGTTTTAAGATTATTCTGTTACTTAATACCCACCCAAACGCAAATGATGATAAGAGTTCTTCTAATAGAAGTACATTCAAAAGAACATTGAGCTGGTACTAAAGTGTAACAGCACTACACTAAAGTAGAACAACAGAGAGACAAGGAGAACTGAAAAGTGCACTTTGGAGTGAGGATTGCCACGAGAAATCGGACCGCCCGAATATGGGTTTGGACTGCCCAAATATCGCCATTAACCGCCCAATCCCCACGCAGTACCGCCCGAATATCACAAACCCCCGCCCAATCCCCGCACATAACTGCCCAAAAATCGCCTCCAACTGCCCGTTACATACATATTTGAACTATGATTTAAAATTCAAACAATGTTCAAAAAGGACTTGCAATCTAATTTGTAGATTGCTAAAATAACTACAAGGTTAGAATTATCAGTTAATTTAACAATGATTAAATGAAAGAATACAAAATAGCAAGAAGGTACCAATACATTGCGGTACCATCCATAAAGGAATTTACTGAAAATGAAAACGCTTGCGTAGAGGTGGAAAAATGAAGCTCTCTGAGAAAAGAACATTGAAGAAGAAAGAACAGATATTATTGACAGCAATCACTATTGTAAATCAAAGAGGCTATGATGGAGCGACGATGGAGGAAATTGCAGCAGAGCTTTTGATGACGAAAGGTTCTTTGTATTATTACTTTAAAAGTAAGAGCGACTTGATGTACCAATGTCATAGTTTCGTACTCTTTCAAGCAACGATTGAACTTGAAAATGAATTAGATGGAAAAGGGTCGGCAGAAGCAGTCCTTCGAAGAATGATTGCAATGCATATAGATTACGCAATTGAAGAAAAAGAGACATTCAATATGATTTTGGAACCTAGACAAATCTACGACGCGGATCAATTAGAAGAGGTTTTAAAACTTCGTAAAGATTACGCGGAGTTATTCGATCGGATCATCGAAAGGGGTATCAATTCAAAGGAGTTTCACCCAACAGAGACAATCATCGTAAGAATGATGATACTCGGCGCGATGAACTGGATTCAACAGTGGTATAACCCAAGTGGAAGAATCCCGAAAGATGAATTGAAAACCTACTTTGGAGATTACATTGTTAAATTATTGAAATGAGGGGATGGGAAGAAATGTTCATGCCAGAAGTTTTAGCAAATTATGCTGAAAATCAACCGGGTAAAGTCTTCACTTTTTATAACGGACGCGAATGGACATATGGCGAATTTTACGAAAAAGTGAAAAGAGTAGCCGCTTACTTTCAATCTAAAGGATATAAAAAGGACGATATTATTGCGCTGTATTCACTGAATTCAGATGTATTTCTTGTATGTTACTTCGGAATTCAATTAGGTGGATTTTCTGTCATGCCCATCAACACGAAATTAGCTGCTCCTGAAGTGGAATATATTTGCAATCAATCAGAAGCAAAAGCACTCATTTATGATATCAGGATTGAACAAATAATTAATGAGTTAGAACACGTATTTCAAGAGAAATTAACAATTGACGGAGGAGAACTGCTAGGGGGGATTTTAGAAGAGTCTTCCCTGGAATTTTCTCCTGTCCAATTAAATGCAAACGACACAGCCGTTGTTATGTACACATCAGGCACAACAGGTAAACCAAAAGGTGTCATGTTGACACATCAAAACATTCTTGCGACGGCAGAGATTTGGTCAGAAGCAATGAGTGTATCGGATAAGGATAGAATGCTAGTCTCAACGCCATTATTCCACTGTGCTGCAAGTCATGTTTTTGTTGTACCGGTAACGTATAAAGGTGGTTCAATCATTATCGAAGAAGCATTTTCCACAGTCCAAACCCTTAACCTGTTACAAGGGGCAGGCCCGACAATGTTTTTTGGTGTACCGGCAATGTACACAATCATTTTGAACTTACCTCAAATTCATGATATGAAGCTTCCGACACTTCGATTATTTGCGTACGGTGCAGCTCCGATGCCTTATGAATTAGTAAAGAAACTAAAAGAAACTTTCCCGAATGTCAAAGTGCAAAATCTATATGGTCAAACGGAAAATACGCCAGCCGCTTCGACATTAAAAGATCATCTTGCACTTGAAAAAATAGGTTCGGTAGGAGAGGCACTTCCGCAAACTGAAATCAGAGTAGTTGATGAATACGGAAAGCCGCTTCCGGTTGGTCAAGTGGGGGAAATTGTCGTCAAAGGACCACAAGTAATGAAAGGTTATTTAAGAAATGAGGCAGCAACCCTACAAGCGATTAAAGATGGCTGGCTTTACTCGGGCGACTTAGGAAGATTTGATGAAGATGGACTCCTATATATCGTTGATCGGAAAAAAGATATGATCAATCGCGGTGGAGAGAATGTCTATCCGGTTGAAGTGGAAGAAGTATTGTATCAAATTCAAGAGTTGTTGGAAGCGGCAGTTGTCGGTGTGCCGCATGAAGTTTATGGTGAAGTACCAAAAGCATTTGCAGTGATGAAAGAGGGGAAATCGATTACTGAAAAGCAGGTTATTGAATACTGCAGAACGCAACTCGCGAAGTACAAAGTGCCAATAGAAGTGGAGTTTTTGGATGAACTGCCGAGAAATGCATCCGGGAAAGTGTTGAAGCACACACTTTGGCCGAAAGTTGAGGCAAAGGCGTGAGTCAGGTTCTATATGAAGTGCAGGATTAACGCTATTGGTATTACATGAAAGCAACTATAGATAATGAGATAGCCGATTCAATGGGAGAAATAAAACTCACAGGAAATTGTGAGTTATGGGGAGAGGAAGATGGGATATGAGTAATGTATACATCGTCGATGGAGCACGAACGGCATTTACAGAGTTTGGAGGATCTTTTGCGAAGGTAGGTGCGACGGAGCTCGGTACAGCAACCGCAGTGGAAGCATTGAGGCGCTCGAATGTGCAACCTGAACAAGTCGATCATGTCATCTATGGCAATGTGATTCATACAGGAAAAGGGGCCGCATATATTGCGCGCCACATTGGATTAAAAGCGGGCGTTCCTGAAGAAGTTCCAGCACTGACGTTAAACCGACTATGCGGGTCAGGTATGCAATCCGTAGTAACAGCGGCACAACATATTTTATTGGGCGAAGCCGAGATTGTTTTAGCAGGTGGAGCGGAAAATATGTCGCAATCTCCGTACGCCAATTTTGAACAACGTTTCAGTGGTTCGAAGCTAGGAAATTTGCAATTTGAAGATATGTTAACGGCGACATTGACAGATCAACACACAGGAAGTGGTATGGGCATGACGGCAGAAAAACTGTCTGAACAGTATTCGATTTCCAGGGAAGAACAAGATGCGTTTGCCGTCGAGTCCCATCAACGTGCAGCGAAAGCAGTTGAGGACGGCTTGTTTGCTGAGGAAATTATTACCGTTGAAGTGAAAACACGCAGAAATACAGTGTTGGTCGATAAAGATGAGCATATTAGACCAGATGTGGATGGTGCCGGAATGGCAAAGCTCCGACCTGCATTTCAAAAAGAGGGAACGGTTACAGCTGGAAATGCCTCGGGGATTAATGACGGCGCAGCTTCCGTTGTTGTCGCCAGTGAAAAAGCTGTACAAGCGAATGGATTAAAGCCAATCGCACGTATTGTTTCATGGGGAGTCGTTGGTGTGGATCCAACAATTATGGGAATAGGTCCAGTTCCCGCCATCAAACAAGCATTAAAACGGGCGAATCTGACCATTGAAGATATGGATATTGTGGAAGTGAATGAAGCATTTGCAGCACAATACCTAGCCGTTGAAAAAGAGTTGGGACTAGATCGTTCGAAAACAAACGTCAATGGCGGCGCGATTGCACTGGGACATCCGGTAGGCGTAAGTGGTACAAGGATTTTATTGTCAGCTGCTTATGAATTAAAACGGCGTAATGCGAGATATGCCGTGGCGAGCCTGTGCATAGGCGGCGGACAAGGCATTGCAGTGGTGCTTGAAAATGCTTAAAATCCCTGTGATTATTGCCCCTATGTTTTTAGTTTCTACACCAAAAATGGTGATTGAGGCAGGAAAAGCAGGCGTCATTGGTTCATTCCCTCTATTAAATGCACGTCCAATAGAGAAATGTGCTGAATGGCTACAAGAAGTGAAGGAAGGGTTAAATGATATTCCTTGGGCAGTGAACTTTCTTTGCCATAAAAAAACAAATACACGCTATGAGGACGATCTGGAATTAATTCGGAAATACGAACCTCCTATTGTCATTACTTCCCTCGGGCATCCGGGGGAAGTGAAAGAAGTCGTTCATGGCTATGGGGGTCTCGTTTATTCAGACGTGGCACATGTAAAACACGCGAAAAAAGCTGCGCAATCGGGAGTAGATGGCTTAGTTTTAGTGTGCGCTGGTGCAGGGGGCCATGGTGGGACATTAAATCCATTTGCATTTATTGCAGCGGTAAAAAGCTTTTATAAGGGGACAATCATATTATCAGGAACCATTTCAACAGGCGCAGACATTGCGGCTGCACAGTTAATGGGGGCAGATTATGCCTATATGGGCACGCGTTTCTTAGCGGCAGAAGAAAGCAGCGCACAAGAGGAATTCAAACAAATGGTCATCGATTCGACAATTGATGACATTGTTTACTCAGATTCATTTAGCGGCGTCCATGCAAATTATCTAATTCCGAGCATCATAAAAGAAGGCATTGACCCAGCAACACTCAAACCAAAAGAGGAAGTAGATTTAACGCATTTGGTGGAAGTCAAAGCCTGGCGCGATATTTGGTCCGCGGGTCAAGGTGTAACAACCGTTACGAAACGTGAAACAACAAAAGAAATTGTGGATTTGCTAATTAAGGAGTATGAGGACGGGGTCGCCCTGCTTAGTAAATCCTGAATTACTTAAATGAAAGCAACAGAATGACCAAGACATTTTAAAAGGAGTAACAAAAGGGGTGACAGTATGATTAGGAAAATTGCAGTAGTTGGCGCAGGTACAATGGGCAATGGGATTGCTCAAGTAGCAGCGGAAGCAGGTCATGAAGTAATTTTGTTGGATAAAAACCCAGAAGGTCTTGACCGTGGAATTAAGCGAATTGAACAAACGTTAAAGCGCAATGTAGAAAAAGGGAAACTAGATCAATCAGCAGCTAATCAAATTAGAAACAGCATTCAGCCAACTACTTCAATAGAAGACCTTAAAGATGTAGACTTTGTCATAGAGGCAATTATTGAGCGGATAGAGCCTAAAAAAGAACTGTTTACAGAACTGGATCAAATATGTAAGCCTTCGACCATTTTTGTTTCTAATACGTCTGGGCTAAGCATTACCGAAATGGCGAGCGCAGTTAGTCGAAGTGAGCAGGTGATTGGCATGCATTTCTTCAATCCCGTCCCTGTTTTGGAATTGGTTGAAATCATCAGAGGCGAACAAACGAGTGATGAAACCTTCCAAACCGCTCATGAACTAGCTGAAGAGTTCCATAAAGTCGCCATTTCAGTAAAAGAAGCACCATTGTTCGCTGTGAATCGCATCTTAACACCGATGATCAACGAAGCGATTTTTGTATTATCAGAAGGAATTGCTTCAGCGGAAGACATTGATAAAGGGTTGATGCTTGGAGCGGGTCACCCAATCGGTCCACTTGCGCTAGCTGATTTAATTGGTCTGGATACGCTGCTTTTTGTCGTAGAAACGCTTTACAACGAAACCAATGATTCCAAATACCGCCCAGCCCCTTTACTCAGAAAATATGTACGCGCCGGACGTCTCGGAAGGAAAACAGGGGAAGGCTTCTTTAAATACTGAGTGTTTCATCTGATGGAGATTGGCTATTTGCATAAATAGCCAATCTTCATTTTGTTTTTATTCAATCGGATGAATTTGTTAGATTAAACATCTGGACTTCATGCAGTTGGAGAATGTCCACCGAACCAGAATAGGGGTAAACTGATGATGAAAAAGAGACTGCTATTCGTCCCTTAAATTTACTATATTTATGCCCTGATAAAACCAAAAGCACACCACTAAAATATCTTAGTGATGTGCTTTTTGTTAATAGTATATGCAGCATTATAAACAAGACATGATCTTAATTAACCTCATGGACAATCAGTTGTCCTTAATGTTACAGAGTATCTTCTTTTTTCATTCATTATTGTGCAGTATATCCGCCGTCGACGAAGACTGTTGTACCTGTAACAAAATCGTTTTCAGCCAAGAAGATGACCGCATGCGCAATTTCTTCAGGGTTTCCAAGTCTTCCAACTGGGTGCTTGGCAACAAGTCCGTCATAGAAATCACCTAAAGCTTCTTTGTTTACAAGTCCTGATTCGATGAATCCTGGCGCAATAGCGTTTACTCTGATATTTCGCTTTGCGTATTCAAGAGCTCCTGCTTTCGTCATTTGGTTGACGGCACCTTTTGAAGCGGCATAAGCGAAAGCACCCTCTTGTCCAACAGAGCCTAAAATAGACGCGGTATTGATAATAGAGCCGCCGCCTGTTTTCAAGAATTCACGAATCGCATATTTCATCCCGAAAAATACACCATCTTGGTTTACTTTTATGATTTTTTGATATGCTTCATACGTAAGTTCATGCGTATCTGTCATCCCGCCAATTCCAGCATTGTTAACGATTACATCTATTTTTCCAAAATGTTTAACCGTTTCAGAGACAAGATTAGCCACGGATTCTTCATTCCCGGCATCCACTTTAACGAATAGAACATCTAAGCCTTCTGCTTTTAATTCTGCTTCTTTCGCTTTACCAAGTTCTACATTAAAATCAGCAATAACTGCTTTTGCACCTTTTTCAGCAAAAGCTTTAACCGTTGCCAATCCAATTCCGCTTGCTCCACCTGTTACAACTGCTACTTTATTTTTCAAATCGGTCATGTAAAACACCCCTTAGAATAATAAATTGAATTCGATATAAAATTAAGAATATATCTTGTATTCAAGATAATAGGTTTTAATCAAAATGTCAAAAGAAAACCATTAAATTCAAGTTGTTGATACTCCTGCATGCGTCGCTCAAGCTCAACGCACGACGGCCCAAAAATCGTCTTCATTAGCCCGAAAACCACCACCAACCGCCCAACCCCCACACGCGACCGCCCGAAAACCGCCGTCAACCGCCCAATCCCCACACGCGACCGCCCGAAAACCGCCGTCAACCGCCCAATCTCCACACGCGACCGCCCGAAAACTGCCGTCAACCGCCCAACCCCCACGCACGACCGCCCAAAAATCGGCTTCAACCGCCCAATCCCCACACACAACCGCCCAAAAACCGCCTCCAACCGCCCAATCCCACCAAAAGAATATCCAACAAACCACCCCCTCGTGGTACTATTAAGAAAACACCAAAATCATCCAATGCACCCAAACCATAAACTACAACAAATGAGAAAGGGGTAGCTAGAGTGGAAGAACAAACTAGATATTCCAGGCTTGCTAATATTACGAAGTTAATCAATACGAAACTCGAACTACGGGATGTACTTGGAGTGGTCGTAACCGCCATTTCTGAAGAAATCGTTCAATGCGATTCAGTGGGCATCTATTTGCCGGAGGAGGACGGATCATTCAGGGGGGTCGTTGGGAAACCGGAAATCATTAATGGAATGACGCTCGATATGCAGGTCATCGAAACGGAATACGATTTGTTGGCAAAAGAAGTCATTGAGACGCAACAAACAATTTATATAGCCGATACAAGTAAGGACAACCGTCCCGATCCAAGAGCGGTGAATGCCTTTCAGATTAAATCATTATTGGCTCTGCCGATCTCTTATGAATCTGAACTGTTTGGGCTTGTTTTTCTATTCGACTATGGAATTCCTATGAACTTAACAGAGTCAGAGATTCAGTCGGTTGAAGCGTATGTCAATATGGCGGCTGTCGCGATTCAAAACGCTGCGAATTTAACGCGCAAGGAAAACTTGATCGCAGAAAAGCAATTGCTACTGGATGTGACGCGTGATCTATCCATGTGTTCGTCGATGCAAGAGGGGATTGAGAAATGCTTTTTCTACGTTGGAAAAGTGCTGAATAATAACAATGTTGGGGTGCACTTACTCGATCCTTCCGCAGAACGCCTTATTAAGCCTGCGCACTTAAGCAAGGACAGTGATTGGACGGAAGAAGATTGGATGGAGACCCACGGCAAAAC
The DNA here is from genome assembly GCF_057669665.1 of Sporosarcina sp. Y1004. NCBI lineage: Bacteria > Bacillati > Bacillota > Bacilli > Caryophanales > Caryophanaceae > Sporosarcina > Sporosarcina sp. Y1004. The sequence continues at coordinate 51,238 of NZ_JBYHFQ010000015.1, read as the reverse complement.
TAAAATCGAAGCCAGTACGGATGCTGCGCTACAGGAAGTCCTTCGAACGAAAAAAGCGCTTCTCATTCCGGACGTTTTTGCGGATGAACGAACAAACCACGACGGTTGCCGTGAATTTGGCATTAAAGGAATGTTTCTACTTCCATTAGTGTCAATGGGCGAGAGTTTAGGTGTCATTGCCGTCGTCGATTTGAAGGAGACAGGTATGGTTTATTCAGTTGCCGACCAACAGCTTGCACAGTCAATTGTTGACGCAACTGCTTCCACGCTGTCGAATTTATTGTATATGGAAAAGCAGGAAGTCATTATCGAAGAGCGAACGTCGGAAATAACGGAAAAAAACAAGGAACTTGAAGACGTAGTGACAGAGCTGCAGCACCTAAGCCGTGAAAAAGAGCTTATTCTTAACTCGGCAGGGGAAGGCATATTCGGTTTGGACCTGGAAAGGAGGATTACATTTTGTAACCCGGCAGGTGAATCGATGCTGGGCTATGAAACAAAAGGCGCGCTGATTGGAAAAACGTACAAAATTATTTTCGATAAAGCCAAATCGCGAGACCTGGATTTAGTATCGGATTTTATAGAAGCAAAAGAAGAGAAGTACAGTGCAGAAGGCTGCTTTATCAGAAAAGATAAGTCCATCCTAGCGGTTGAATACGTCATTTCCACCATTATCGAGAGTGACGAAATTGTTGGGTACGTCGTGACGTTTAAAGACATCGTGCAAAGGAAGCGGATGGAAGAAGAGATAAAATACCATGCCTATTACGATAGCTTAACAAATTTGCCGAATCGAATTCTGTTAAAAGACAGACTGGAACAAGGGCTGACCTATTCCAAAAACCATGGAGGCAAATTGGCCGTTTTGTATATGGATCTGGATCGTTTCAAAACTGTCAATGACACACTTGGACATAGTTATGGGGATTTGCTGCTCGGTTATGTGGCAAAACGACTAGCCACCTGTATTCCAAAAGATGCCACGGTGTCGCGGCAAGGCGGAGACGAGTTCATCATCTTATTACCGAGTATTACGAGTGAATCCGATGTTTTAGATGTCATTAACTCCATCAATGAAACATTCGTCAAGCCGTTCACACTTAGAGAGACTGAAGTCTACATTAAAAGCAGTATTGGGATCAGTCTATTCCCTGAAAACGGGGATACAGCCGAACAGTTGATAAAAAATGCGGATATTGCGATGTATCAGTCTAAAAAACTGGCGGGGGACAGCTACCACTTCTATGAAGCCGGTATGGATGCGGTCACTTTTGAGAGTCTGATTATTGAAAATGCGTTGTATAAGGCTGTTGATAATGAGGAGCTCGTGATTGCTTATCAACCGCAAATCAATTTTAAAACGAAAACAGTTGTCGGAGTGGAAGCGTTAGTCCGATGGAATCATCCAATTGAGGGGATGATACAGCCCGACAAATTCATCCCGATTGCAGAAGAAACGGGTTTGATCGTCCCTATTGGCGAATGGGTGCTTGAGAATGCCTGCAGACAAATTAAGCAATGGCAGGAACAGGGATATCCACGGCTCAGCGTGGCCGTCAATTTATCGGTCCGTCAGTTTGAAAAAAATGATTTGTTTATGGTTGTAAAAACGATTTTGGATGAAGTCGAGTTATCCCCGGAATTTTTACACCTGGAACTCACGGAAAATCAAATCATTAAAAATACAGCGTTAACGTTAAAAACGATGGAGCAGCTAAAAGAAATCGGCATCAAAATAGCCATCGATGATTTCGGTACGGGCTATTCATCACTAGGCTATTTGAAGGACTTTCCCATAAATTTGTTGAAAATTGATAGATCATTCATTTCAGAATTACGAAAAGACGATGATAGTGCGGCGATTACAAATACCATTATTACGCTGGCTCAAAATCTTAACCTCGATGTCATTGCGGAAGGCGTCGAAACCATAGAACAGGCAGAGTTTTTGGCTTCAAGAAATTGTTACTTAATGCAGGGCTTTTACTTCGGCCGGCCAATGAATGCAGAAGAATTCGAACAAAAATATCTCATAAACCAAGGAGGAATCATATGAAAGCAGTACGCGCAGTTGTAGATTATTTAAAAGACAATGGGGTTACGCATATTTTTGGTATACCTGCAGGATCAGTCAATGCGTTTTTTGACGAACTGTATGATACGCCCGAAATCACACCTATCGTAACAAAGCATGAAGGGGCAGCTTCTTATATGGCAGCGGCTTATGCAAAGTATGCGGGAGAACTAGCAGTATGCATCGCTTGCAGTGGACCAGGCGGAACGAATCTTGTAACAGGAGCTGCCAACGCAATGCGGGAACATTTGCCAGTATTGTTCCTAACCGGTGCCGTTCCAGTCAACACCGTCGGATTAAATGCGTCTCAAGAACTGGATGCTGAACCCATCTTCCGTTCCGTGACAAAGTATAGTGTAACAATTACGGACGCTCAAGACCTATTGAAAGAAGTGGTGAAAGCAACTGAAATAGCGCTATCCGGCGTGCCGGGACCTGTTCACATCGCTATGCCGATTGATGTCCAACTTGAGGAAATAGAACCGCTTGAAATTCCGCGTTTTCCGCGTAGAGCGCCGATTGAACCGAACCGCGACACGATTAGAACCGTAGCCAAAGAGCTAGTGAATAGAGAAAATGGCTATCTATTTGTGGGACAAGGAATTCGAAATTCTGTTGAATCAGTGATCGAACTGGCGGAACTACTAAACTGGCCAATCATGACAACACCGGTGGCAAAAGGCTATATTCAAGAGGATCACCCCTTACTCGTAGGCGTGTTCGGGTTTGCGGGGCACGAAGAAGCCTCTTTGCTCATCAATGAAGGCGACAGCCAGGCACTGCTAGTCATCGGTTCAAGTTTAGGTGAAACAGCAACAAATAACTGGAATGCCAATCTGACAAAAGACCGTTTTACAGTTCAGATGGACTTTGACGAAACCGTCTTTAACCGGAAATATGCCATTGATATCCCAGTACTAGGTGATATCGAGTGGAGTGTACAAGTATTAATTGAGGAATTAAAGGCTCTTGGTCTAACGAAGAAAAGTGTGAAGGTAGTAAAACAGGATAAAAAGAGTGAAGATGCAATCGAATACAACACCAAAAACGTCTTAGTGCAACTCCAAAAATTCGTCCCAGCATCGACGCGTTACACAATCGATATCGGCGAATACATGGCTTACGTCATTCACCATATGAATGTGCTGGCTTCCGATACCTATAGCATTAATGTCCACTTTGGTGCCATGGGAAGCGGCATTGGATCAGCAATTGGCTCAAAATTAGCCGAACCTGAACGTCCAGTTGTCTGTATAACAGGCGACGGCAGTTTCTTCATGCACGGCATGGAAATACTGACGGCCAAAGAGCATAAATTGCCGATTGTGTTCGTCATTATGAATAACGCTCGTTTAGGAATGGTTTACCATGGCCATTCCCAGCAGTACAAACGCACGCATGCTTCTTTTGGACAAGAACCCGTTAATATTGCCGCAATGGCGGCGGCTATGAATATTCCGAGTGCGCGAATTGAATCTATGGACGATCTTCATCAAGACGTCTTGAATAGCTTACTCAAAGTAGATGGACCTTCCATCTTGGAAATCGTTTTGGTCGATGAAACGGTTCCACCAATGGGCGACCGTGTGAAATTCCTATCGTCGTTTGGTAAATAAAGTAGATGGAAGACGAGGACAGGCTAAGTACCTGTCCTCATCTGATTAAACATCAGCGCTCCATCTCCGAATTGTTTCAATTAGCATGTCCATTGTTTGTTTTTTAAAAGAATTGTGAACCGCTTCTCCTGTGGGATTTACATACGAATAGTGTCCCGTCTTCCCATCACGGGTATAACCGAGTTGTGTCAAAGAGTGTTGTAAGTCGCTAGGCAAATCAATCTCTCCAGTTTTTTCCGTGAAATAGTCCGTTGGAAAGATACGTACATCTACATCGCCAACTCCCGTATCGACAACAACTAAATCGGTGTCATGTTGAACAATCCATTGCCCTTTGGAATACAACGAAATGCCGGACATCTTAAGTGAAGCAATGCCAACTAAATTCATACCTAAAAAGTGATTGATCATCACCCGAACTTCGTCACCCGTCATCGTTTTGCCGTATTGAGTGATATACTCATCCATCAAGGCTCTAGTTGAGGGTACAACGCTTGAACCACGATAGCGGTCAGGTAAAAGAGGTGCCAATTCTAAATTGATACCGAAAACGTGTTGAACGACTTTGTGAATAGCCAAACTCGTTAATTCATCACCATAACCCGCAAGGCAATCGTCCATCATTTCTAACGGTGTCATCAATTCAATTTGTTCGTCTGCCTTTAAGTTTGCCATGCAATATCCCCCTTGTTGAATGAATGAAAAATGTACCAACTCAACGAAATTATATCACAAACCAAAAGTCCCACACGAATCGGCAATCTGTCGAACTAGCAGACATGCATTAATCCGAAATGTCGAACTTTGCGTGTTTCGCTACATCGTAGAACTTATACTAATTGTCTTACTCATTATCGTTGTTTCTACAGGGTATTTCTATCGCTTGACAGTCTCCTATCACAAGCGGATGGCGGATTGAATACATTGGACGGCCACGCGAAAAAAGAGTATACGACAAATCACCAATCAAGACAAAAAAGAAGAAAACGCACGAGACATTTTGTCTCAGCGTTTTCTTCTTTTTTTAGGTCGTTTCATAAACAAAATTAGCCGTAAAATGATGAGAAACGTAGCCGCGCCCGCCATATCGAGAAGTACGTCTTGAACCGCCGGCGTCCGTCCACCCGTCAAGGACTGGTGGTACTCATCGCCAATTGCAACAAACAGTGTCAGCCAAGTAGCCGTCATGAAACGAAACAGATGCTTCGGCAAAACGAGATAAATTGCAGTAGCGATGAAGCCGAAAATGAAGAAATGCGCACTCTTTCGAAGCAGAAACTCAACAAACGCGTAATAGCCACGCTCATCAACTGAAATCGTCTCACCCCAATACGGGATGCGCAAATTCGATAGCAATGATGCAAACGGCTCGCCCGGCAGCCACTTCTCCAAAGTTGGGATTAGCGATTGCTGCTCATACGTTTGCCCCGATGAAAAGAACAAAACACCTAATAGAATTATCAAAACAAGTAATTTTCTCATAGACAAATTATACCATACTACTTGCGAGAATACATATACGTTAATAGGCTAAACATCAAAAATGAATACCGTCTGTGCAAGAGGTTTTATTAAAACTATTTTACAGGCTGAGCTCCTTTTTGCATTTTCAAACATTATTATTTGTAAGTGTTTTTACAGCTAAGCAACGGAAGTGGGTACTGATTTTTCTGTACAATGTAATTTGTTTCTGATAATATATGTAGTTACCCAGGGTAATAGTTACCCACGCTAACTATTTAAAAGGAGTGTTACTAATACATACATATCGAAAGTTTTTTAGACAATTCATGTTATTGTATCGACCTTTTGAGCATCATCTTAACACCCAACTAAGTAAGTATGGGCTTTACAGAGCACAATGGTCTACTTTGACCTACATATACAATAATGGCTCGGGAACACTCGTTGAGATTTCCAATTATCAAAGCGTGGAAAAACCTACCGTTACCAGGACCATTCAACGTTTGGAGGAGATGGGTTATATTAGCCATGCTCCAAGCAAAGACAAACGAGAAAAAAGGATGCAGCTAACAGAGCTTGGGGAAAAAGTGTATATAGATATCCGTGCTACCATTGATCAATTCGAACAAGTTATTTTAAAAGGAATCTCAGAAGAAGAACAACTTGAGACAATCAGAATTATGGAAGAAATACAGAATAATTTGAGAGAATAAGGGGATAGCGTTTTGAATCAATCTAAACAAAAACTGTGGACAAAGGATTTTCTCGTTGTTTCCTCTGTCAATTTCTTATTAACGTTAATTTTTTATTTGTTAATGGTGACAATCGCCGTATATGCAGTCACGGAGTTAGGTGCTTCTACCAGTGATGCTGGACTCATTACAGGTATTTTTATTGTCGGGACTTTATTTGGAAGGCTCTATATTGGACGTGTCATTGATATAATCGGACGCAAGAAAACCTTGATAATCGGGTTAGTCCTGTTCATTTTGACAACAGCTTTGTATTTTATAAATCTAGGCGTTCCTTTCCTGTTGTTTAACCGGTTAATCCACGGGATGGCACTTGGGATGGCGAGTACGGCAGCCGGCACCATTGTGGCACAGATTATTCCACCAAGACGAAGGGGCGAAGGCATTGGCTACTTCAGCATGAGTGCGACACTGTCTACCGCGATTGGACCCTTCATAGGGCTTTACATGAGCCGAGTTACGAGCTTTCCAATGATCTTTACTTTCTGTCTTATTTTAGGAGTCATCTGTTTAATTGTTGCATTCTTTGTACATGTACCGAAACTTGAAGTAACTAAAATGAAAGAATCCAAAAAATTCAAGTTCTCGAATTTCATTGAACCCAAAGCATTACCTATCGCATTCATCACATTGATGGTTTCATTTTGCTACTCTAGCATCCTGTCGTTCATCAATTTCTATGCCATCGAAATTGATTTAGTGGAAACTGCAAGCTTTTTCTTCGTTGTCTATGCAGTCGTGATTCTATTATCCCGTCCATTCACGGGCCGCTTAATGGATAATAAAGGTGCGAATTTCGTGATGTATCCCGCTTTCATCATCTTTGCAGCTGGAATGTTCTTACTTAGTTCAGTAGGTACGGGAGCTACATTACTTATAGCAGGTGGCCTGATTGGCCTTGGCTTCGGTAATATGCAATCAAGCACCCAAGCCATCGCTGTAAAATTAACGTCACCACATCGATTAGGTCTGGCCACATCGACATTCTTCATTGCCCTTGATGCTGGCCTTGGTTTTGGACCATTCTTACTGGGCTTCGTCATACCAGTCACCGGTTACAGAATGTTATTTGTCATTTTAGCCTTTGTCATTTTGGGGACTGCCGTATTGTACTATTTCTTGCATGGCAAAAAAGAAAGTGCAGAGAGAAGAACTCTCATATAGGAACCAAATTTGATTACACAAAAAAAGGAGCTTGCCTAAGCAAACTCCTATTTAACCTATTAAAGTCGATTACGATTATTCAAAGGATCGGTCAAAGGATTGTCATTTAAATCACTTCGCTCAAATCGCTTCGCTTCCAATGGATCAATGACCGTTTCCTCATGTGCATCCAGCAGATTATCCGTCCGGTCGATATCCGCTTCTTCACGACGCACGCTTTCACTGACCGTTTCCGTGTCATGGACTTCGCGCTTGCCAACGATGATTTCTTCACTGACGACAGGACGTTTTGTTACTTCAACCCGTTCTTCCATGACGGGAATATGAATGTTTTCGCCATCATCAAAGACTTCGCCGGCAGCAGTCTCGTCAGTTACAGCGCGCCGCTCAATATACACTTCTTCCCGCGTCACGGGCACTTCAACTGTTTGTATATCTTCTACAACATGCTTAGTGACGTTCACTTCGCCCGCCTGATAGCGTTCTTTGTCGACATTGAGCTTCTCTTCATGCAGTTGCAGACTTTCTTCTCGTTCTGCATCCATTGCTATATTTGTATGTTCATAATCATCAACGACAAGATTTGAGCCGATGTTCGGATCTGTATACCCGGCTTGGTATTCCGTCTCAGGATTTCCATAGAGATTTCCGTATTCACGGTCTACGTAAAGCAAGATTCCGCCAGCTTTGACTTCATTGAAATAGCGGTTGGATTCATCTTCACTGAACCCCATGTTCGTAAATGCGCCTCTGACGGGTTCATCTCCGCTAAGGAAAGCCATGAATTTGTCCATCCAGTTGCCTTCCGGTGTGCGAAGGTCGACATCTGTTTCCCCACGGACAATCGATAATCGATCCGCATCATTTGTCACAATATAAATATCATCATCAGAATACCCCTGTAGTTTTAACTCATCAATCTTATTCAAAACCTCGGTTTCATTTTGGAATGTACCTACAAATTTTTTGTCAGTCATATCAATTTTCCTCCTAGGATTTTTATTATTTTAATAGTGTTGGTGCTAGTAAGTGAAATACCCTGCTATCAAATATTAAAACCTGTAAGAAGATTCGGATAAAAAATTACAGGTGCCTATTAATGAACAGATAGGTTTCAACAAACGCTAGGGAGTGTCCAACAAACCCCGAAAGTGTTCAACCAATAGGGAGGTTTCCAACAAACTCCCCAAAGTGTCCAACAGAGAGCCGAAGAATGAATTTCAGGTACGCTGTTCGTGAAATAAATCGGAGTATACGCTACAATTTGATAATAATACAATCAAAATCAGCTGTATGGCTGACTGTATGACTAACTACTGTGAAATGCTTGTCTACGACGTTTAATGCACAAGCATTATTTTTAAGTCGGTGTATCGTTTCTTGAATAAAATAATTTAGTTTTTGTGAAAAGTTTGGGATAGGGTTTAGGTTAGTAACATTGATTTGATCAATATTGCATACATTTATATATGAAAACTTTAAGTAGAGGTATTGATGGTATGAATGAGAAGTTAATGATAAATGCCGATGCAAGCTATCGGTTGGCGGAGCAGAAGGCTGCTGATTATTTTAAATCACTTTCTGAACAGCTCGTGCAAAAAACGTATGTCCCTGTTTTGATAAAAGATATACAGTCTTGGAAACAGAACCACATTCATCCTTTCCCGATGCTATCTGTTTGTTCGCGCAGAAAGAGAAAAACTGGTTCAGAGGGCTATCACACTTATATCCAATGGCTGAATTACACAGGTAAACTAGATAATTACTTGGATCGGAGTATCTCCTATATTTACATGCGCGATCTGGGTAAAGCATTGAACTCACCGGATACGCAATCCAGGGTTCAACGTACAGTTGATAGTTTGAAAAATCACCTCATTGATTCCAATCTGAAAAATCCTGGAAGCAATTTGGAGATGTTTAGCATGGCTGGAATGTATCGGCTCGCCCAGAAGGAAGGCGTTGAATCCAGCATGATCTGGGTGATGGACAAAATAAAGTCTGTATCCGCCCATATTCCAGAGGGGATGGATGCTGAGGAAGCCAAGCGAAAACTTATCAAAATCATAGCGGGGGTCATCCTGCATGTGATCGAAGAAATGGATGCTGAGATTACACCTGAAGAACGTACTCGAAAGCTTCATGAGGCGATTAGGCTTGGGTATGCCTATGGTCTGACGTATCCATTCATTGACGATCTTTTGGATGCCAGTATTTTATCAAGTGAAGAGAAAAAACGTTATTCCGAATTAATTCGGTCCACGCTTATCACAGAATCTGTTCCTGAATTGGATAAGTGGACTGGGGAAAACGCGGAACTCATCCGGTTTGCTCATGCGGAACTCCGAGATGCCTTTGAGTATATTAAGGGCCAACAGCTCCCGGAGACAAGAAAAAGTTTTTTCGAGCAGTCCTATGTGTTTTTTAATTCCCAGGAAGTGGATCGTGTAAAGGATCTATCTAATGCGAATTACACCAATGAAGAACTTTATATCCCAGTCATTTTAAAATCCTCTTCTTCACGATTGATTACACGTTCAGTCATAAGTGCGCCTGAAGACGAGGGCTTCCATAATCGAACATTCTTATATGGCATTTACAATCAGCTGGCGGATGATTTTGCGGATATGTTTGATGACTTAGATGAAGGAAGCGTCACACCTTATACCTATTATATGAAATACCATGATACACGCGCGGATCTCATAAATCCCTTTGAAATGTACTGGACGGTGATCTTCAATTTGATCCATAATGTCTATGACTCAGATAGCAAAACGCGTGAGGTGATACTCGATCGTGCCATCAACGGGCTGAAACGATTTAAAAAGCGTATGGGCACTAAAAAGTACAATGAGGTTATGGAGTTATTCGCTTCGGGAAATCCTTCATTCAATCGTGTCATTCAACATATGGTTCGAAAAGCAGATGATGTGGATTTCTTTGATAAACTGCTGCGCGATCATATGATTACGAATCTAAAGAGTGAACGGGAAGAGCAGGATTCCTTTTTAGATACAATCGAGACTGTACGCAATCAAATCAACGAATTTTTACCTATTCCAGAGGTAGGGAATACATTTTTGATGAAAGAGCCAATCATCGATGCGGCAAATTACAGTTTGGCAGGTGACGGCAAGCGACTCAGGCCAATCATGACCTGGGTTATGGGTGTTAACGGATACGGGCTAAATGAGTCGTCAATCGTGCCACTTCTGAAATCATTGGAATATATGCATACGGCATCCCTTATTTTCGACGATATGCCATCCCAGGATAATGCGCCCATGCGGAGAGGGCGTCCAACCCTACATCAGGTGTATGACAGTGCCACAGCCGAATTAACTGGACTTTTCCTGACCCAAAAAGCGGTTGAAGAACAAACCTCACTTGACGGGTACGAACCGAAAACGGTGCTCCGCTTGATTCGCTATTCGTCTCAAATCGTAGCGGATATATGTAGGGGACAGGCGATGGACTTGGACGCCAGAGGGAAACCATTGACACTGGAACAATTGAATGAGATGTGCTTTTATAAGACCGGAATCGCATTTGAAGCCTCTCTCATCATGCCTGCCATTCTCGCCCACGCAACGGAGTTGGAAATGGCAGCATTGAAAAAATTCGCCCGACATGCCGGCATTGCCTTTCAGATTAAGGATGACCTGCTGGATGTGGAAGGCGATCAGAATGTACTAGGAAAACCCATTGGAAAAGATATAGAAAACAACAATACGACATTTGTATCCATCCTAGGAGTGGTCGGTGCCAGAAAAGCAATGTGGGATCATTATTGTTCTGCGATGGAAACACTGCAAGAAATCCCACGCAATACGACTTTTTTGAAGCATTTCTTGAATTATATCGTGAACCGAGATCATTGAGATAGTTAGCGTTCGTAAGCGAATAGAATACCTGAGTCACGCGCCTTCTGTATAGGGAGGCGCGTGACTTTTTTAGTGTGCGATATATCACTAACTGGAGAGTAGATACGTAACTGCGTCCCTACTTTTTTTATCGACAATTGATGGGTTATGCTCAGCCAATCTTGTTACATAACTGCCATGAGATATAGAATATGAAATACAAAAATCACCCAAAATTCGCAGTTTCAACAATCGGGAAATAGTGAACTTTACTAGTTCTAAATATACAGTAATGAAGAAAAATTCGAAGTCACTACGAGTAGTTCAAAATGCACATATGGTCTGTAATGCTTATGAACTCTTCTTTCGTTAAAAGGTATGAGATTGTAACTGTTTTGATTTTAATGGAAGGGATTGGTAAGCAAGGAAGGGAATACCCCTTTGAGTAGTCAAAATTTTCAGGGGATAGGAGTGTGCTCATGTGAAGATGAAAAAGAAGTTTAGGATTGTCATGCTGACTGCTTTAATTGCTATATCTAGCATTAATGGTATGCCTGGACATGTTTTTGAGTCGGGGATTGCGGTTGCTGCATCGGAAAAAGGGCAAAGCAATGCGGCTTTCGATCAAAAGGTCATTGCTCGAATTAGTGCGGCAAACTTGTATACAGATGCGGCTTTTTTAAGTGAAACGATTGGTCCACGTGTGGCGGGAACCAAGGAAGAAAAATACACGGCAAACTTTATAAAGGAACGGCTTCTATCCTACGGGTATGAAATTGAGGTACAAGAATTCAGCATTCCGGATAAGACGATAGGTCATTTACAAACTGCTAATGGAGATGAAGTGCTTATTACCATTCCCGCAGGTTCAGCGGCTACAGCCGATGGAGGATTGGTAGCCCAGCTTTATGATGCGGGTTTAGGGCGTACGGCTGATTTCAATGCGGAATCCGCAGGGAAAATCGCATTAATTTCGAGGGGAGAATTAACATTCCAGCAGAAAGTGGAGAACGCCTATGCAGCTGGCGCAGTTGCTGTGCTGATTTACAACAATGTTGATCAGGCTAGCCCTTTGAATCCGTCCATTAGTGATAATGCGCCAATCCCAGTAGGTGGAATCACGAAAATGAGCGGTGAAGCTTTACGGGAAGATGTCTTGTTGAAAAATGAAACTGTCACACTAAACGTGAAGCTTTTAGGGAATATGACTTCGCAAAACATTATTGCAAAGCGTACCCCGAAAAAGAATGGCAAACACGATATTGTACATGTATCTGCACATTACGATAGTGTTCCATTTGCACCCGGTGCAAGCGACAATGCTTCAGGGACGGCCGTTGCATTGGAAATCGCGCGCGTATTAAAAAGTTATCCAATTGAAAAGGAATTAAGAATTGCTTTTGTAGGTGCTGAAGAAATCGGTTTGGTCGGTTCCCGCTTTTATGTCAGCCAATTGACCGCAGATGAAATCGGCCGCAGCATTGGTAACTTTAACATGGATATGGTCGGAACTTCGTGGGAAAATGCAACTGCGATTTATATGAACACGGTTGATGGCAATTCGAATCTAGTTTCACAGACAGCTGCTGAGACTGCAGCAAGAATCGCCACACCTTCCGAGTTAATTCTTTATCAAAGAGGGGCATCTGATCATGTTTCATTCCATGATGCAGGAATTGCGGCAGTGAATTTCATTCGCCGTGAACCAGGCACCGCCAACTTGGAGCCTTACTATCATACGCCGCAAGACACGATTGAACACATCAGTAGGGAAAGGCTTAAAGAAGCTGGAGATCTAGTTGGTGCCTCTGTTTATAAAATGATTGGAAAGTGAGAAGAAAACAGTGCAGGTGACAGGTATGTAAACGAAATGAATTAATAAGTACATCTATTAAGAAGAATAGAAACAGGGAGAGGATTTTATTGAAAAAAGTCGGAATTAATCAGAGTAGGATGAAGAAAACATTACTAACGTTTACGCTAGCTGGAATGATGGTACTAAGCTCCTCACCGTTTGCATTAGCAAGCGCTGCACCTGTTAAACAAGCGCCGATTAGTTACACGGTCGCTGGAGAAAATGGGGGATCTGGTGCCGCGCATGATAATAAAGTTGTAAAAAGGGTCGAAGCACAAAGAGCGGTTGAACATGTCAAATACTTGTCAGAAAAAATCGGTCCAAGACCCGGCGGACTAGAGGCTGAAAAACAAGCCGCCGATTATGTAGCGAATACATTAAAAAGCTATGGATATGAGATTGAGTATCAATATTTCCCTGTTGCGGATCAATTAATAGCGGACGTTACGTTTGCCGATGGATCTGTATGGCAAATGGGAGCGGCCGCGAATGGCGTAGTAAGTGATGTGCCAGTGAATTCAGAAGTTATCTACGTAGAGGATGGCACAAAGGCAAGTGACTTTCCAGAGAATACCGTAGGGAAGGTCGTATTAGTGAAGCAGGCAAGTTCGACAGCTAACTACCGTTTGCAAGTCGAGAATGCAATCAATGCTGGAGCAGAGGGTGTCATTCTTCATAGTGTTGGTGGAAGTCGTGGAAACTATGGATCGACATTTAATCCAAGCCTGACAAAAGCAGTTGATATCCCAGTGTTCGGAGCGGCTTATATCCAGGGTGAATGGTTAAAAGAACGGTTGGCTAAAGGAACCGTCACTGTTGGATTAACTGCAAAACGCCATTCGAACTTGCAATCTGTGAATGTAATCGGAACGAAAAAAGCGAAGAGTAAAAATGGGAATGGAAAAGAAGTGTTGTTAAGTGCACATATGGATAGTGTTGTTGGTGCACCTGGGGCCAATGATAATGCATCTGGCGTAGGCTTAATGCTTGAGTTAGCACGCGTTTACAAAGGATATAACACGGACAAGGACCTCAAGTTTATTGCCTTCGGATCAGAAGAACGGGGCTTGCTAGGGGCAAGGTATTATGTAGATCAATTAACCCCAGCTGAAAGAGCTAATATCGAAGTCGTCTTTAATCCGGATATGGTTGCAACAAAATACGAAGCGGCTACAAACCTTTACGCGATGACTGTCGATGGCAGTAAGAATCTTGCAACTAACGCGACTGTAGCGGCGGGCGCTCGGTTAGGTAATTCTGATATTTTACCAGGGAAATTTGGATCTAGTGACCATGTTCCTTTCCATAATGCAGGTATTCCTGCAGCACTGTTTATTTGGATGGGGATCGATAGCTGGGACCCACTAGTTTACCATATTGAAAAAGTGTATCACACGCCACAAGATACAATAGCAGACAATATCTCCGTTGAACGTATGCAATCTGCTTTAGAAATTATCGGAGCGGGTGTGTTCGATGTCGTGCGCAAAGATGTGCCGGGGTTGACTAGGTAAGTAGATTTATTGGAAGAAAAAGTTGGGTGAAAATGGCAAAGGGGAGTGTTTGTTTTATGAAGAAAAAAATTATGAGTACGGTTGGCATCCTGACGCTATGCGCAAGTCTCGCAATGCCTGCATATGCGGCGGAAAAGCCGGACAATCAAGAATCGCATCATAACAATTCCATCTCGGGATTCACGAATTATGGTGAGATGCAAAAGACGCTTCAGCAAATTGAGAAATCGAGCAAGGGGAATGTCGTTGTAGAAGTCGTCGGTCAATCCAATAGAGGCCGGGATATTTACAAAGCGACCGTTGGGACAGGCAAAAAGGTTATCCTCATTGAGAGCGAAATTCATGGGAATGAAAAGACTGGGACTGAAGCGGTCCTCAATTTGCTCAAATCAGTAGGGTCTAGTAATTCACCTGAAGCAAAGAAGATTCGCGATGAAGTAACACTCGTCTTTCTGCCGAAAATGAATCCTGATGCGTCAGAGATGGACAAAAGACGGAACGACATGACTTGGGAAGAGATACTTGCGGACTTCCCACAGTTAAGTGGAGTAGCTCCTGCTTGGAACTATTTGAACCGTGGCATTAGCCAAATGTATGACTATAGTAAAAATCCTGGCTTTGACGTCAATCGAGACTTCAATCCGGATCTAAACTATGTCCCTCAAGCAAAAGACTTTCCAGGTAACTCTAGTTCACCAGGCTGGTTTATCACACCTGAAGCGCAAACCGTACGCGATGTATACAAATCGTTACAAGAGGAGTATGGAAAAGTAGATGTCTTCGTCGACCTGCATCATCAAGGAATGTATTATGTCGATGGTACTGCCGATGAAGTAACATTATCCTTATCAGCGCAATTTGTTCCGGACCCGAATACTTCGGCGGGTGCAAAATATGCGCAGTACAAAGATATATATAATTATGATTTCTCAAGACAGTTGAACCTTGCTGCCTATAATGAATTACGGTCCTACGGCAATTCGCCGTTCAAGAATATTACGCTTTATTCGCAGGGGCTCGACCTTCCTGGGACAGCACTTGGTACATTTGCTTTGAATGGCAGCGGCACTGTACTCTTTGAAGTAACTGGCCAAACACAAAATATGGGGCAAAAGAAAAAAGGACAACTCGTAAAAGCCGTTGAAAGAGGTCTGAGTGGTATTATTCACGCAGTTGCTGACGGATCAGTCGAAAATTTAAACCCTGATGACTACGAGAACATTCCATTGACTGCTTACAGGCCAACGAACTGAAGCGGGAAATTGGTATCGTAAACAATTGATAGTTAAAGAAAAGGGAGAGAATTAAATGAAAAAATCAATACTCGCATTTTCACTTGCAGGCGCAATGGTACTTAGCGCATCACCGTTTGCATCACCTATTGCAGAAGCTGTAGGAAACGGGCCTAACTATGGCGGTAATGAAACCATAAATACATCCATCCTACACACGTATGACGAAATGGTGGAAAGTCTCAAGAAGCAGGAAGCCAAACAAAAGGATATGAAACTTGAAGTAATTGGTCAAAGCGTGAAAGGAAGAGATTTGTATCTGGTTAAATACATGAAAAACCCCGAAAATCCAACGATTCTTTTTCTTACGCAGCAGCATGGAAACGAGCAGCTGACGACAGAAGGGACACTTGAGTTCATCAAACATCTCGGTACAGGCAAGATGAAAGGTGTCACTGACGGGGTTAATATCTTAATTGTTCCAATGCTCAATGCAGACGGCGCAATGGGAGATGTCGATTTTTCCCTAGATGATTATATAGCTAGCGGTGGACGAAATTTAACCCGTTATAATGCGCTAGGGGTGGACTTGAATCGGGATCACGTAACGAAATTTCAACCTGAAACGAAAGCGCTTCATGACAATGTTATGCAGGCATATGATATTGACTATATGATTGATTTACACCACCAAGGCGCCCAAAGTGAGCGTGATGGAGAACTAGTGTCGGGCTCCATTCTTTACCCGACAACACCGAATGTCAGTCCAGATGTATTACTGAAGTCAAAACAACTGGGTGCGGTTGTGTTTGATGCAGTCGATTCAACAGGCTGGGGACACCTAGGTAAATACAATGGAGGATCAGCTGAAACGATTAGCCGTAATGGAATCGCGGTTGAATATGGTATTTCTACGCTGCTGTTTGAGATGCGCGGCATGTCGGATCATTACAATGAGTCTGCCGTTCTAGGACAAAAAAGCAACGGTTACTTGATTAAGCAGACAATCACAACGCTTGATGCAACGGTGCGTGCGATAGCAGACCGTTCTATCGAAAACCAAGACATTCGTTTCTGGGAGACACTGGGTACACAGCAAACACGTTCTTCTGAAGAGTAAATAATGAGTAGGTCGTCACTTTCGGTAATTACGGCATGCGTAGTATAAGAATAAATCCCCCTTCAAGGTATTGTGATATGGAGGGGGATTCTTTTGTTTCTTTTATGCACTACACTATATTACATAAAGCAAATAAAAGGAATGCAGCCATATCAACAAATGGTCGCTTTCCTCGTTTAATCCGTATTCAGAGCCTAGAGGGGGAATAGTCCCTTAAGGTTTTCATTTTTGCTATAATGATGGATAAGCTAAAATTATCTAATTAACAGAGGAGCGGCATATGGAAAACAACGTCTTTGAACAGATGGCAAAAAGATATGATACGGAGTTTAGAATTGAATTGGCTAATGTTGTAGTGAAGGAAGTAAGACCTGTATTACGAAATAGTAAATCATTATCATTAATCGACTATGGGAGTGGTACGGGGCTAGTTAGTTTAGAATTGTCAGATCTGGTAGGTTCTGTATTATTGGTGGATTCATCAGAGCAAATGTTGGAAGTTGCGAAAGCTAAAATTGCGCACAAAGGAATTACCAATGCCAAAGTACTTCATTCAGACTTCACTCAAGAAACTACTGAACTAAAGGCAGACATCGTTTTAATGTCGCTCGTTCTTCTTCATATACCAGATACTCCAAAAATTTTGCAAGGCTTGTTCAACATTTTAAATAAGGGCGGCAAGCTCATTATTATTGATTTTGATAAAAATGATAAAATAAATCATCCGAAAGTCCATAACGGTTTTTCGCATGAAGAACTGAAAAAAGGATTAGCCGAAGTTGGATTTAAATCAATTGAAATGAAGACATTCCATCATGGAAATGAACTTTTCATGAATCAGGACGCGTCGATGTTTATATCCAGTAGTATAAAGTGATTTTGGTTTCTTAGTTCACACAAACTCTAAAAAGAACCATTCATATCAAGGGTTTTGGTCTTGTTTATTCCTTGTTTATGTGACTGGTTCTTTGTTTATTTTGGGCTAGTTTGGCTTTCTCATGGAAAATAAAGGCGGTCCACCGAGTTTGCTATTTTTAGTTGTCGAATGAAAGAGGAATACGTATGAAAAATAACGAATACAGAACTATGCTCTTAATCAGCTACCATGAAAATAAAACACCAAACTTGGCAAAAATAGCAGTAAGTAGTTAAAACAATAAGGGGGAAACGAATATGACAGAAGCAAATAAACAGTTGTCACAAGAACAACGTGAGGAACTCCTCGCAACATTGCAAACTCGTTTTGAGAAAAATAGGAACCGCCATGAAGGTGTTGAATGGGCTACAGTACAAGCTAAGCTCGAAGCGAATCCTGAAAAACTATGGTCTCTTAATGAAATGGAAGCAACTGAAGGGGAACCAGATGTTGTTGGCTTTGATGAAAAGGCAGGCGAATACATTTTTTGTGATTGTTCCGTAGAAAGTCCCAAAGGTCGCAGAAGTGTTTGTTACGACCTTAAAGCACTCGAATCCAGGAAAAAACACAAACCAGAAAATAACGCTATGGATATGGCAAATGCCATGGGTATTGAAATTTTAACGGAAGAACAATATCGGGACCTGCAGAAAATGATGAGTTTCGATATGAAAACGTCGAGCTGGGTGCAAACACCTGCCAATATTAGAAATCTCGGCGGGGCTCTCTTTTGTGATCTTCGCTACGACACTGTCTTTCTATACCACAATGGAGCAGATTCCTACTATGCTGCAAGGGGCTTCCGTGGCTTGCTGAAGGTCTAATTCTAAGCTGAAATTCAATTTGGTTTTCATCAAAAAATTAAATAGAAACGATAGGATCTACTTCCAGGTTTCATATGGCATTTAAGAATACGATGCACTGAATTACTAGAGCAAAACAAAAAGAAGAAGGAACAGATCCCTCTTCATGTATACTTTTCAAGCTAACAAATGCATTACTGGAACAACAGTTACGCTTTTCATATAGTAAGTGAAGACGCTTTTTCACTAACGAGAAGAAATGAGGTGATTGTATGTTAGAAAAGCTTAGAAAAGTTAATATGAAAACGGCTGTAAATATGGGGATCTGTTTTTACTCTTTGACATTCTTAATACAATTTCTTATTATTAGCGGGATTATTCCATTTACGTGGGTAAATGGTGGAAGGTCAGAATCCTTAGCAACTCAACTGCCTATATCTATTTCCAATATTATTATTTCTATCATAGGATTAGTTTTCACGCTAATTGTTGGCAGAAATAAGATATACAAATACAAAAGAACAATAACTGTTATATGTTGGTTTTTTGTAGTACTTTGGTCTTTTGGATTCATACAACAATTGTTAGGAACGCCTTTTGAAAAAATGGTTATGTCGTTAATATTGCTTCTTGGTGTCTTCTCAAATATACGTATGGCAATCGAAAAAAAGTCCGCAATAAAAACTAACATTAAAATTTGAATCAAAGGAACTCGTTAACTGAGTCTTTTTAAGTATAAATCGACTTTTTTAGTTCAACTAACGAAAGCGTTTCTACAATAAGTGGAGACGCTTTTTCACTAATGATGCAAGTTAGTTCAACAATAATAATATAGATTAATAGCAGAAAATGAAACATATATCCATATTAAGGGGAGGAACACTAAATTGAAACTGATTTGTAAATCCTGTAATTTAGAAGTTTCCAAACCAGTATCGGAGTTAAAAGACCTGAATTTATTGGATATGAATGTTGGTCACGGTTATATTCCTGAAGGCTTTTATGTAGTTGATGATGGAATAACTTACAAAGTAGGATTAAAAGGTTTTATCATAATAAACATTAAGGATCTAATCAATTCAAACTATCATTCGGATCAAAGCAGATTAAACGGTTGTTGCGGATTAGATGGTTGTGATGGTATGAATAGGAATTGCTTAGATAATCACGAAATCGGTACGGAACACTCTGATTGTTGGATGCCTCATTTCGTAGCCTTTAATCCAGAGTTAGTACAACTAATTTAACATATATATTTATTTTCTTTTTTCGCTAATGGTTGCTTCACTTCAAGAAGGAGTAAAGCCTTTTTTCTAATTGAACTAAAGAGCAGGTTAGTTGAAGAGTGTTGTTTAACTTGAGTTCAAAGATCGGGCCAGATTGTTGAATAGAATTATAAAATAGATATGAAAGTGAGAGAGGATTTTTGAAACGAACAAAAATAATTGTAGCTATCATTTCTTTTTTTACTTGGATAATTGGGGTATTCTTTATTTTTAATATTTACAGCCGAAGTGAAAGACCAATATTCATTCTGATTCTTGGTGCAGCTATCATTGGTTTTCAAATTATTGTGTCTAGATATTTGAATAATAAAGAGAAACAATATTAGGCAAACTGGTGCGATTGTTTAATAAGCGTCTCTGTTCTTATTAAACTAACGGTTGCTTTAGTTGAATAACATGGGGTGCTTAGGCAGCTCTTTTTTTCTTATTGATCTAATGAAGCAATTTAGTTGAAGAGGAATCTTTTTAAATCTCTCGAACTAAGGGGTTATGTTGTGATATTATGTTTGGGGAATTATGATTTTTATAAGGGGAAATACTATTGAAAAATTCAATCATTGGCGGTGTGATTCTCATTGAAAACGATTCAAAAGATGTATGACCATTTAAATTGGGCTAACCAACGTATCCTTGAAACATTGCAAAGTATTGAAGGTGGAAATCAAGAGGCAAATCGTTTGTTTTCTCATATCCTGTTTGGAGAAAGAATTTGGATTGCCAGATTACAAGGAATGGACAGTTCACAATTGCCGGTCTGGGAAGACGTTGATATTGAAATCTGTGCAGAACTTGTAATGCGTAATGAAGTGAGTTTTAAAGAGTATCTTACTGATTTAGTAGAAGCTGATATAGATAAATTAATATTCTATACCAATAGCAAAGGAACAGAGTTTAAGGAATCTGCAAGGGATATTTTGACTCATGTAGCATTGCATGGTCAGTACCATCGAGGACAAATTAATTCAAGGCTTCGAGCAGATGGTTTTGAACCAGTTAATATCGACTTTATTACATTTGTTAGATAAATGTATTCGAGGTAGCCTTGTTAGTGGAACCTAGTTTATGAAATGCGTCTAGCTTCCACTAACAAGTGCAAAGTAGGCATTTATGCTCTTCAACAAAAGAGGAAATGAAGTTGGCAATACCAAGAAATTCACACTACCTAGACAGCAAGTTGTCGATCGACAGTCCTGATTCAACATAAACAAATTTCATTTTTTCTTTTTCTTTTTAGCGGCGAAAATTGCGATAAAGGTACCTGAGAAAACAGTAATCCACAAAAATAAATCCATTTTTCCAGCTCCATTCGTTAGTCTGAAAAGCCAATTATCTTTGACCAAGATGTGTTTTTTCGAAGGGCAGATTGGAAATTATTTAGAGGAATATACTCACTAATATATTGCTAGGATTGATAGGAAAATACATATTAATGCTAAAGTAAATAAAATGAAGGAGTTTCTAAAATTTCTTCTCATTTTAATACCATAAGCACAAAAAAAGATAGCAGCGGCTAATTTGGAACTACTTTGAAAGTAAGCATTACTCGAGAAAAATGAACTACTAAAAATTACTGAAATGAGCAAAGTTGTCGAGATTAATATTCTAAACCACATAGGCTCGTCTAGGAATTGTTTAAGCGCAAACTTTATCCGTTGCATAATTGTATAAATCCCTTCCGAGAAATTTTCTTGATTATATATATCGTATGTTTGTCGATGCGAATTAGCCATGATTTCGAGATTTTAGTCATGTAACATAATCGCTTTAAAATACAAAACAGTGTGAAGCATTTGCCTCACACTGTTTTGTTAAATTAATTTACCTTTAGACAATTTCATTGATTTCGTTTCACTCACAAATGTTGCACCTAAAAGCAATGCACCACCTAGCATTTGAATAAATGTCATTTGCTCTTGCAAGATAATAGCTGAAATTAGTAATGATGTGATTGGATCTGCGTAGCTTAGTGCAGCGATGCTTTGCCCTTTTAATTTCTGCATACCTGAGAAGAATAACAAGAATCCAATACCTGTATGTACAATCCCTATGATTAAAATAAATGGAATGGAGGAGCTCGATACTTCCAAAATTCCGAATCCCTCCGTAAAGAAAACATACGGAATGAGAAGTATTGTCGCCGTTCCAAGTTGAAGTAATGTGGTTTCTAACCCATCCATATTTTTGATGAATTTATTTAATAGCATCAATGAAGCATATAGTACAGCTGCCATTAATCCATATCCAATCCCAATTAAATCATCCATTCCAGACGTGCTAATCCCAACATTACCAACAATGAATAACATCCCTAGCATGGCTATACCAATGCAGATTATTTTCTTAGCAGATAACTTTTCCTTGAGGACAAGTGGTGAAAGAATCAGGACAATCACAGGTGCAAAATAGTAACTTAATGTTGCGTTAGAAATGGTCGTATGCTTGAATGCCTGGAAAAAGAAAATCCAATTCCCCCCCAGTGCAATACTCGATAGGATTAAAACGAAAGCATTTACTTTAACCAATGCCCATGATATTTTTTTCTTCATGATGAACATGACTACCGTTAAAAACATACCGCCAATTAAACCACGCAATAAAGCGATTTCACTCGAAGATAAATCAATGTATCTTACAAATACACCAATTGTCCCGAAGAGTATCATTGATAGTAAGAACTGAATGTTAGATTTCATGGTCTACTCCTTCGAATCTGCGAAAGAGCGTATAGCTCTCAGATTATTATTTTGTTATTTATGTAAGTTTATAGATGGAGTAAACGGTGATGTTGAAAATGGCATGATAATTCCCCCCGTTTCTGAATGAACTCATTATACTGAATAAAATCATATTAGCCTATCTGGTTGCTTTATTGATCGAACAATAATGCCTTTCTTATTCGCTAACACTGCAAGGTAGCAGGTTTTTACTAGTAAGTCATAGAAGTAGTTATTGAACGAATAATTTTGACCTTTTAAAATAAAAAGTGAGGTATTCAAAATAATGATGAAAATAGTACCCCCTAAGCCTTTTGTCTATAAAGGTGGAGAGAAAGCTGTATTACTCTTACATTCATTTACAAGCAATCCCACTGATATGAAAAAGTTGGGAAAGTATTTACAAAAGGAAAATTATACTTGTTATGCACCATTATACAGTGGACATGGTCAAACAGCGGAAGAGCTTCTCACATATAGACCGTCAGATTGGTGGCAAGATGTACGAAACGGGTATCAGTTGTTAAAGGATGAAGGGTTTGAAAAAATAGCCGTGATTGGTCTCTCTCTTGGTGGTGTGTTTGCATTAAAAGTGGGGCAGGAGTTGGAGGTAAATGGCGTTGTTACAATGTCAGTGCCTATACATAGAGAAGCTACTTTTCTACAAAAGCGAGTCTTTTATTATGCAAAAAGATACAAACAACTTGAAGGGAAAAATGAAGAACAAATAAATTTAGAAATGAAACAGCTTGAAAATATGTCTATCGATTCATTAGTTGAGTTCCAACAGCTAATTGATAGTACGATGGATGAATTAACACTTTTAAAATCACCAATTCGTATTATGTATGGTGAATTAGATGAACCATTATATAAGGAGAGTGCAAAAGTAGTATTTCAAAGCGTTGCGACGCATCAAAAAACAATCATGGGGTATCCAAACTCTAAACATTTAATGACATTAGGTCCGGACATTAACGATGTGAACAAAGATATTCTTACATTCTTAAATGATCTAACTTGGTAGTTTTACTTCAAGAAGGAGTACTCGAACTTCATGATTAAATCACTTAACTAAAATAAATGAAACAGGGGTGCTCTATTACATGATTACACCTATCTTTCGAATTTTTGATATTGAAAAAGCCAACTCATTTTACATAACTTACTTAGGTTTTGGTATACACATTGAATTAAGTGAGGTCTTTATGGGGGTACTGAATTATAATGAATAATGAAATTACTTTGGAGGCCAGAAGACTGGTCGATAGAATTAAGATGAAATATCCCGATTTTGTTGGTGAAACAGTAAGCGAAAGTGACATAGCAAAATTAGAAAAAGAATTGAAGATAAAGTTACCGAATTGGTATATCGAACTTTATACAACTGTTCCTTTAATTGATACGGAGTTTGGGTTCCAAGAAGATGAGCCAGATGAGGATTATGACGGAATTTCTTATATGATATGTGGTGGTGTTGACGACATAATTGAAGAAAGCACTGAATTTGAACCTGGAATATCTGCATTAAAAGATGGATACGTTTTTCTAGCTAGTTGCTCTCATGGTAGCGGCGACCCCATATTTGTCAAACTAAACTCAGACGAGACAAGAGTGTACCGTATATATCACGATGATTTTACTAAAGCTCAACTAGTAGAAAACCTTGCATCTTTATTTGAGAATGCAATAGTCTAACGAATTCGATATCTGCACAGCTATTCAACGAAACCTTGTTCAACTAACGGAAATTTTAAGTCAATAACAAAAACACCAAATCTAATGTGAAATTTGATTAAGGAAAGGCGGGGAAATTGTTGGAGATATATCAAGCGACGATTGAGGATTTAGAAGGTGTGTCAAATTTATTTAATTTGTATCGGATGTTTTATGAACAGGAATCGGATTTAGAAGGTGCAAAAAATTACATAAAAGAACGTATAGAAGGCAAGGAATCCATTCTATTTGTCGTCAAAGCCAAACAAAAGTATGTAGGATTTACGCAGCTTTATCCTGCATTTTCATCCATATCTATGAAAAGAGCTTGGATACTAAATGACTTATATGTAGATGTAGAAGCCAGAAAACAAGGAGTTGGAGAAATACTCTTACATAAAGCTAGATCTTTCGCTGTCGAATCAGGCGCTAAAAGTATTAGTCTGAGTACAGCACCAGATAACGATTATGCCCAAAGGCTATATGAAAGAAATGGATATATTCGGGATTCACAATACTATCATTATGAATTAAGTCTGAAATAGTATATTCCAATATTGGGCTAACGGGTGCTAAGAAGGTTCTTTTTTCTTGTTCAACTAAAGGGCTTAGTTGAACAAGAATATTGTCTTATAACAAGGATATACTACCTAAAATTAGGTAGGTGGTTAGATGAAAAAAATATCATTAATATGTGTACTATTACTATTAAGTCTAACAACGTTGTTATATGTAACTTGGGGAAAACCAACAAAAGTAAAGGCAATAAACAAAGAGAAGCAACAATTATTAGAAGCCATTTCAGAGCCGTGTAGTCTAATATTGGAACCTGTTGATAAAAGTCTGACGAATGCAAAAGGTGTTGCATTAATCTATAAAGTGCAGTTAAACCCACCAAGTTTTGCAAGAACTAATATAAGTATTCTTGCTGTTCATCTTCCCAAACCATCTACTTATGGTGACTTCGATAGCTATGAAGGCTTTGCGTCTATTCCCAAAGAAATAAGTTGGCGTTTTAAGCTTTATCCAACGCCAGAGGATAATGGTCCAAGTTGGGCTGGACGATTTGATTTAATTACTGCAGAAATGAAGAATGTCGAAGTTCAGGTACGCCTCTCAAATTCTAAAACAGGACAGTTAGGACCAAGTGTTTTAACAAACAGTATTAGCAACTGTAAATAGTTAATGCAAAGTAACGGGTGCTTTACTTCAAGAATGGAGTAAAGCTTTTTTTCTTGTTCAACTAACGAGTGCGATTGTGAAATATAATCTTTCTTTATTGTATAAATAATAGTTCAGTTTTCATTAAGGACGATTAATTTGTAAGATATCGAATTCTGATTCCGAATGATATTATTGAAAGTTATACAATGATTGAAATTCCGGAAAAATATCATGATGAAATAAAGAATGAAATTATCTAAAGGAATGTATGTTACAGGAGAAGTATTTAACAATGTCATTTGAGTTTATGGGTATGTGGAGATGTAATGAAAAAGTTTAATAAACGGAGCTTGAGGTGAAGTGATGTATATTTTAGATCAAACGAACGAATGGGATGCCGATTTACCTGAGTTCGATGTGCGAAATGACGAAGTTGAAAATCAGCGGAAAATGCTTTTTGATTATTTTATTACGAAGGCCTCTACTGTGGATATATTGGTATACCGAGGTTTAGATGAAGAAAAGATGATAAAGCAAATGAAGAAGCTTTTTAAAAATAAGCGAGTAAAAACAGATCATCATGGTAAATGCTACAAGTTCTTTTTAGATGACGCAACAAGAAGTTGGATTTTAGCAAATAATATAAGTGAATGTACAAGCGTTATATATGATGAAAATGGCAAAGCGATTGCAGATTTTAATAGACATGTGTCCTTTTATGAAAAAGTGCCTGTGCCATGTAGTGTGTTGTCGGTGAAAGAGCTACCCATTCAACTTGAAATTTATATTCGTGAAGATGATAGAGAGTGTGATGTAGATTTACAAGAACAGGCTAAATCGTATTATATTAGTACGGACTATGATTGTATAGAAAAACTTGCTTTTGAAACAATTGAAAACCTTTATGTTTATCCATTGTCTATTTATATTGAAACGCACGATGGAGAGCAGCATCAAATGCAAAAGGATTGGGCAAAGTATGCTGTAGAATATATAGACTCCGGACAGCGTGTGTTTACCCTCTCTTCAAAAGGAATGTATCATGCAGAGGTCCCAGGTTTCTTTTTAACAGTAAAAAATACCGATGAATTAAAAGTTGTGTTCGAAGAGCTATTTTACTTAGCCTATCAAAACGACACATTCATCGTGTCTCAAAATAAGCTGAATATCCGAACTGGTCGTAATCGAATTTTCAATTCAGGTGATGAAATGGTTTTAACGTTCGATCATGATGCACAAGGGATTGTCCTATACACTGCACTAAATTTCGAAAAAATAACGAGCTATTTTACCAATTATATGATTACGCACATACAACAAGAGAGTTAGGAAACTAACTCTCTTATTAAATATCTTACAAAAGGGAGAGTGAAGGTTGATTATGAACCAATTATATTTGTCATTGAATAAAGCAGGTTTGATGTTTAAGGGTGAAACAGATAAAGGAGTGGTTGATTTCATTCTATTTGAAACCTACGAGAATGGAAACACAACATCAGTGGATGTAAATACATTCGAAACGCTATTCGAGGGTGTAAAAGGGAGTCCAACCTATGAAGCCTTGTCGGGATCTCATACTTTTACATTGGGGGATACGCAATACACCATGACTGCTGAAGAAATGGGTTATCAAAAGTATTTCGATCAATGGAAAGAACAAGGAGTGTTTAAATAACGAGTGCTTTGCTGCTTAGACGGCTCTTTTTCTTGTTCAACTAAAGGAGCAGGATTGCTGAATAACAAAGTTCCGGTAAAATATGCAAAATTCTCCTTGTAGGTAGAAATGATGAGTAGAATGCACGCACAATCAGAAATGCAGATGTCTTTTTATCATAGTAATCGTCCATTTGTTAATACTAGAATTTGAATAAAGGATATTACAAAATAACAGGATCATAGGAGGTATGAAAATTGAGGATTCGAAGAATGGATCATGTGGGTGTAATCGTAAATGATCTCTCTGCCGCTAAAGAGTTTTTTCTCGATTTTGGACTTGAGGTGAAAGGGGAATGGGAAATGGAAGGAGAGTTGATGGGATATGCAGTTGGGCTTAATGATGCTAAAGTTGCGTGTGTAGGATTGGGGATGCCAGAAGGCAAGACATGGATAGAGCTAATCAAATTTTTTACGCCGTTAGATGAAAAAGGTATTCAGCAAACCTTTGCAAATACACTGGGTATCCGACATATTGCATTTACTGTGGAAGATATTGAAGCTGTTGTTGCCAAATTGAAAAAGAAGGGCACGGAAATCTTTAGTGAGATACAGCAATACGAAGAAAGTTATAAATTATGCTATGTTCGTGGTCCAGAGGGAATTATTTTGGAGTTGGCTGAGGAAATCAAATAAGTACTATTAGTTAAAATGAAAGTACGACTCTTTGTTACTTTCAATTTTTTTAGTTTGTGAAGAAATGTACTTCGACTAACGGTTGCGTTAGTTGAGGAGTGTTGTTTATCTAGTGTTCAAAAACCGGGTGGAAAAATACAAGGGTGGGGTTAGTATGCTTTTACTTTGGTATGCTTCATTTTTGACATCAATTATCACATTGGCATTCGGGGTTTCTAGACGCTCTTGGCTTTTCTAACGAAAGGAGAAGGGAGTAGTACAAATGAAGAAATATATTAATAAAGGAAATATAAAGTTTTTTCTATTAGGATGTTTAACATATTTTATAATTTCAACGATAATAGAACTAATCAGATAAGGCTTCACTAAGATTAAAATGATGAATAGATAAAAAAAATTGAGGTAACGGGTGCGCCAGTTGAAAATCATCGAGTTGGTAATGTAGCTCTTTTTTCTCATTGAACTCCCATGAAAATTAAAAAACGCTCAAAATCTATAAAACTGCATAACAAAAAAAGCTCAGAAAAAGTTTTTTTAAAAAAGGCTGAGCCTTCAAAATGATTATATTAAGTTGAAAGTTAATCAGTAACCAACTCCATTCTTCATAGAATAAAGGCAGGCTGGTGCAATAACCAGAGTAGGATTAATCTCCCATGAGTGCTACTCGTATAGAGTGCGACAGTCTGTGATGCACCGTGGTCGTTGGAGTCAGACTAACG
Organism: Sporosarcina sp. Y1004; assembly: GCF_057669665.1. Lineage (NCBI taxonomy): Bacteria > Bacillati > Bacillota > Bacilli > Caryophanales > Caryophanaceae > Sporosarcina > Sporosarcina sp. Y1004. Next base: position 22,914 of record NZ_JBYHFQ010000015.1, on the reverse strand, counting down.
GATGGGCTCAATGGCACCATAGTTCATCGACCTTCTTCGCCAGCCGTAGTATCCAATACCCGTTCTGCATATATTTTCATCCTCTGTGGTGTAGCGCTGACTTTGCGCTACATGTATGGCTAACGGGCCAGGTTAGTTTAATAAGAGAGGTCAAATCTTTATTCTGAAGGATAGTCACCTTCTTTAAAGATGAAGAAAACGCACATTTTTAATAGGTTAAAATTGTGCGTTCGGTATATTATTCATCTAATAATTAGACAGTAAGGACAACTTTACCTTGAGCGTGACCTTTCTGGAAATATTTGAATGCTTCAGATACTTCGCTTAAATCAAACCGTTTATCAATTACTGGTTTTACTTTGCCAGTCTCAAGTAATTCCTTTATATAAATTAAATCTTTTTGGTTTGCTCTCTGTAAAAGGTTACTTATTTTCTTACTTCCAGTCATTGAAATAAAAGGTCCAAGAACTAACGTTTGAAACATTTGGGATTCGGCTCCACCTACGTGAACAAAATGCCCATTTGGTTTTAAAACACGTTTATAAGCTGAAATGGAATTAGACCCGTTAACACCAAGGATCAAATCATAACGCTCCTTTTTTTGGGTGAAATCCTCTTTTGTATAATCAATGATGTGGTCTGCTCCTATTGAATGCACTATTTCTAAATTTCTTGTACTACATACACCTGTTACTTCAGCCCCAAATGATTTGGCTATTTGTACCGCGAAAGTACCGACGCCTCCAGATGCCCCATAAATTAATACCTTCTGTCCTGCCTTAATCTTTCCTTTATCGCGTAGTCCCTGTAAGGCTGTCACACTTGCCATAGGTGAGGCAGCAGCTTCCTCGAAGGAGATGTTGGTTGGCTTTAAAGCTAAAGCAAATTCCGGGACAGACACATATTCAGCAAAACCACCCCAGCCACAACCTGAGAGGTCACCGAATATCTCATCCCCTGGTTGAAACTGCTTCACATTCTTGCCAACAGCTTCGACTATACCCGCTATGTCACCTCCCGGTATAGCGTATTTTGGTCTCAGTAGCCCAAAAGCCAAGCGAGCTAAGAACGGTTTGCCTTTCAAAAGAACCAAGTTACTAAAGTTCAAGGATGCTGTATGAACTTTTACCAATACTTGATTCTCTAAAGGCAAAGGCTTTTCTATCTCTTTTAATTCAAGTAGGTCAGGTGATCCATATTTGTTACAAACGATAGCTTTCATAAAATCCCTCCAATTTTATTAGATTTAATTGTATTACAAAGATATAAATGACCGGAAAAGAGAGATAGTAAAGTGTTATTATTAATATGGAATTACGAGTTGAAAGATTCTAAAGATATTTTAGGTTGGGAGTACTTTGAACAATGGAGAGTGAAATGTGTCTGGAGATTACACTTCAACTAACTGGCCATTTTGGGAAAGTTTAAAATGTAACATATCTTTATAACAGTCGTCTAAGGCTTAATTGAAATAGAATTCCTTATTGGACTAACGGGGTTAGTGGAAGAAGCACGAGGCTTTAGCCAAGAAAGAGACACTTATTTTTATTTTATAACGATACCCCTCTATCCTTATCCAACTCTTTTTTCTTGTCCTGGACCCGTTCTTTAAAGATTCCAAGACTCGCAGAGATGCGTTCTGTCCTCTCTTGTAACGGTTCATGCATATGTTTTTTAAACCGCTTAGAAAAAGAATCAACAACATTTGCAGCTGTCAGTGTTACAGCTTTTGAAGCGACGGAAACCACTGGTTTTTCTGCCATCGAAATTTTTTCCTGTGAACTTGCTTTTGAAAATGGGCTAAATTCGTTTAACCAACGAGACATTTTGTGTTCTTCTTCGGTCCATTTTTCACGGTTAAGTACGTCATCAGTACCACCAAAACGTTTTGGGAAGCAAAAACTTCCAAAATCAAATATATCTTTGGCAATAAACCTTATTGATTCATCATTTAACCCTTGAATGTCGACGTCTAAAAATCCGTCTACTCCATTTTCGCCACCTTGTGGCATTTGTTTATCGTAAACTTTAACGATTCGATACAAATTTTCTCTTACTTGATTTTTCAGAAATTCTTCCGTTTCTGCTTTTTCTCCCACAGCTCTTGAATCTGCAATTTCTTTTATTACTTCATTAAACTTTTCCATCGCCAATTTTTGCACATGTGGTTTAAGAGTGTACTTGCGATAAGCGATGTACTTTAACTCCTCATTTCTATGTATAGTCCACTCTGTATCTTCGTCCGCAATTTCTATAATTTTTTCTTGGAAACTGCCGTCCTCAATATCCGATAAAGATAATAAGTAATTTGATACCCGGGAAATTGAGTAATGATGGTACTCCTCGTTTAGTTTGAATTCCGGAAATCCCGTAAAACTAACAATGAATGGTTTATCCAAAGAGTTGATAATGTCCTTTAAAAACGCAATGTAACGGTTCGCGCTGTATCTATCTATTGTATAGGTTGTCCCTAAAATCATTAGTCTCGTATCTTCCATTTCGTACATCTCCTCTAAATAGTAGTTAGACACCATTTAAACCTCTTAATCAACTCGTTTCACACTTTTTCCAAACTGTATTTCTCTACGGAAAGATGCGATGAAAAACGCGAAACTCTCGAAGCTTTTGAGTGATTCAAGGATTGTTTCGGTTTCAAAGAAGCGCTCGGACTCAGACATGTCCAAAACAATCATAAGTACCGATAAAACGTACTCTTCCCCATACTCCCGAAGTTTGATGTAGTCATCAATAGGAAAACTTAAATCAACTTCTTCTGAAGGTATTTCAAAGACGATTTCGATTGCGTTTTTAACAGCAATTTGATTTAAATCATACAAGTCATTTCTCAAAAAAATGAAGTTATCATAATCCTCTTTTGATAAATCATGTTCGAGGACAACAGGAAGACTATCAGACTGCTGCACTGTGTATTTAACCGAGCCTTTAATCATTTTGTCTATGTATTCATCACTGTGGACGTACTTCGGTTTTGTTATGGTCATAGAACCGTCCTGTTGATTGATTACAGATAGGAAGTAGTTACAGACATCAAGATGCATTCAAAAACGTCTCGAACTCTTCTAGAGGCAAGTAATATATTTCAACGCCCAATGATTGATGTACATCCATTAACCAATGACTACACCTCACCAGGTCTCCAAGTGATTACGGGCAGTGGAGAATCTATCAGAATCGCATCAAACTTGGTCTTAAAGTGGTATTCATAACCTATCTTCAGTAACGTCAAAATTTCACGTAATGTTGCTGCTTTTCAAGTTCAACAACCGTCTCCACTATGCCCTTATCTTCCTTACCCAATCCCAATAAATTCAACAAACCCATCTCCAACACTCCTTTAATCTATATTATTATACCTCAAAACACTCAAAATTCAGCTTTTTCTTTTTTGTATCCAAACATCAGGCAGTTTTGAGTGTGAAAAAGCCGTTTTTCGTTGATTTAATAAGTTCAATAAGAAAAAAGAGTTCAAAGTGATATGATTAAACAAGAAATTTTACAGGGGCTTAATAGGGGAGATGGAAATATTGAAAATATTAAAAGTTATCTTATCAGTTATTGTTATAGCATTAGCAGGTTATGGTCTAATTACTAAAAAATTTGAGTTTATGCCATATATGATATTGTTCTTAGGTGTGTTTATGTTGGTTACGGGGATTTCGGAACTACAAGCAAAAAAGAAAACAAGTGCGGTATTTTTTATCCTTGCAGCAGCGTTTTTATTTTTTGTTGCCATTTACACTTTTTAAGCTAACGGGTGCTTTACTTCAAGAAGGAGTGAAGCTTTTTTCTTATTGAACTAACGGAGCAGTTTAGTTCAATAAGAATGCTAAAATAAATTGCCTAAATCTATTAATGGTTTATGGAGGTGTAAAATTATGAAAAGGTTCTTAACAGCAGCACTATCTGCTATTTTATTTGCAACAATATTTTCTTGGTTTTTCTTTGTACCCAGCTCTCAACGGGAACCTAATGTGTATTATTCGAGTTTTTTAGAAACGTTTACCTTAGTCATTATTTATGCCGGACCTGTTTTTTTCTGGTAGGATTACCTCTTTCAATCTTTATTGATAAGTTAGTTGCGAAGTTTAACAAAAGTTTAAGATGGGCACGTTACTTTTTCGGGTTAGGTCTATATTCGATAGCTGGTATACTTTTTGGTGTTGTTTTTCTAAATATACTTAACCCAAATATCTATCTAGAAGATGTTATTCCATTTTCAATATGCTGTTTTATAGCGTCTAATATTTACTATCACTTGCTATTGTGGTTTCGAAAAAAGATTCAGTATTCAACTAACGGGTGCTTTAATTTAACAAGGGTTGTCTTGAAGGGTAGCTTTTCTTTTTGAGCTAAAAGGTGTTGAAGAAAGTCTAAGAAGATTGTTGAGAAATATATACTAACAAAGGGGGGGGATAAAATGACGAATTATTATTATTTTGCATCAGACCAGAAGATGGGGTTAGGTAATAGTTCACTTGATTTTACAGAGACAGAATTACACATTCCAGGATTCGATTATCCGATTCAGGTAGAAATCTATAATGGGATTGAAAAAGCTTGGGAGTTGCGGGAACTACTACAGTATATTCTTCATCACACCGAACCTTATAAGGTTTGTATTGTACAAATAGCTCATTTAATAAATTCAAATCGGATTGAACTAAAGGTACAAAAAAAATCTAATTTATTATTGCACCAAATTGTTGACCCGAAGCAACTTTTACTACAAGAAGGACATTTGTTGACAATCAAAAAAGTACCAACCTTTTAATAGCTCTTTTAAGGAAGATAAACTAAAAAGGTTGTTTTTACGATAGTGCTTGTTAAACTAACGGGTGCTTTATTTCAATTAGAAAAGGAGCGTCGTTCAGCGTTTGAATTCCTTCTCACACTAACGAGGCAGTTAAGTTGAATAAGGATTAGTTTAAAATTTAATCGATGAAGGAGTTTTAAAATGGAGCTAATCTTGATTAGTATCTTCTCAGCTATAATAATATTTACAACGGTTTATTTCATGATTAAAGTATTAAATATTGCCTATAAAAGGGAAGAAATATCGCTTCGAAAATGTAGACTCTTAGTAGCTTCTTCAATCATAATAGGTTTACTCGTAAGTTCGATTTTGCCCTTTGTTTATCAAAAAATAATTGATGCAATTCTCTAAGTACTTTTGTAGCAATTTTGTCGAGTAATACCTGTCTAGTGTTGAGCGTATTCTATTAACGGGGCAGGTTTGTTCAATAACAAGTATTGAAAGGAGATTTTTTGTGAGAACTATATGGTTTCCGTTATTATCATCAGTTGGGACAATGGCTCTATTATATTGGATTGGAAATAAATTTAATTTATCTCTTCTTAGGTTTTCAATTGATCTAAATGAACCGTTAGAAAATGGGTTGATTTTTGATGCGAATATTGCAATACTTCCCCTTGCTATCGGCTTAATAGTTGGATTTATTGTTCAACGTATAGTTAAAGTTAAAAGCAAACCAGGTACAATGAAGAGGAAGAGATAAGATGAAGGATAAAAATGGGATCAATAAGGTCAGCTTTTGATGAAGGTGTTATTCTACTAAGGGGTGCTTTACTTGAAGATTGTTGAGCTGCTTAGACGGCTCTTTTTTTGTTCCACTAAAGCAGGAGGTTACATCAATAAGCAAACATGGATTATTTATAAATTCAGGTTCATTTTTTATGATAAAATATATACTCAAAAACTTAAATGGAGGGAAAGTTATGAAAATAACTCAGCAATGGAATCAAGAAGACAGTGATTTTATTCGTAAAAAGGTAATTGAACACAATCTTTCTAAACTACCGGATGATGTAAAACACCCAGTCAAAAACATTAGCTTTATCCTTAGAGATGAAGAGGAGAAAATTTTAGGTGGCATTACAGGAACGATTTTTTGGTATCACTTACATATTAATTTCTTATGGGTTGATGAATCTCTAAGAGGTAAAGGATACGGAAAACAGTTATTAGATAATATAGAGGATATTGCAAGAGAAAATAGGTGCAAACTCATACAACTAGATACATTTAGCTTTCAAGCACCGAATTTCTATCAAAAACATGGTTATGAAGTAGTTGGTATTATAGAAGAACATCCTATTAAAGATAATCAACAGTATTATCTTTCGAAGAAACTAGTTCATTGAGATACCTTGTTCAACTAACGAGCGCTTTAGTTAAAGAACGAGGGTTTTCTTAGGTAACTCTTTTTCAGGTTTGTTGAATAAACGAGTATGTCCCATTTTTACAAGAATTAGAAGTACCACTCAGGTTAGAATAGAGATGAAGAATATTTAAGAATTAATTCTAATAGGAGGTATATGTATGAATGACAAAATAACAGAAAGTGAGTTTCAAGAGATTATCCGTAGAAGAAGTAACGGCGAGATAACCTTTTCGCAATTCCTAGAAGAACTGTCTCAAAGAGGCATAAAAGAATACGAAATAGAAGTTGCTACGGGTCAAGCCACATATAAAGGAGTTCATGCGGCGTTTAAAACAGATTCCCAAGTAAGCTTGGTTATCTCAGATAAATTCAATAGAAATAAGGTGGTTGAGGCAATCTCTAACATCTCACTTCCCTTCTTAGCCTTCTTAGAAGAGATTGCTGAGGGTGGAATTGTAACCTATCGTGTGGACATACCTGAGAAAAAGGTTACTTATATTGGAATCGGAGAAGAAAGTATTGAAGAACAGCTTAAAATTTAAAGAAATTCTAGAAATAGGAGAGTCCTAAAATGAAAAAGAAAATGAACTATTTAATCTTACTGTTAACGACCATCTTTATGGTGGGTTGTACCAACTTAGAAGAAGCATCCATTTCAGAAGTAGAAACAGATCCACAAGAGGTAACCACAGAAGAATCTATCACTACGGTTGTTGAAGAACCAGTAGTAGAGGAAACACCAACCCAACCAAATAAGGAACTGTTCACAGGATATAAACTTATTGAAGTCGATGGTGGTGATTTGTCTGGATATCGTGAGCCTAACGTCGTCGTTGACATTGGTTACGGGGACCGTGAATATTGGGCATTTACTAATGAATACGGGCAACTAGTACGTGTCATTACCGACGAAGTCATTATGCAAGATGACAGCAATGAAACTGTATTATCGTCTGGCAGATACTATTCTGATGAGGCAAAGGTTCCTGGCGTCGAAAGTGACGTTCTAGATGAAGGACATATAATTGCGGATTCTCTCGGAGGTGTATCGAATGCTTATAATATTACCCCACAAGATAGTACGCTCAACCGACATGGTGATCAAGCTTATATGGAAAACGTGATTCGTAGCACAGGTGGAGCTACGAATTTTGAGGCAATAATCACATATCCGAATACGAAAACGCAGATTCCTTCGAGTTATCAGTATACCTATACTTTAATGGGTAACGAGATCGTTGATATATTTGACAATGTGAACCCTGATGAAGTAAACGCATCGCTCGGTTTAACAGGTAGTGAGCCTTCTGATTCAACTAGTTCAAACACAAACGGTGATATTTCTAGTGTTGATACAAACGGTAATGGACAGGTGACGATCAAAGAAGCAAAAGCAGCAGGTTTTAGTATGCCAATAACGAGCGATCATTGGTTATACCCCTATATGCGCGATAATGATAATGACGGTATGGTGGGCGAGTAAGCCCCCTAGAACTTTGAGGCAATATGAATGAACGCAAGAACATTTTTCTCGTTGGTCGATTTATAACAATTTGTAAACGGGTGTCTATGCAGTAACAACTGAAGTAAATGGTCATATCATCTATAAAATTTGTTAGTGAAAATATATATAATTTTCACTAACAAGTGCTTTACTTCAAGAAGGAGTAAAGCCTTTTTTCTTCATCCACTAACGAAGCAGGTTAGTGGAAGAAAAGGTATTTATAGAGGCGTGTTGAAGTAGTTAATATATGTAGATAATTCAATTCAACATCTTTTTAGGGGGAAATTGATTTGAAGAAAATAATCAATTTATTATTTACAATAATGCTTTTAACAGCTTGTTCAGAGACTACGTACAATGATTATAAATTTAGTGGAGAAAGTGAACATTGGGAAGCTGAATACACCTATAAAGGAACTGAGAAATCGGGAGGAAAAGACGGTTCTTCGAATAAAGATAGTTATGAGTTTAGATTGAAATATAAAGGTACTTTAGAAGAGTTGTCTTCATTACAAAAACTTGAATACTCTTATGAAACTAATAGTAGTGGAGGAGATAGCACTGAAGAGTTCACGGAACCCCCATCAACAGTAACGTTTTCGTCTTCAGGTCGTTCAAAAGGGGGAGCAAAAATAGGGGAAGACGAAGTTATAAAAGTAAATGTAAAATGGGATGACTTTGAAGAGTCATTTGAACTGCATAATAAAAGTAAGTAACTCTGTTGAACTAAAGGGTGCTTTAGTGAAAAGTAATGGGGTTGCCAGAGGTAACATTATGAAACAGTGCTTTAATAAAGGAGTTGTATAAAATGAATGAAAATAAAGGTACAGAAATAAAACGCTCTTCAAAAGCAGAAAACATTCTCCCTCAGATCAATAGTAAAACTAAGCTAGGCGACTTACGAAAAATCGCGAAGGACATTAAAAAAGATCACGAACTAGCTATGGAACTTTGGTCAACCGAAGAGTTTTTGCCCAGACTATTAGCAATCTTAATTATGGACAAAAAACTACTTTCACAAGATGTGCTAAATAAGCTTGATAAGGATATGCAGACTCACACTTTTGATGAGCGAAATAACTTAATGGATTGGTTAATGGCCAATCAGCTCACCAAAGACAAGAAGAAAATTGCATTGATGGAGTCATGGGAAAATAATCCTTCTGCTCTTCAAAGGCGAGCTTTCTGGTATTATCAAGGGCGATTGAGATGGACTGGACAAACACCGCCTGATAACACCGCAGACTTGCTATCTGCAATAGAAGCTAATATTACGCAGGAAGAACCGGAAGTTCAGTGGGCTATGAATTTCACCGCATGCTGGATAGGCGTTTATGATGAAAATAATCGTGCACGTTGTATTAAACTTGGTGAGAAAACGGGTCTTTACAAAGATGAAATAGTAGCAAAAGGATGTACTCCCAGCTATTTGCCGGAGTTCATTACGATTGAAGTTAACAAACGACATAATAATTAGTTACCTCTGAAAAGTTCATTTAACTATTCTTAACAGATGATCTGATTGTGAATGTATACACTTAAACTAACGAAGCGAGTTAGTTCAATAATGGTGTTACTAATGACGCTTCTCTTGCATAATATACAGATACATTATGTGAAAGGCGGCCATTTTCAATGGTAAACCAAATGCCTAATAATAGTCAGCGAATCACTACCGAACAGGCAATACAAATCGCCCTTCAAATGATACCTGGGCAGGTTCTACATGTAGACCTGGATATGGAAAACGGTATTTTGTTCTATGAAGTCTTCATTTTAACACCTCAGAACATGACATACGAAGTTGAGGTAAATTCAAAAACAGGAAGAATTCATAAGATTGATCAAGAAAATGATTTTGATTAAACCATAAAGTAGTTGTTTCACTATCGGGTAGCTTTAGTTCAAGAAGAATAGGACTTGCGTTTATGATTAAACTTCATATATGTAAGTCCTTTTGTTATGCCTTCACACATAGATAAGTAATAGAGCGATGACTCTATCGCCTGCTAGTGGTTCTTAGGATTCTTTGGGTAATAGGAAATTATAAATCACATGGTTGTTATGCAAACACCAATCTTCTATATCACCTCTCTACACCAATATTTGTAAATGTGTTACGCTATACCTAACGACTGACTATTCTGCTATTAAACTAACTAGGCAGGATTGTTCAATACGAATGAAAAGTAAAGGTGAATTGTAAAGCGAAGTGAGGATGATGAATCAACATGAAAGAATGTTGTTTTAAGATTAATTTATCTTTAGAAGAAGCTAAAAAAAGTTATTGTAGTTGAATGAATGAAGAGATTGAATTTGAATTGGATGAGTAGGACGAAACTAGCAAATGGTAGATCTGTTATCTATGTTTACTATGATGAAGGTTTAAATGTAGAGCTTATAGTAATAAAAAATGGTGCGTTAATAAGAGAGTTTTCACTTTATGAAGATGAACCAGATGCTAATGTGAATTTTGGAGCATTTGAATATGAAGAACATTCACCAATAGAAGATTGGATTGATGTAGTTACTTTTCTTGAAAAAGAATTCCGAGCCTAGATGATAGTTAAATCAGGAACCAACTCCATTATTCTTATAATAAAAGCAGGCTAGTGAAAAAATCAGAATAGGATTAATCTCCCATGAGTGCTACTCATATAGAGTGCGACAGTCTGTGGTGCAGCGTTTTTTGCAGCGTGGATGGCTAACAGGTTTGTGAAATTAAAATAAAGAACAGAATCCCCCAAAAAGAGGACAACGAATGACAAAGCTCAATGCTGTTATCAATCGTTGTCCTCTGGTTGGCCAAGGGGACTTATTTAATCTAAACCACAGTTCTAAGCAGAATATAGTAAAAAAATGAAGTAGCCGTCTTACATCATTTTAGCTCATTGCCGCTTCTTCGTTTTCTTATTATTATGTCTCTCTGCCGGTGTCAAGGGTTTGTTTGCAAGTTCATGATCGAACTCCCTTGATAAATTCTTACTATCCGCTTGCTTATCACTAGCGTTACCACTTAAATTGTTCTTCGGGCTGTTGCTCACTATATACACCTCCATGATTTTAGTTTGCCACGTGGTGTCCTTAATATGCATTTTTGTTAAATCTTACGGCTGTTTTTTCTTGTTCACTAAAAGTAGCAGGTTACTTCAATAAAATTGCATTATGCTAGGATAGGTTTCAATCAAGTTGTACTGAAACAATAACTGATAATGACCAAAACACTCTAATTTTTGATGAAGGGAGAAACATCATGTATATTCCTAATCATTTTAAGGTCACAAATTTTGAGGAAATCAGGAGATTCATTTGGAACACTTATCACCACCAAGAAAGGGAAACCAATTGCAACTCACTTACCCTTGCAGTTGAACAAAAAAGAAGATGATTACTATATAACAGGGCATATGGCTTATGGGAATCCTCAATGGAGAACATTCGAAACCTGTGAAGATGTATTGATTACTTTCCAAGGACCACACGCATATATCTCTTCTTCTTGGTATGAACAGGAAAATGTCCCGACATGGAATTATCAAGCGGTCCATGTATATGGCGCAGGCGTTATTATGGACGTAGAAGAATCGAAAGAGGACCTGACAATGTTGCTGCAAAAATACGAAAAACATCGAGAGAGTCCAATTTTGTGGGAAAAACTTTCTCCACAGTTATTAGAAAAAGAACTAAAAGGTATTGTTGGATTTAAGATTAAGGTCCAAGAAATTCAAGCTGCCGATAAACTAAGTCAAAATCGTAACGAAGAGGACTATCAAAACATCGTTAATAAACTATATGAGGAAAAGGATATGAACTCTCAACAAATCGCACAAGTTATGGAGAGGAAATTAAAATAGGACAAATAATTAGATAGATAAAACTATCTTCAACTATTGAGTAGCTTTAGTTGAACAAGGTACCCCTTTATACGAATTAATTTAGGTGATAAGGAATAGGAGGTAGACTATGAAAGAGAATGAGCTGTATGTTTATCACATTGTTACTAGAAATAAAATGAGTCTAGGTCAAATAATTAGCTTTGACAAGAACCATAGAAATACCTTATATAGCTTCTTTTTTGAAAGAGAGCAATTGAATTCTAAAGGAGAAGACTTTTTTTAGATTTTAACAGAACATTATTCAACTGAAGGCTTGTACTTGAATAAGGAAAATGCCGATGTAGCTATGAAGTACGCAGACCAAACAATAAGAGCTATCAGAGAAATGATAGTTGAAACGGTCAGACTACAAGAATATCCACAATACCCTTCAAGAATGTCTTGTTTATTTGCTGCAAAAAACTATGAAGATGTAATGAAATGGAAAGAATTATTCGATTCATATAATCGGGAGGTTTTGCAGATTGTTAAACTTCGAGTGATTGGTAATTCTTTTGAGGGCGATGGAAACCTTTTACCAAAAGAAGATGGGATTCCATTCTCTCGGAAATTTGAACAAGCTAGGGAATATTGGCAGGGAAATGTAAATAACGAACTTCCTGAACTTTTATTTGACGGGAAAATAGAAGTGGTTGAAGTTATTGATGATTTCACTGCTTAAAAACAAATTTGTTAGTAACAGATTGTTTTATTTTACAGAGAGACAGATCAATCCTTCTGTTCAGCTTCATTAGTTGCTAACTGAACTAACAAAAGTTTCTCCTTATCGGTGCCTGTAAGTACTTAAATTATACTTAAAGGAGTGGAAAAATAATGGTGAAAAAGTTTCTAAGTATTATTACAATAATTGGATTATTAACGGCTTGTAGTAACGAGGGTAGTCAAACAAATAAAAATCAAATCATCAATGATCCGGAAAAAGAAATACCGGAAAATGATAAAAATCAATCGAATTCAAAAGATGAGGTTGAAGATAATGAAACTAGCATGGAGATTCATACAGGCTCTACCGAAACAGTCATTAGAAAAAATGAAGGACAGGACCAGGAAATTAAAGTTATTAATTATCATATACCAACCTATGGTGTTGCTTATCAATTAGATGAAGTATTCGGTGTACCTGAAGTGAGCAACAACCAAATAACTTATTCAACTCAATACGATGACTATGAGATAACGTTAGAGATGATAGAGCACGCAAATCTTGAAAAAGCTGTATCGAATCTGCAAGAAAGATTTGAAACAGAAGGATATGAAGAAAGTTTTGAAGAAGGTTATGAATTGAAAAGCACACCGGTTGAAGAAAATGGTTTGATAGGAAAAACACAATTTTATGGCGACCATCCAATGAAAGGATTTATTGCATATGAGATTGATGAACATGCACTAGTGATTACTTTTCAATATCCAATAGAAGGTGCAGATGCGATAAACCCACTTTTAGAAGACTTACGAAAATCGATTCATGTACAATAATTAATTATTGAACATAGCAGGTTGGTTCAATTAGAAGTCACAAGTGAGGTAGGTAACGAAAAATAAATGTGATTATATCGTTTATAACATCAGTATTTGTACTTTCAGTTTCAGCTTACACTTTCCTCCATTAACGGGTGCTTTACTTCAAATAGGAGTTAAGTACCCTTTTCTAGTTCAACTAAAGTGGAAGGATTGCTGAAAAGACATACATAGATTTTGTCGAGATTGTACAACTAATATACAATAAAATTAAGAGGAAATTGGATACAAAATTTGTTAGGAGTGATCATTTTGACAGTAGAAAAAAGTGCAAGGGTTTGTGAAAAGGGACATACGTATTACAAAAGCAGTGAGTGTACAAGTTGTCCTACGTGCGACAAAGAGAATAAGCCTAAAAGTGGCTTCCTTGCGAAACTTAGTTCACCAGCAAGAAATGCTTTGATTCACGCAGGGATTGACACGTTGAAAGAACTATCACAGTACACTGAAAATGAAATCTTAAAAATTCACGGCATCGGACCAGCTTCCTTACCTACTATGAGAACTTTTTTAGAAGAAGAAGGGTTGTCATTTAAAAAATGAAATTAATCGCATAAATCGAATTCGATGAGCAAGACTTGAACGTTTTAAATGTTCGCTTGAAGTCGGCAGGCCTTTAAGGATTGTTGGGAGAATCCCTCAATCCTTTTATTAGCTTTATCTAGAAGAATGGAGGGAAGTTATTATGAGAAAAACTGAAATCCGTCCTTGGACTGAAGAATGGGAAAAGCGATATAGTCACGAAGAGAAATTATTAAAAGGGATATTGATTGATGAACTAGTTGATATTTTTCATATCGGAAGCACCTCTGTACCAGCAGTAGGTTACGCAAAACCAATAATTGATATTTTAGTTGTCGTTAAGAATATTGAAAAGATTGATATATTTAATGATGAATTACGGAGTTTTGGATATGAACCTAAAGGTGAGAACGGGATCACAGGAAGAAGGTACTTTCCGAAGGGGAATGAAAATAGAAGCCATCACCTACATATATTTCAAGTAGGTAATGAAAATATAAAGACGCATTTGGATTTCAAAGAATACTTAGTAAAACATCCGGAATATGCTATAAAGTATGGAGAAGTTAAAATAGAATTGGCAAAACAGTACCCAGATAATCATTATAAGTATCAAGATGGAAAGCAGAAATTTGTTAATGAATTAGTTCTTAGGGCAAAAGACTGGGCTGCAAAAAGAAAACAGACAGGAGATTGCAGCAGCAACTGAAGAAGAGAATGGGGGTTTTTAGGTCGCATTTGACACGAAATAAGAAACAAAGGGGATGTGCAGAAATGAATAACAAAACTAAATCAACTGTTTCTACAGGCATTACATTCGGTTCAGCTTTAGCTATTGCAATTTCTTGGAGTGTACACAAATCTATATTGTGGGCTTGTATACACGGGGTATTTAGCTGGCTGTATGTAATTTATTATGCAGTGACTCGTTAAATTATTTCAAAAGTCGAATAGGACTGACAACTTTAAATTCATGATTTTGAACTAATGGGTGCTTTAGTTGAACAAGAAATAGTAAAACGGATTTTATTCATCTTCAACAAACGGGTGCTTTACTTCCATTAGGGGTTAAGCACCCTTTGCATATTCAACTAAAGAAGCAGTAGAGTTTAAGAGTTAACATTAAAAATGCGAAGAAAGACAGGCTGAGGAGTAAATGAAAAAAATAATAAAGATGATTTTTGGTATCAGTTTCATATTCTATTTGTTAGTACTGGTAATGCTGTTGTTTGTGGGAGTTATGTTTGTGGGAATTAGAGGTCATATATGGACAGACTTATCGTTGATAGAATATATAAAAGATTCTTCAAATTTTGTTCCGTTTAAAACAATCAGTACATATATTCAGGCGTTATTTGATGGCAGTATGAAAATTGATATACCTATCAAAAACCTTGTTGGTAATTTATTTATGTTTTTGCCAATGGGTATTTTTCTCCCATTTTTCATAGTCAAAATAAATAAAGTCAGGATATTTACTATTTCAATGATTATATTGTTATTCTTTATCGAAGCTATACAATTAGTTACAAGAAGGGGAAGTTTTGATATAGATGATTTCATTCTTAATACGCTTGGTGCTTTGATAGGTTTTGGGATTTGGAAATCGAAACTCGTTCAGAAATTACTTAATTAACATTTATTTCTTCTTATTAAGCTAACGGGTGCTTTACTATATGAAGTAATAAAGCCTTTTTCTTATTGAACTAACGAAGCAGATTAGTTCAATAAGGAAAAGAAAAAAATACCATATCAATTACATTGATATATTGTTAATATTTGAAATGTAAAAAAACTGATATAAGAAAATTGGAGGATATTATGACTTTTGAAGAGCTAACAAAAAACAAACCAACGGTAGAATGGAAACAAAGAATGGATGAAGATGAAGATGATGACCTTTTTACCGACGAAAATATTTATGCAACTAATGAGGTTCTTAATTCTTACATCAATAACCTAAAAAAACTTGGAGATAATACGACAGAGGAAGACATATTGGAATGTGTTAAAGAAGTGGTAATCAATTTAAATGAACTAAATGAGAAATATGATAACTTTATTGAGACAATGGAGAGAGAAGAACTATGTGATTTTATTATTGAGGCAACAAGTATAGTTGGCTTTGAGTCCGAAGAAGACATAACTGAAGAATGGAGAGAGTGGTAAGAAACGGAAATGCTTATTGAACTAACGGGTGCTTTACTTGAAGATTGTTGAGCTGCTTAGACGGCTCTTTTTTCTTGTTCAACTAAAGGGGCAACAATCGGACCATATTACTGCATAAACTGCGAGGGTGAGAGGTAATGAAAAAAATATATAGAGCTATCCAAGTACTCTTAGTGATATTATCTATAGCGATAATTATGGTTAGCAGCTATTCTACAACGGCAGTAAATGTATTAGGAACAATAGGTATAGCGGTTTCTTTGTTTTATATATATTTTCATAGGAAACTTAAAAAGGATCACGTTCAAGATTAAGTCAGCAATCGAGCGCGATTTTTTAATAAGCGTCTCTGTTCTTACTAAACTAAAGGGTTAGTTGAAGAGTGTTGTACAAAAAAACTTCATTGAATCACGGATTTATAGTTTTGTCACACAGGGAGGAGGAATAGATATGAAGAAAAAAATTATATGGTTTGCTATAGGTTTAATTATACTCATTATCGTGGCGATTCCTTTTGGTTTCTTTTATGTGCTAAGCAACGGAAACCCTTATACAAACTATATAGCGGATAAAAATGTTCCAGTATATTTAGAGGAAAAGGGATACACGGAAAACGATATAGAAGAATCGCATTATGTAGAGCCGAAACACATCATAAATAATGACTTTTATCAAGGTCATTATATGGTTATCTTTCAAGATGAACCAGATGTGACGTATTATTATGGTATAACCAAAAAGGGAAAACAGGTTAAGCAATTTTGTAAAAAAGACAAATTATTATCTGATGGTGTTACAGACATAGTTAAAACTGAAACAAAATATAGTGAAAAAAAATGCGTTAATTCTCTCGATAATCGAAATTAAGGCTTAAAGCAATTTCGTTAGATGCTTCGTGGATCCTTTTTAAGAATAGGGTGCGAATGTTCAATAAGCGTCTCTGTTCTTATTAAACTAACGGTGCAGTTTAGTTGAATAGTGTTGTTTAACTTGTGTTCAACAACCGGATCAGATTGCAGGAGGGTAGAGAAGTTGAAATTTAAAATCGTGGTGACTCTGTTGACGCTCAGTATAGCTGTGAATTTTTTCGTATTAGGAAAATGGCTACTCTTTGAACAATGGTATACGCCTTCTTCAGAGGAAAATATTATCTTAAGCGAAATGATTCAAAAAACAGTCGAGAGCGAAGATTATAAAAAGATTGCTGAAGCTGAGAAGATAATTGCTATTGAAGAGAGAATGGACAGGAACAAAGGTGGAGTTTTTCCTTATTATTTCGGTGTCAGTGTTCGCACTGATAAACAAACCTACATATTCTCTTGCAGCAATAAGCAATGCAATACAATGGAAAATGGTTCGTGGACATACTCCAGATATCAAGACGAAAAACCCCGTCTTCCCTTTAGCAAATAAAAGTGCATATGGATATTCAACTAACGGGTGCTTTCGTATTATAAGGTTAACCAGTAATTTCTGGTTGACCTTTTTTTAATAGGATTTAATATATCAGTAGCCAGGGTAGGACGTACGGGTGCGTGGGACAGTGATCCCGTCAACTAAACTGTCCACCCCCTACTTGTAGAAACATGTTTGAGGCTGGTTGGGACGTAGATCTCGTATAACAAGCGAAGCTATGATACTACAAGAAGGATTAGGGGTACTGGCAAGTAGAAATTTGAGGAGGAATAAAAATGAATCCAGTAGTTGGCCTGGATGTGGCAAAAGGAGAAAGCCAAGTTCAGGCATTCTTAGATAAATCAAAACCGTTTGGAAAGAGCTTTTCTGTGAAGCATACGAGAGAGGAATTACATCGCTTTATTGGATTTTTAAAAGAGATTGAAAAGATGACAGGACAAATGCCTATGGTCATTCTAGAATCCACAGGTCATTATCATACCCCCGTTGTTCAATACATGGAGGAACATGATGTTTTATATATCTTGCTTAACCCTATAATTTCTTATCAGGCTAAGAAGTCCAGTTTAAGAAAGGTGAAAACGGACGCGATCGATGCGTATCAGTTATGTGTGCTTTATTACAAAGAAGATTTTGAACCTCATAAAAACAGAGGACTTCAGCTTTTAGACCTTCGAAATCTTTCAAGACAACAGGAGATCGTTACGAATATGTATGTAGAAGCAAAACTTCAGTTTCATACTATTTTAGATCAAGTATTTCCTGAATATCGGAGGGTTTTTGGTGATCTATATTCAAAGGTTTCATTATTGATGTTAGAAGAATTTCCGACTTCAGAAGCCGTATTATCAGCTGGGGAAAGTAAACTAGCCGTGCGTGTTGCAGAGTTCTGTCCTAGTCGTTCTGTCCAATGGGCAAGAGAAAAGGCAAAAAAATAATGGATGCCGCAATGCGAAATCCATTTCAAAAAGTCGTGTATCAAAGTCATTTAATCAATCTTCAAATGTATATTGAGATGCTTTTTCAGTACCAAGGACACCTTTCAATTTTAGAGAATCGTATTGTGACCTTGGCAAATGATCTAGAAGACTACAAGATAGTCCAATCGATTCCTGGAATAGGAGAAAAAATCGCTGCAACGATTATCTCCGAAATTGGTGAAATCGATCGGTTTAGTCATCCCAAAAAACTAGTTGCCTTTGCAGGAGTAGATCCCAGAGTTTATTCATCAGGAAAATTCACTGCAACAACTAATCGTATTACCAAAAGAGGTTCAAGCAGATTGCGTCACGCCTTATATCTAGCCGTATTATGCGGAATAAGAAGTTCAAGGAACAAAAAGCTTAAAGAATTCTATGATAAGAAAAAGTCAGAAGGAAAGCCTGCCAAAGTAGCGATTGTAGCCTGTATTAATAAATTACTTCATTGGATTTATGCATTATTAAACAGAAAAGAATCTTTCCTTGATATAGCTTAATTAACAGTTTTAATAATGAGAGAGAAAATCTTCCAAAACGTTTTTGGAGGGCTGTTTGGCATGCTCAAAATAGTATAACATAGGGTTAATAAGAATATTAGAGAAAAGTATTGACATCCTATTAGCTGGTTTAGTGGAACAACAGTAATGCTTTTCTAATTAAACTAACGAAGCAGGTTACTTTGAGAGTCGAGTATTTAATTAAACAACTTTATTGTAACCGTTCAGGTTATTACGTGTTTGAGAACAGAGAAGGTGAGTGTGCAATCTATAATTTAACAAATGAAAAAACAACGGTAAAAGTGCATAGTATCCTTTTACCATTGCTTTATTTCAATATATAGTTCGGAATTTGAATCTTTAATACTCGAACTCTTATATAGAATAAGGGGAACATTCTTCGTTAATGAATCAGTGCTTCATGACAACTCAAGAAAGATTATTTTTATCTATCCTATGACTTATTCAGAAACTTTAATGACAATTTTACCAAAAGCACCTCGACCTAGATGCTCGTACGCTTTGATAGCCTCGTCGAAAGAGTACACTGTATCTTACTTTACTAAAAGTAGAGCCTTTTTCATTTTTTTCGTACTAACATAAGGCACTTTCTTGGATTAAGTATTTCGTGAAGCCTCATTTGAAACAATGACTAAACCACTTAATTGTAGAAATAATTTTCTAGTAATGAAAGCACTAAACAGGGTAGGAGGAATGATTATGTCAAATATCGTAAAACAGAGAAGGATCATTTTAGATTTAGCAGTGACTTTAGATGGTTTTATTGAAGGGGAAAATGGAGAAGTTGATTGGTGTATTATGGACCCTGATATGGGGTTCACTGATTTTTTGAATCAAATTGATACGATTATATATGGTAGAAAAAGTTACGATTTATGGGGACAATATATTCCGAAAACAGAAGACTCTGCCAGCAAAGAACTTTGGGGAATGGTTCATAGTAAAGAGAAATATGTGTTTTCCAGAACACAAATAGGGACCGATCATCGAGCACTCTATATCAATGAAAATATTCTTGAAGAAGTAAATAAATTGAAGAATAAGCCTGGTAAAGACATCTGGCTATATGGCGGAGCAAGTCTCATTACTACTTTTATAAATTTAGAGCTTGTCGATGAATTTAGATTATCCATTCACCCTGTTATTTTAGGAGCAGGAAAACCGATGTTTATAGATATAAAACAGAGGCTGAATTTAAAAATGGTACAGCAAAGAACGTTCTCTTCTGGCGTTGTGCAACTAATTTATCATTTAGATGGCAAGTAATAAAAAATTGTAGTGAATCTCATAAGATAAGACTCGATAGTAGCCGTCACTTAAACTACCAAAGGATAGAATTATTACAATAGAAGTGGAAACCCTAAGATAATGGGTTTCCCTTAAAATTGTTGAAGAAGGTTTCCTTATTGGTTAGATAAGTTATTCATTGGAATGATCATCGATTGCTTGGACAGCTAGTTCCAGCGATGTAATTCTTCTTTCTAAAAGCGTTCTCTGCGAACTACCTACTTTTGACTTAGCGTAAATGTTCTCAATTGAAGGGAATAATCCGGTAAGCACATTGCGAGCTTCCGCTAAATCTTCCTGGGTATAAGAATGGGGTAATTGATTCCAAACGTTTTCTAGCATGGCTAAGCCGATGTAAAGAGCATTGAGTCGTTTCATTAATAAGGTAGTATTTGCGCCTTTCTGAGTCATCTGAGCTAAGGCCTTTTCGCATTTACTGATTGTCGATTGAAAGGATTTAATGGATTCCACTTTATCAACTATTGATGCGTTTTCCATGTTCTAGCTTTCCTTTCTTCGTCTTCGAATTATTTTGAACCTGATTTCGCTATTTCTGTAACCAAGAATATCATTTTACGTTACTTAAAAAGATTAACCAAGTTTATATCCACTATCAAAAAGACGATGGTCTCCATTCCGAAAGAGCTTCTGGTGGGCAACTAGAATTCGCATACCTCATTCTATCAACTCTCCCATTTTAGACTATCAAACTAACTTACACACTTTATGCGACAAACCCTCTGAATTTATACTTTACGCACCATTTCCACTAGTGTCTGTGCAAGCCTATGTTGTTCATCGGTAGATCCAGTTTTCAAAAGTTCCATTACCATATTCAATTCCAGGCAGCTGGGTTCTTCGTGTTCGACGGGATAATTTGTAACTAACTCCGTAGGTTTAACATGCTTTTCATCACTTAACCCCATGTTTTTACCTAACTCAACTCTCTCTAAATGCATGTAGGGTCACACTCCTTTAATGTTATATATATAGCATGGGTAATTCTTGTCAAAATATACAGTAGAACCATAGTGAATTTCGATAAGTGAAAGTCGGCTTCATTTTAATAGGACCCAACTTCATTCAATTACATCCTTAATTGCTGTTCTTCAAAGGCTTTAAAAGAAGTTATTAATGCAAAATCAGAAAATGAATGAACAGTCTGAGGTGAAAACAAAGTGAAAAAACACTTCGGGAAAATTAAATTAGAAAACAAAATTCTGCAACAAGTAAAGTAGGGGCTGTCCCCAAAGTCAATGTTGACAATGGTACAGCCCCAGTTTGTTATGTTTCATCCCGTCCATATGCAAGTATGTTTCGTTCAGGATGTTTTTTCCTTATTAGCCTCTAATGTCATCGTTTTCTTGCTCCCAATTAGATACAATAACAGAATAACAATCATGGAAGCTGCAGAATAAGTAAAGGTCATGCCGTACCCAACATTTTTTGCTAAGAATCCAAGTCCTACTGATCCGACGGCCAAACCAAAATCTATAAAAATAAGAAGCATAGAATTGGCTGTTGCTTTTTTCTCGGGTGGAACAAGAGTTAATGCCCAAGCTTGAATAATTGGATGGATTATGGCAAAAGCGATACCGAATAATACCCCTGAAACGATAACCATCCACATCTTAGTTGAGAAACCTAACAAGATCAAACCTACTGCCCCTGAAATGGCACCAGGAATAATAAGAATTCTGTGACCGAATCTGTCGAATATTTTACCTGAGAAAGCACGAACTAATACCATCGCAATTCCCTGTGCGATAAAAAACTGTGAAATACTTCCTCCAACCTTGATTTCTTTACCAAACGGCCCCATAAAGTTTACAGTTCCTGCAATTGCCATATAATTGAATGCTACCAAAATACATGGAAGAAGGACACGCTTATCGAACATGTACGTATAGAAAGGTTCTTTATTTGTCTCCTGTGGACTTTCCTTTTCTGTTTTAACCGTATTTTTTGTGAAAAAACTGCACAAAAATGAAAAGAACATAAGACCTAGAGTTACCATCATCATCGATCGGAATGAATAAGTTGTGAGATAAGAAATAGCGATTAGTGGCCCAATTGTTGTCCCAACGCTTGTAGACATTGCGAAATAGACAATGCCCTCACCTAACCGAGATTTAGGAACAATATTACTTGATATCGTAAAGACTAAACTCGTCAGCATACAAAATCCAATACCTTGTAGTGCTCTAATGACTATTAAAAATCCGATGGAGTCGTTTATAAAAGTAAGACCGATTGTACCCATAAAATACACTAGGGATATGATGAGGAGCAATTTCATATTCACTTTTTGGATAATTACACTCGCAAAGAAGCGCGTAATTAGTGATGCTGTCATTAAGGTCGTGGTCATAATTCCTGCAATTGTAGGATTATCACTAATGGTTGATACAAAAATGGGGAAACCTGCTGTAATCATATAAAATGAAGCGAACATTACTAAAGACAATAATATAATAATTAAATATTGGTTTGTCCATAGTTTAACTTTTCCTTTACCCATCGTATATAAGACCGCCTCTCAGCTATTTTTAAAAATAGAGATGATTTGTATGTGAAAATTGCTAATTAAATCATGACAAATTTATTCTTCCCTTGTTATTAAAAAATATGTAGCGTTTTTTTAAATAACTCAGCTTTAGCATTATCTAAAAACAGCTGTGAAATACTTCCCTTGGAGAAGGAAAGAATTTCACAGCTGTTTTTATAGTTTGATGTCATGTAGCTAAATATCTTCAACTAAGAGGGTTTAATTGAAGCAAAATCCTTTTATTTCTCTCGAATAAGTGGGGTTGAGTTAGCGCAAAACACCTGAATAATAACTGGGCACTGAATAATTCCGATTTCCTTCAATCCCGTTGATTTCCGTTCCGAGCGGACGCT
>NZ_JBYHFQ010000014.1:0-94982 GCF_057669665.1 Sporosarcina sp. Y1004 | reverse complement strand
CACTACAATCAACTAGTTCTTATTATAATAAAGAACTTTTTCAGTAGCTGTACCTTCGCTGAATAATCCCTTTAAGAAAGCACATTTCACTATCTGGGATTAAATCCGCAACCTGTAGTGTCTCATTCTTGAACTAAATGAGTATCAAATAGTAATCACATTATAATCTCAGTGCATACATCTCAAAAAAACTTTCAATAATGGAAACTCTAGCGAAGGCGCGTCAAAGGGGTAGCCGAAGCCATGAGACTGGATGCGAAGCGTTAATCCAGGCTCAGGGCGAGAGGCATCCCCAAAGCGCCAAACGCTCTACAATGTACACTCTGAATTTAAATCTCCCTCAATAATGCAACTTCAAAGCGCAAAGCGTTCTCTAATCTGCACTCTGAAAAGGGAAGTTGAGTAAAAAATGCCAATGAAAAGGCCGACATTTCGTTTGAAAATGAAATGTCGGCTTTAAAATTTTTACACTGAATAACATCTAAGTGTCAGGCGCTCGGGGGCTACCTTACGCGTTTTGCTGTGGTACGCGAACTGTCCAGCGCGACAAATCGGGCTCGCCTTTTTGGATTAGTTCTTTTGGATAAATGAACGTCCATGGTTTTGAAGTGTTCGCTTTTACCGAGAGTGGGTCAAGTGCGAATGAACCGCTGGCAATCAAATCGCCAGTTGCATCAATTAATTCTAGTGGTAGTTTCTCAATGTTGATTTGCTTTGAGTGGCCATTACGAATAAATACGGATGCAGCAATACCGCCATCATCCTGTTGCTTCACTTGGAATCCACTGATATTCACTTCGCGTGGTTTTAGTTTTGGAAGCCCTTCAACGACTTTTGCAAGTCCGTCTTTTTGTTCTGCCGTTAAACCGTCTTCCCAAGCTTGTTCCAACTCTAGTTTATGAGGCACCATCGATTGAACATTGAATGCCAGTTTCCAGTTTTCACTAGGTGGAAGTTCTGTAAATGTATTGTCTTTTGTGAAGACAAACACCCATGGTCTTGCACTGCGTGCTGGAATGTCGCCGAGTTCCTTCAAATCGAATTCGTCCGAAGCGAGTGTTTTTCCTTCTTCATCAAGCAGCATTAATTCAACTGATCCGACAGCAATTTGCTGATCCAGGGAAGAACGGAAGAAGGCTTTAACGAGCCAGCTGCCGTTAGCAGGTTCGACGTCGATGTCGATTCCTGATAGGGAGATCTGGTTCGGTTTGAGTGGTTCAAGTTCGTTCGATAGAAAACGGAATACGTATTCCTGCTCCTGTGGCACATTCCATTCAGGGTGAAGGGATAGCGTTGTTTCGACTAAATCTGTATTTACTGTTGCATTGACACCGTCAATGATTTCTTCGGATCCAATTGTGCTATCCTTACCCGTTTTTTCAGTTTTCTTGAAAAAAGTGAAAAGCTTCATTGTTGTGCCTCCTGTTCTTTAATGAGTTTCATAAAGCTAATAACTTCAGATGCAATGCTGCGACGTAGTTTCTGATAATGACGTCCGAAAAGCTCAAGACCTTCACGTTGGTAGATACGCATCGGGTCTTCTTGTCCGTATGAGCGAAGTCCGATACCTTCTTTTAAACGTGTCATAACTTCTAAGTGTTTAACCCACATTGTGTCAATGTGTGAAAGCATTACTTGCGGAATCATCTGATTGATTCGTTCATTATCTTCGAATGAATCGATGAAGCTGAGCAAGTCAGCTAGTGGCACTTCATAATGCTTCAGAATATCTGATGTTTTTTCAAGCTTACGTGGAATCGATACAGATTCCAATAATAGGCTGTCCATCGTACGTTCAATCCGCTCGTAATCCCAGTTGTTCGAAGTTTCTTGGTCTGGGCAACTATCCAAGACAACAAATTCTACAGTTTCTTTAAGCATCGTTTTCAATTGTTCTTGAATGTCTTTCCCTATCAGAACATTATGACGTAAGGTATAAACGACTTCACGTTGGTCATTAATGACATCGTCGAGTTTTAAGTTGTATTCACGCATTGAATAATGTGCGCCTTCCACGATGCGTTGTGTTCTCTCTGTCAATTCATTGACTTCAGAATTCTGTACAAGGCCATCAGCATCCGTTGTTACCTTCTTAGTAAACTTCTCAAGCTCTTCTTTTGCGAATCGCTTAAACATATCGTCTTCAAGAGATAGGAAGAAACGGCTTTCGCCATGGTCTCCTTGTCGCCCGGAACGACCGCGAAGCTGATTGTCGATACGACGGCTTTCATGCTTTTCTGTGCCTAGTACGAAAAGTCCGCCGATTTCTTCGACACCTTCGCCAAGCACGATATCAGTACCGCGACCCGCCATATTTGTCGCGACTGTAATTTGGTTGAGTTGGCCCGCTTTGGAAATGAGATCCACTTCCTGCTCAACACTTTTGGCGTTCAGTAAGTTGTATTTAAGTTTATATTCGTCCAAATATTGGACAACTTTTTCCGATTGTAAAATAGAAGTTGTACCTACGAGTACAGGTTGTCCTTTTTTATTGCGTTCGGATACTTCTTTTGCCATTGCTTTATATTTATGATCAATAGTTTCATATACTTGGTCAGGTGAATCAATACGTGCGCGCGGGCGGTTTGTCGGAATCTGAATGACGTCCATGCCGTACACTTCACGGAATTCTTTTTCTTGTGTTTTCGCTGTACCGGTCATGCCGCAAAGCTCTTTGTACATACGGAAATAGTTTTGAATTGTAATTTGGGCTTGTGCTTTATTTTCCTCAGTAACGGGCAGTCCTTCTTTCGCCTCGATTGCCTGATGAAGACCATCGGAAAGAGTCCGTCCTTCCATAATTCGCCCTGTGAACATGTCAACAAGCTCAATTTTTTGATCCCGAATGATATAATCCACATCGCGATTGAAAATCACGCGTGCGCGTAATGCTTGAATCATATAATGATAAAGGGTTTGGTGCTCCAATTCGTATAAATTATCGACACCGAACGCTTTTTCAACTTTAGAGATTCCATCTTCAGTTAAGGAACTTGCTTTTGTTTCATCGTCAAAATCGAAGTCTACGCCTTTCTCAAAGCGTTTGGCAAGACGTGCCGCTATGTAATGAAGATCCGCATCAGCCTGCATTTTACCCGCAACAATAAGCGGTGTTTTGGCTTCATCGACAAGGATGCTGTCCACTTCGTCAATAATGGCGAAATGATATGGACGTTGAACTTGCTGTGCTACTTGCTGCGCCATATTATCACGTAGGTAATCAAAACCGAATTCAGTTCCGACACCATACGTGATGTCTGCTTTATAAGCTGCCTGTTTTGCAGGGCCTTGCATCATCGGGACATTGAGACCGACAGAAAGTCCTAGAAACCTATGAATTTGACCAATTTGATTGTAGTCACGTTTTGCAAGGTAATCATTCACTGTAATAACGTGAACGCCTTTTCCTTCAAGTGCGCGAACATACGATGGTAGGGAAGCGACAAGTGTTTTACCTTCGCCCGTTGGCATTTCTGCGATATTACCTTCAGTGAGTACAAGTCCTCCGATAAGCTGTACGTCGAAATGACGCATACCAAGAACCCGTTTCGATGCTTCACGGACAACAGCAAATGCATCCGGTATGATAGTAGGGATTTTCTCACCTGATTGGATACGTTCTTTGAATTTATCTGACATAGATGCCAGTTGTTCATCTGACATCGTTTCATATGTAGCTTCTAATTTATTTATTTGCTGGACAATTTTCCTGTATTTGCGAAGTTGTCGATCGTTCGTTTGATTTGAACGTTTAAATATTGATAGCATGAAATGAACGCTCCTTTATCTTGGTCCCTTTATAAGACCCATCCCTATTTTAACAAATAGAAAGGTAAATAACTACCTTAAGCTAAAATCTACATATATAAGGAAGAGAATCTTGGGATAGGCAAGGTTGATGAGGGTATGATAAGTGAGAAACAGAAAGTGCAGAATGCAAAGAGTTCTCTAGGAAAGTGCTTTACTTATTTAAATATGCTATAATACTCTTGATTTGATAAACTATTGATTTACTTAGGGAGGAAGGACATGTTATTCCTTGCAATGGCTGCTGCTCTTATTGCATCCATCATACTTACTCCGCTCGTCATTAAATTGGCATTCCGTATCGGTGCAGTCGATCGCCCGAACTATCGCAAAGTACACGCATCCGTTATGCCGCGTATCGGCGGACTTGCGATATTTGGTGCCTTCTTAATTGGTTATGCCATATTGCTTCCAAAAGATGAACATGCCACCGGAATTCTTATTGGTGCCCTTATAATTATCGTGGTGGGATTTCTTGACGATATGCTTGAAATTACCGCGAAGGCAAAACTTGCGGGGCAACTGGCTGCGGCCATTGTTGTAGTCGCTTGGGGCGGTCTCCAAATTGAATTTGTCAATTTACCATTCATCGGCCAATTCGATTTTGGCTACTTGAGCATTCCGATTACAATTATATGGATCATAGGTATTACAAATGCCATTAACCTGATAGATGGATTGGACGGACTTGCAGCAGGCGTCTCAACCATTGCACTTATTGCAATTGCGGTTATGGCAATGATAATGGGAAATGTATTTGTTGTTGCAACAGCTGCAATTCTTGCAGCAAGCTCATTAGGTTTCCTATTTTATAATTTCCATCCAGCAAAAATATTTATGGGAGACACCGGATCTTTATTCCTAGGATTTATGATTTCGGTTCTTGCCTTGCTAGGCTTCAAAAACGTAGCTGTTGTTGCGTTGATTATTCCAGTTATTATACTGGGCATTCCAATCTCTGATACATTCTTTGCGATTGTCAGACGGATACGAATGAAACAGTCGATTACAGCCCCGGATAAATCACATTTACATCATTGCCTATTGCGTTCAGGTTTTTCACACAGGCAGACAGTGTTGATTATTTACGCACTAGCGATTCTTTTCGGAGTTGCTGCTGTGTTGTTCTCGCAAGCAACCGTATGGGGAGCAATCATGCTCATCGTCGTTATGCTTATCGCGATTGAATTGTTAGTTGAAATTATCGGACTTGCCGGTTCAAATTACCGTCCATTGTTGAATCTTGTACGGATGATTGGGAAGTAACGACGAAACATCTAGGCAGTTAAAACGAAACAATCAAGAGGTAAATAGGCCATCCCCTTTTTTACTAGGGTAGTATGGTCTTCTGTTTATAAATTATGTATAGACATGAGAAAGAGCCGGGCGCATTTGCAGCCCAGCTCTTTTTGTATCTTTGGAACTTGTGAAATTGTGTAAGTGATTTGCGTCTGGATTGCGATCAATTAGAAAGCGTATCTCCTAATGCTTCATTTTTCTTGCCGGTCAAGGTAGAACTGCCGTCGGTCAGGTTGGAAGAGTCTGGAATGATTCCAAGATGTGATTGTAAGATGCCTTTCACATCTGATAAATCCGTCTCATCAAGCTTCCAGTAATAGATACCTGTCGACATGTCGTCATAGCCTGTTAAGCTGAGCGTGTCCACTTGGGGCATACCGCCTTTAACGTATTCCAGGAACGATTTCATTTCATCAAAGGTCATGTCCGTTTTCATATTGTCGCCTACCGCGTCAATCACATCACCGTACTTCGTAACTGATTTGACAGAAGTCGCTTTTTCCATAATGGCTTGTAAAATCATTTGCTGCCGTTTTCCACGTTCGACATCAGAATCGAGTTTACGTGTCCGGGCAAGTGCAAGGGCGTGCTTGCCATCGAGGTGTTGAAGTCCTTTTACAAGTTGAATCGTATTTTTATCGTTTTCATCTTTTTCAATTCGGTTATAGGGAACTTCTGCTTCGATTCCGCCAATCGCATCAACGACATCAATGAATGCATTGAAATTCATTTTCACGTAGTAATCGACAGGTGCTTCGAACAGTTCTTCAACCGATTCAATCGTTGCACGAGTTCCGCCAAATGCATGGGCATGAGTGATCTTGTCCCTGTAACCGACTTCCGGAATATAAACATATGAATCTCGCGGAATACTGACGAGTTTCACAGACTTTATCTTTGGATTCAACGTAGCGAACAGAAGAGCATCTGAACGGCTGTTGCTGTCGCCTTGGTCGCGAGCTTCACTATCATCGACTCCAATGAATAAAACGGAAACATTGTCGGTTGCTGGTTCAACTTTCGCTTCACGTATATCGGATTTGGGGCGGTCAGGAATGACTTCATATGCACGATCCGCAGCGTCAACAGCCTTTTTTTGCAGTGAAACGGCATATGCTGCAACAACTAGGAAAATAGAAAGTGTAAGAAGGAGAGAAACTTTTAAGGCAAGGCTTTTGCGTGACGATTTCTTCTGTTTTTTATAGTCTTTTCTTTTCATTCAAAGTTCCTCCGGCATCGGCTATGTGAAAATATCCTTCGTCATAGCTGATCATTTAAGTGACGAATTGCTGTCAATGGATACAGACGGTACGACAGGATAAAAGAGTTCAGTATATAAATCACGTCAATCCATCCTATTATACTATCTTTTCTGCCAAAGGTATACTATATCAAATGTCGAATTCTACAAAAACGCTAGAGGTCGACACGATTTCTGCCTGTCCGTTCGTCAATTCAGTCATCCAGAAAGTGAATGTCTCCGTTTCCATAGCTGGAACGTGTATGAAGAGATTCACAGATTCATCGTAAGAAACTTCATTTAAGGGATATGTCGATTGCCTTACTTCATGCTCAACTTTTCCTAGCCAGGTATAATCGATTGTAACTTTCATGACAGAATGGAGTTTCCTTTCGACCGTACCTGTTGCTGTAATGCCTTCTGTTGTTGCGCGGCCATAAGCGCGTATCAATCCACCTCCACCTAACTTGATACCCCCGAAATAGCGTGTCACGACAATAACGGTATCTTGAAGACCTTGCTTTTTCAACACTTCAAGAATGGGTACTCCCGCTGTTCCAGACGGTTCGCCGTCGTCATTCGCCTTTTGTACATTATTGTGTTCACCAATCAAATACGCTGAACAATTATGGGAGGCATTATGATGTGTACGTTTAATTTCTTGAATGAAGTCTAAGGCCTCATCCTCTGTTTCCACACGTTTCACATAGGTAATAAACTTTGACTTTTGAATCAATAATTCACTCTCTCCGTAGTTTTTAACTGTGTAATAATCTGCTCGCATTTGCGGCACCTCCATCACTTGTAATACAATCTTAATATTCACTGGGTCTTATGATGCTATAATAAGTGAGAGATGTTTGGGAAATATTAATTCTACAACACTCCACTTTAGTATATATGTAATTTTCTAAGCTGAAAGCGGGAGGGAACTTTTTGAAGGAGAATATAATCGATATCAAAACGCTCGAAGCTATTTTTGATA
This sequence comes from Sporosarcina sp. Y1004, assembly GCF_057669665.1. Taxonomy (NCBI): domain Bacteria; kingdom Bacillati; phylum Bacillota; class Bacilli; order Caryophanales; family Caryophanaceae; genus Sporosarcina; species Sporosarcina sp. Y1004. Next base: position 87,651 of record NZ_JBYHFQ010000014.1, on the reverse strand, counting down.
ATATGGTGCGTGCAATGGATCACTCAAAGAATGATATCTTCATTATAAGTGAACAAAGCCGTCAAAGCTTTGAAGATATGCAAAGTGAGCTCGCAGCGGTCAAGAGTGATATTTCCCGGGTAATAACTGAAGGTGATTATTTGGAAGGTATGACTCGCCATTCACGCCGGCGTCTTGCTGATGTGTCGAAGGACTTCATGAAGTTTTCAGAAGAGCAGGTGAAGGAATCTTACGAAGTTGCGAATGATTTACTCGTTCGGCTATCGGTCAACCGGATGGAGGAGAAACAGCTGCGTGCTCGTCGGGACGATTTGGATCGACGTCTTCTTGCGCTACTTGACACCATTGAAAGAGCCGATCATCTTGTCAATCAAGTCGCAACCGTAATTAATTATTTGACATCTGATTTAAAAAACGTAGGCGTAGCGCTGGAAACGGCCAGACACAAACAGGGGTTTGGCATCAGAATTATCCAGGCACAGGAAGAGGAGCGGAAAAGGCTTTCCCGTGATATCCACGATGGACCGGCACAAATGCTAGCAAATGTGTTAATCCGTTCCGGGTTGATTGAGAAGGTATATGAAGAACAAGGCCCTGTACCTGCATTTAATGAACTTAAAGATCTTAAAGAGATGGTAAGAAATGCACTTTATGAAGTTCGCCGTATCATTTATAATTTGCGTCCTATGGCACTTGACGATTTGGGCTTAATTCCAACATTGAAAAAGTACTTGTCGACAATAGGAGAGTATGAAAAGGGGACCACCATTCACTTTCAAAATAGTGGAAAAGAGCAACGTTTTAAAACGGATTTTGAAGTATCAGTCTTTCGGCTAGTGCAAGAATCCGTTTCAAATGCCTTAAAACATGCAAAGGCGAAGGACGTTTGGGTGAAAACTGAATGGCATCGCGATATAATGAATATTATCATAAAAGATGATGGACAAGGATTCAATCAAAATGAAGTAAGAGATAAGTCATTCGGTTTAATAGGAATGCGTGAACGAATTGATTTGTTAAAAGGGGATATAACAATCACCTCAACGCCTGGAAATGGTACGATAATTTATATCCAGATTCCACTCCAGAGTGAAATAATCGACGACTAGATGTTAGGGGAGGAAATGACTATGACGAAAATATTAATTGTAGATGATCACCAACTATTCCGTGAAGGGGTAAAGAGAATCCTTGATTTTGAAGATTCTTTTGAAGTTGTGGCTGAGGGCGGCGATGGTAGCGAAGTGAATGAGCTTTATCAACAGTGCGAACCGGACGTGGTTCTTATGGACATTAACATGCCTCATATGAATGGTGTCGATGCAACTGAAAACCTCATCAAAGAATATCCCAAAGCGAAAGTAATTATGTTGTCAATTCACGACGATGAATCATATGTATCACATGCACTTAAAACAGGTGCACTCGGTTATATGTTAAAAGAGATGGATGCGGATGCAATCATCCAAGCGATTAAAGTCGTTGCGCTAGGTGGTTCGTACCTTCATCCAAAAGTGACGCATAACCTTGTTACAGAATATCGAAGATTGAGCGAACGTGAGCATAAGGGATCCTTCCAGCAAAATGATATCCGTCGCCCGTTCCATTTACTTACTAAACGTGAGTGTGAAGTATTACAACTGTTGACGGATGGACAAAGTAACCGGACAATCGGGGAGACGCTTTTCATCTCCGAGAAGACCGTCAAAAACCACGTGTCTAGTATTCTACAAAAAATGGCAGTAAATGATCGCACTCAAGCGGTCGTAACAGCGATTAAAAATGGTTGGGTTGAAGTAAAGTAATTTGATGTATTGAATAAAAGGAAAAGGGCTTTCTGCTTTTGGAGGAGCCCTTTTACCTGTTCAGGAGGGAAAAAATGAAAAAAGTAGTCGTGCTTTTTAGTCTGTCTTTCATTTTACTGCTAGGAGCTTGTAGTGGTGACAAGGAAGAGCCTGTTGAGAATGGTTCCGTCGATGACGGCGAAGCAACGAATGAATATGGCACAATTGATCATGGAGTGGATGAAAGCAAAGTGGGATTTAGCTTGACAGGAGACACTGTAGAAGAAGCTTCTGGCGTCCCAGCAGACGAAAAAGAACAGATTCTTGACGTATACAACCTAAATTTGGAAACGCTAAACAAACAAGATATCGATGGCTATTTAGATACATTGTCAGCGAAGGATTATGACCTTGAAGAGGAACGTTCTATAACGAAAGATCTTTTTAGTGAGTATGAATTAAGTCGTGAAGTTTCGAATGTAACGATTGTGAAGTATTCAGAAGAGGAAGCCCAGGTATTTTCAAACCTAAAGACATCTTTCAAGCAATTAGAGACGGGTCTTGAAACAAGTCCGAGTGGTAGACAAGTAACCGTCCTTAAAAAAAGTGATGGGGATTGGAAAGTGGCTTCGGTTCATTATATCGGTGATATAGAGAAAAAATAAGTGTAAGATATGCAAGACTTTCAGCGATTATGGCTGGAAGTTTTTTTGTCGGTTAACCAGAGTGTATGGTATTTAGACTTGATTCGCCGTTCGGTATTCTTTGCGGGTAAAGAAATTATGAAGTGTTGAATTATCGATAAACTTCGGCATTCCCTGTGTCTCCAAATATGCTTAAGATTTCCAATGATTTGTAGGTTGATTTTCCGAGGGTATGGGCATACAATAGTTATTCGAACATTTGTTCTTAATTGGGCGGAAGGAGTGATTGTAGTGCCTTTAATACCCCCGGAGGCATTACCTTATTTTGAGAATATGATTTACTTACCGATGCTTCTAATTATCTTGGAGAGAGATCGGGAATCATTCGAAAAAGGTCCTTTCAAATTGAAAGGACCTTACGTTAAACTCGTCGACGAGGCGACGAAAATTGCACGTGCAGAACTAAAGGAAACGACAATCTACTTGCGGCGGCGCAATATGAAGGTGATACGTAACAAAACGGATAGCACATTCACCGAGTATGTATTCATGCACGGAGGTTATGAAGATCATAGACGCTATTTGAATGTCCGCCTGCGTAATCGAACTGAAGAACTATTGGCCAAATACATTGCGATGTCAGAGAGCTGAATCATCATCATCGTTGTCATCATCGTCAAAAAAGTTGAAAGTAGAAGGCCTGTTCAGTTGTCTCTGGTTTTTCAAAAAGTTCTTCTCTAAAAGAGTGGCGAACGCATATTGACGATACAATGTTGTAGGGGAAACATTTAACTTGAAGGATCGGCTATTTTCTAGTGTAATTATAGAACCCAAATTGTCTTCTTCTATTTTTTCAATCGCATTATAGGAAATCCAGACATTCTGTTCGGAAGATGGTGACATAGTAGGCAGGAAAATGTATGGTATTCCAAAATCATGAGCCAGGATAATCGGCGTTTTATGGCGTTTACCAAGTACCATTTTTGCTGAATTAGTCGAGTTGTGAAGAGAATTGCCATAATAGTCACAGGAATTCCTGACGATATGGATAGGGCGTCTGGGAACGCTTAAATCACCGTTGCGCTCATTAACATGGGTAAAAATTTTATTGTCTTGAATCATCGGACGTAACATGAATGTGTCAAAGGAAATAATGTATTGCGCACTACGTTTCTTATTTTTCAAATTAATGCACTCCTCATAATTCATATTTGTATTATAAGTAGATTATAAATCCAGGAATTCCAAACGCAATTGTGCATACTGTTCTATTGGAAGAGAGAAACAGGCTGTTTCTCTTGGAGATAATGACGGTTTCTCTTGGGGAAACAGACGTTATTGGGACAAAAGGAGAAAAGTGAAAAAAGAAAGCGTTATTCCGTATGATGTTGAACGGAATAACGCCATTCTTTCCGGCTTATCGCGGGAGGCATCCACAAAGCACCAAAGCGGTATTAGCAGGATTTCAGGTTCATCCCCTATGCATTGAAACTTTTTAAGCGCTCATATAAAAACAGTGAGCCTTCCTCATAAAATTCGAAGGAAGGCTCACTAATTATCAAATCATGAAATATTACTAATGGTTAGAAATTCTTCCTATTACGAATTTTGATATTCAACAGCGGCGGCACCAAGTGTCTTCGCCGCAACAAGCATCGCATTTTCATCGATGTCGAATTTTGGATGGTGATGCGGAAATGGAATCTCAGGTTTAGCACCCGTGAAGAAAAATGTACCTGGTACTTTTTCTAGGTAATAAGCAAAATCTTCGCCGCCCATTTGCGGCGTAGATTCAACCACTTCCAAGCCCGAAATAGATTCAGCTACAGTTTTCAAAAATTCCGTTTCGGTAGCATGATTTACCACGGCCGGATAGCCTCTTACGAATTCGAAATCGATGGTACAGTTGTTTGCAAGTGCAGTTCCATCGACGACACGTTTCATCTCGAGTTCCATCAAGTCACGAATATCTGGATTGAATGTTCGTACCGTCCCACCCAGTTTTGCGGAGTCTGCAATGACATTAAATGCATTTTGCGAAACGAATGAGCCTATGGAGAGTACAGCCGATTCAACCGGATTGACGCGACGGGAGACCAGTTGTTGTAAATTCATGACAAGCTGCGCGCCAATGACGATGGCATCTATCGTTTGATGGGGAGCTGCACCATGCCCACCGGCTCCTTGAATCGTAATGTCAAAACGATCAGCTGCCGCCATAACAGGACCCGTTAAATATTCGACTGTGCCGAAAGGTGTCAACGACCACAAATGTGTTCCGAAAATAACGTCAACTCCATCAAGGCAACCGTCTTCAATCATCGAAATTGCACCACCTGGAGCAAATTCTTCCGCGTGTTGGTGGATGAAGACATATTCACCAGCAAGGTCTTCTCGTAGTTCATGTATCGCTTTCGCAAGCTGAAGCAATGTAGCGGTATGTCCATCGTGACCGCAAGCATGCATGACGCCGGGGACCGTTGATTTGTAGGGTACATCCTTTTCATCCTGAATCGGAAGTGCATCAAAGTCGGCACGTAGTGCAACTGTCTTTCCGGGTCTTGCCCCTTTGACACGTGCAACAACGCCATTGCCGCCTACACTTTTACGCACTTCGACCCCAAGATTAGCATAAAAATCAGCTATATATTGCGCGGTTTTCTCTTCCTTAAAGGACAACTCGGGATTCATGTGAAGGTAGCGACGTATAGCGACCATATCTTCATAAGCACAATCAAGTTTTTCTAACAGTTGTTCTTTCAATGGACTACCCCTCCCAAAATTACACTAGTTTGAATGTTACTGTCTCCATTATAGCAAACATTCCATATGAAACTATAAAGGGCGTACAAAAAACGCGACCGGAATGAGGTCGCGTGTAAGAAATTATTTTTTTGTGGCATACTCCGTAATGTAAGGGGCGCTCGAGAAAATATGAAGTGTTTTATCAGAGCCCGCTTCTGCACGATCTTTCGAATGAGCTTGTGCGAACGAAGATGAGTTTTTCCATCTTGCATAATAAGTATTATCCGTCCATTCCGTCATGACAATGTATGTATCAGAATCAAGTGGACGAAGTAAACGAAAAGCGATGAATCCAAGTTCCGATTCGATTTTACCTGCACGGTCTTTAAATCGAAGTTCGAAAATGGGGCGCCCTTCATCTGTGACCGGAATATTGTTGAATACGAAATAGCCTTTTTCTTGAAGTGTACCGGAAGAACCAATCACTTCGTAACGGCGTGGTGTTTGAAATATTGTTTTTCCTGTCGTTTCATGCAACAACAAAGAGTTGCCTTGCCCATGCATGGCAATCAATCCTTTATCCGCGTGTTTTTCTTTTAAGTCTTCCATGAATTCCGGTGTGCCGGATGTCATAAAGATATTCATTATTAAAAACCTCCTCAAAGTAGTTCCTATACCTCTATTTTCCCCTAATTCCGTACATAAAACAAACAATGACGAAATGATGGCGAAAAAACATGAAATGACGCACAAATTGATGACAAAAGGGGCTAAACACTATACTTTACAAGGGAAAACATCTATATTGAGACCTATATGAAACAAATAAATGATTCATAAAAGAAAGTGGGATGAAGCCAAATGACTAAATTCAACGATACACTTTTACGTGCTGCAAGAGGCGAAAAGATTGACCACACACCGGCTTGGTACATGAGGCAAGCGGGACGTTCACAACCTGAATATATGAAAATTAAAGAAAAATATTCCCTAGAAGAAATTACACAGCAACCGGAACTATGTGCATACGTTACCAAGCTTCCAGTCGATCAGTACAATGTCGACGGAGCAATCCTTTACAAAGATATCGTAACGCCACTGCCAGGGATTGGTATTGACGTGAAAATCAAAGCAGGTGTTGGTCCAGTTATTTCAAATCCGATTCGTACCGTACAAGATGTCCATAATCTTGGCGATTTATCACCGGAGGACGACATTCCTTTCGTTCTTGAAACGATTAAAATATTGACGAAGGAGCAATTGAATGTTCCGCTTATCGGTTTTGCAGGTGCGCCATTTACGCTTGCGAGTTATATGATTGAAGGCGGTCCTTCGAAAAGCTATAACTTGACAAAATCATTCATGGTTTCAGAGCCAGAAGCATGGTTCGCGCTAATGGACAAACTTGCGGATATGACGATTACCTATATTACTGCACAAGTAAATGCAGGTGCGAAAGCAATCCAAATCTTTGATTCGTGGGTGGGCGCATTGAACGTTTCCGATTACCGGATTTTCATTAAGCCCGTTATGACACGGATTTTCACGGAATTGCGTAAATTGAATGTTCCACTAATCACGTTCGGAGTTGGCGCAAGTCACTTAGCGAACGAATGGCACGATCTGCCTGTAGATGTTGTTGGTCTTGACTGGCGCCTGTCCATTAAAGAAGCAGGAGAACGGGGTCTGACAAAACCAGTGCAAGGTAATCTTGACCCATCATTGCTGTTGGCGGACTGGTCAATTATAGAAGAACGTGCAAAAGTAATCATCGAGCAAGGTGTAGAACACGGTAATCACATATTTAATCTAGGACATGGTGTTTTCCCAGATGTGAAACCTGCAACATTGAAAAGACTGACAGAATTTGTTCATGAATACAGTACACAGCTACGTAAATAACGTACTAATCCGAACGATGAGGTGAACATAATGACAAAGAAAAAAATGGGATTATTAGTAATGGCGTACGGAACACCGAACAAAGAAGAAGATATTGAATCGTATTACACACATATTCGTCGTGGTCGCCCGCCCGCACCTGAGCAATTGGAGGACCTTCGAAACCGTTACGAGGCAATTGGAGGAATTTCACCACTCGCCAAAATTACAGAAGACCAAGCAAACGCACTTTGCAATCGTCTGAATGAAGTGCAAAACGACATCGAATTCAAGGTTTATATCGGATTAAAACATATTACACCATTCATTGAAGAAGCAGTAGAGAAAATGCATCAAGATGGCATTACAGAAGCTGTCTCAATCGTACTTGCGCCACACTTCTCGACGTTTTCCGTCAAGTCGTATAACGGACGTGCGAAAGAAGAGGCAGACAAACATGGAATCGCTATTACGTCAGTGGAAAGCTGGTACACACAGCCGAAATTCATTGAATTCTGGACCGATAAAGTACGTGGTACATTTGAAAGTATGAGCGACGAAGAGAGAGCTTCAGCTTGTTTGATTGTTTCAGCGCATTCGTTGCCTGAAAAAATCATCGCAAGCGGGGATCCGTATCCAGAACAATTGAAAGAGACTGCAGACTTGATCGCATCAGCTGCAGGCGTAAAAAATTATGAACTGGGTTGGCAAAGTGCAGGGCAAACGCCTGAACCATGGCTCGGTCCTGATGTTCAAGATTTGACGCGCGACTTGCATAACGAAAAAGGCTATACAACATTTGTCTATACACCGGTAGGCTTTGTTTCCGATCATCTAGAAGTGCTGTTTGACAACGATTACGAGTGTAAAGTTGTTTGTGATGACATCGGAGCTTCTTATCACCGTCCGGAAATGCCAAATATTGACCCACTATTCATTGATGCAATGGTGGACGCGGTATTCGAAAAAATGGAAATGGTCTAATACGAATGAAAGAAAGTGATGATGGACATGAGCGAACAAAACAAGAAAGTCGTCATTGTCGGTGGAGGAATTACTGGTCTCTCCGCGGCATTTTATATGCAGAAAGAAGCGCGAGAAAAAGGACTCCCTCTAGATGTCATCTTAGTCGAAGCATCCAATCGGCTGGGTGGAAAAATTCGGACAGTCCGGCGTAACGGTTTTATCATCGAGCGTGGTCCCGATTCATTCTTAATTCGAAAAAAGAGCATGGGTATCCTTGCAGAAGATCTCGGAATTGAAGGGGAACTTGTAAAAAATGCGACAGGACAAGCTTACGTACTCGTAGGCGGTGAATTGCATCCGATTCCGGGGGGGTCTGTCATGGGCGTCCCAACGGAACTCGGTCCATTCATGAAAACGGGTTTGTTTTCTTGGGCTGGAAAACTGCGTGCAGCCGGAGACTTTGTGCTCCCGCGTTCCAGCATTCAAGGGGATCAGTCACTCGGCGCGTTTTTCCGCAGGCGTTTTGGTGGAGAAGTTGTCGAAAACCTCATTGAACCGTTGTTGTCAGGCGTTTACGCAGGCGATATCGATCATATGAGTTTGGAATCGACATTTCCACAATTCTACGCGGTAGAAAAGAAACACAGGAGCCTCATTCTTGGGATGAAAAAGACAACCCCGAAACAAGTTCCGCAGAAAGATGGACACGGCGCGAAAAAAGAGGGCGTCTTCCATACATTTCGCAATGGTCTTGAATCAGTGGTCGAAGCAATTGAGAAGCAGCTAAATCCAGGAACCGTCATGAAAGGCGTCAGGATTGATGCAATTGTAGAGCCGAAAACGGTCGGAGAAAGAACGACTCTTGCACTGAATGACGGCAGAAAAATCGAGGCGGACGCAGTTATCCTTACAACTGGACACGAAATGGCAGGCCGCTTATTCGCTCCTCACGGTTTGCTGCAGGATTTGAGAGAAATTCCGACAACATCCGTTGCAACAATTGCCTTGGCCTTTCCGGAAGAACTTGTCGTTCAAGACAAAGAAGGAACGGGCTTCCTCGTCTCTAGAAGTAGCGATTATTCAATTACAGCATGCACATGGACGCATCGGAAATGGCCGACCACAACGCCTAAAGGTAAAGTATTGATCCGTGCATTTGTAGGCAGAGTAGGCGATGAAGCGATTGTTGACTTGCCTGATGCTGAAATTGAAAAAATTGTTCTTTCCGATCTCGGTAAAATCATGAATATAAAAGGGAAACCAGACTTTACCGTTATTACGCGCTGGAAAGAAGACCGGCCGCAATACCGGGTTGGCCATAAAGAGCGAATTGCGAAAGCGCGTGCTGAACTAAAGTCGACATTCCCGCAAGTCAAACTAGCCGGCGCATCTTATGATGGCGTTGGACTGCCTGACTGTATTGATCAAGGAAAAGCTGCAATGAAAGAAGTACTCGAAGATTTGTTTACATAAAAAAAGTCTGCCCTCGGGTGGACTTTTTTTTGTGGAAAAAGGGTATAGGAATAGGTACATAGAAAACGAGTGAAAGTAGGAAAGAGAATGAAGAAACGTACATGGGGAGTAGGATTAATACTTACTGTGCTGTTGTTGGGTGGTTGTGGAAAAGGGAAAGCAGAAGTGGGTCTGACGTCAAATGGGGATTTCCTCATTATCGCGCATCGCGGGGCCTCGGCTTATGTAGCGGAAAATACACTGGCATCTTATGAGTTGGCGGAGGACCTGGATGCAGACTATATTGAACTTGATATTCATCTGACACAAGACGGCCAGCTAGCTGTTATGCATGACGCAGACGTTACCGGAACGACAGAAGGTAGCGGTGAGGTTGCTGAATTGACGCTTGCAGAGCTAAAAGAGCTGTCTGCGAACTTCCGACGCGATGATAAGAAGATGCGGGCTGTAGATGGTCCATCCGATGAATACGCTGTACCAACACTCGGCGAAGTGTTTGGGCAATTCGGGGAAAACATGGGTTTCATTATTGAATTGAAAGACCCGAAAGACTATCCCGGAATTGAACAAAAGCTAATCGATGTCTTGAAAGAATATGACATGGTCGGGGTTAGGGAAGACGGGCGCACGAAAGTGGCGATTCAGTCATTTAGTGAAAAAGGATTAAAGCAAATTTATGAACTAAATCAGGACATTCCTCTCCTACAACTCATTTCGTTTGATGAAGATGAAGAAGCAAAGTTATCGAAAAAAGAAGTGGAAAAACTGCTGCCCTACGCTTCAGGGATAGGCATTACTTATGAAGCGTTAAGCGCGCCATTCATTAAAGAAATGCATGACGAAGGACTGGCCGTTTACGCATACACCATCATTGATGCTGAAACCGCATTGAAAATGAAAGCAATCGGTGCAAATGGAATTCACACAGATCGTCCTGACATACTCGAAAAATAAAAAAACAGCAATAGAGGTTGAGCTCCACGGCTGTTTTCACGTTTTAAAGGATATTACAATCATTACATTTGTTACCGTAGCATTCATGTTGCTCTTCGATTTCATTTCCGCATGTTGTACAAATCTTAGCAGGCAAGTTTTTAAAAAATTCGATGACATTTTCAAGCATATTGATTCTCTCNGTTACCGTAGCATTCATGTTGCTCTTCGATTTCATTTCCGCATGTTGTACAAATCTTAGCAGGCAAGTTTTTAAAAAATTCGATGACATTTTCAAGCATATTGATTCTCTCCTCCCTCTATTGTATTAGTACTAATTTATTTTTTATATTTGTAATAGTACAGGTTGTATAAAAAAATTAAAGGATATTACAAGAATCACATTTGTTGCCGTAGCATTCGTGCTGCTCTTCGATTTCATTTCCGCAAGATGTACAAACTTTAGCAGGTAGGTTTTTAAAAAATTCGATGACATTTTCAAGCATATTGATTCTCTCCTCCCTCTATTGTATTAGTACTAATTTATTTTTTGTATTTGTAATAGTACAGGTTGTATAAAAAAATTAAAGGATATTACAAGAATCACATTTGTTGCCGTAGCATTCGTGCTGCTCTTCGATTTCATTTCCGCAAGATGTACAAACTTTAGCAGGTAGGTTCTTGAAAAACTCGATAACATTTTCAATCATAGCTAATTTCCTCCATTTCTAACTGTATTAGTTTGAAATTAATTAATTGAAGTGTGATAGTACAGGCGTTGCAAAAAAAAGTTACAGTATATTGCAATTGTCGCATTTGTTACTGTAGCACTCGTGTTGTTCTTCAATTTCATTCCCGCATGTCGTACAAACTTTAGCAGGTAGATTTTTGAAAAACTCGATTACATTCTGAATCATATTTTCATTCTCCCTTCCAAATTTGTACTAGAACTAAATCTGTTATTAGTAGTGTATTATAACAGTGGTTAGAATGTCAAGGCTTTTTTTTTTAATTCTGAAAAGTTCTAGATGAGGTCATCTCGGCGTGAAAATGATAAAATAGATAGGAAGCTATTTATAGGGAGCGATAACTATGCATTTCATTGATAATAAAGGGATTACAGATCCACATATCAACTTGGCAATAGAAGAGTATGTGCTTAAGAATATGGATATTGAAAAAGATTCATTTTTGCTGTTCTATATCAACGAGCCGTCCATCATCGTCGGTAAAAACCAGAATACGGTTGAAGAGATTGACACGGAATACGTGGAGGCAAATGGGATTCATGTTGTTCGCCGTCTGTCAGGCGGGGGCGCAGTTTACCATGATTTAGGCAACTTGAATTATAGCTTCCTCACAAAAGACGACGGGGAATCATTCCGCAACTTTAAGAAAGTTACAGAACCAATCGTTCAAGCACTAGCAGAAATGGGTGTCAAAGCCGAACTTCTCGGACGCAATGACATTCTTGTGGAGGGACGTAAAGTTTCCGGTAACGCACAGTTTTCAACGAATGGCCGTATGTTCAGCCATGGAACGTTGATGTTTGATACAGAAATTGAGCGGGTTGTTTCAGCGCTGAAGGTACGAAAAGATAAAATCGAATCAAAAGGCATCAAATCAATTCGCAGCCGTGTCGCAAATATTTCTGAATTCCTCGAGGAACCTATGACGATTGAACAGTTCCGACTGGAAATCCTAAAATCGATTTTCGGCGGCGAAGAAAAAATCCAGTATTTGGAGCTAACGGACGAGGATTGGGACAACATTCGAAAACTTTCTGAGGAACGCTATGCGAACTGGGATTGGAACTACGGTAAATCACCGAAGTTCAACATGCAGCATTCACACCGTTTCCCGGTAGGCGGCATCGATGTCCGTATCCAAGTGAAGAAAGGTATCATGGAAGACATCCACATTTTCGGCGACTTTTTCGGTGTCGGAGAAGTGAAGGTCATCGAAGAAAGCTTAAAAGGCGTCCAGTATGAAAGACAAGCGATCAGCGAAGCACTTGCGCCGATTGACATTCCCACATACCTCGGGGGCATAACGAAAGAAGAATTTCTTCAATTAATTTATTGATGCATTCACAAGCCTGACACACAGTCAGGCTTTTTTTGTGGGATAAATTCTTGATAACCAGATCTCTCGCGTGCGGCTGCCCGACCTGCGCCGGTGACCGCCCGACTCGTGTCCGTGACCGCTCAATCCGCGCGTGCGACCGCCCGAACCACACCCCCAACCACCGAAAAATATCCAATTCCCATTAGCCTTCCAACCACCATAGCTATTTTTGCGCTATAATATAGGGAACAATGAAAGGGGATGGGTCGATGGAAAAACACCGTATATTCATCGTGGAAGACGATAAGAAAATTTCGCAACTACTAGCAGATACATTAAGGAAATACCAATACGAAGTAGCAATTGTCGAAGATTTCGACCGAGTCACCGAAGAGAGTCTAGCGTTTGAGCCGCATCTTATTCTACTTGACATTAATCTGCCATCCTATGACGGCTATTATTGGTGTCGCCAACTTCGCCAACAAACTACGTGTCCTATACTATTCATTTCCGCGCGATCTGGTGACATGGATCAGGTATTTGCATTGGAAAATGGCGGGGATGATTTCATCACGAAACCTTTCCATTATGAAATTGTCCTTGCCAAAATACGGAGTCATCTGCGCAGAACGTTTGGCGAATATGCACCGAATCAATCTGAGCGTACCGTGAAAGCGGGATTGCTGACAGTTTATATTGAACGGATGGAATTGCATGTTCGAGAAAATGTCGTTCCGCTACAAAAAAAAGAGTGCGTCATTCTCGAGATGCTGATAGATGCCTCTCCTAAAGTAGTGTCACGGGAAAATTTACTCGAAGAATTATGGGACGACCAGTCTTTTGTCGATGAAAACACATTGAATGTCAATATGACGCGGGTACGGAAAAAACTGGCGGATTATGGTGTTAAATCCTCCATCGAAACGGTACGTGGGGCAGGCTATCGCTTCTTGTTGGATCCTGAAGAATCATGAAGAAACTGAAATTATTCCTGAAAGAACATGTATCGTTCCTTATTTTTCAAGGGATTCTGATGCTGTTCATTATGCTGCTTTATTGGCTTGACGGCTTCCGCAATTTCAACACGGCAGTCTATTCAATCAGCATGAGTATGTTATTGACCGGCGGTTATTTGTTGAGCAAGTTCATTATGAGACGTTCCTTTTACGATGCAATCACCCGGAAACCGACAAAAATGGAAGACGCACTAATCCGTCATGCGCATGCACCCGAAAACAGGCAAACAACCGAATTCACGCGTGAATTGTACAAGTTGTATCAAAACGAAGTACAACAACTATATGCGGCACAACATCGGCAACTTCATTTTATGAACCAATGGGTGCATCAGATGAAAACACCGATATCGGTCATGGGTCTCCTACTAGAGGAGAAGGATAACCTAGACCGAAACAGCATTGCTGAAGAAGTTGAGAAAATTCGGCGCGGACTCGATTCAGTTCTTGTGAATGCACGACTTGAAACATTTGAGCAAGATATGCAAATTGAACGGGTTGGTTTGAAAAAAATAGTGCAGGAAATCGTAACGGAACATAAGCGGTTGTTCATTGCGAACGGTGTATTTCCGGTTATTTCAATAGATGATCAATTTCTGGTTGCCACAGATGTGAAGTGGATGAAAATCGTAATTGGCCAGTTCATTACCAATGCGGTGAAATATACATTTGATGAAGGTAAGAAAGTTCATTTTACCGCAGCATGTACGGGCCATGGGCTGAAATTGACAATTCGGGATGAAGGAATCGGAATCCCATCTTCAGACTTGAACCGCGTGACGAAAGCTTTCTTCACAGGTGAAAACGGACGGCTGACGGGTGAATCGACGGGCATGGGGCTTTATATTGCGTTGGAAGTTTGCAATCGACTTGGTCATCCGCTGTCCATCGAATCGGAGAAAGGAATCGGAACAACAGTGACGGTGTTATTTGAAAATGGAGAGGCGGGGGAGACGGATGAAGCGGAAGGCAATCGTGGAAATGGCGGAAGTGACGAAAATTTATGAAGGAAAAGTAATGCACCGGGCATTGAACCGTCTCGATTTTGAAGTGGAAGAAGGGGAATTCGTTGCAGTGATGGGTCCTTCTGGAAGTGGGAAAACGACGTTGTTGAACTTAATTTCTACAATTACGTTGCCGACATACGGAAGTCTGATAATCAATGGAATCGAACCGGAGGCTTTAAAGCAAAACGACTTGGCTTTATTCAGAAGGCGCAATCTGGGGTTTGTCTTCCAGGATATCAATCTGCTCCAAACGTTGACGGTGGAAGAAAACCTTGTGTTACCGCTAACGCTCGATGGTTTACCTGTTTCAGAAATGGAAAGACGCATCGCAGGAGTTGCGGAATCGCTCGGTTTGAAAGACATCTTGAATCGCAGACCTGATGAGTTGTCGGGAGGACAGGCACAGCGAACGGCAATTGGCCGAGCGCTTATTCATAAGCCGAAGATCATTCTGGCAGATGAGCCTACGGGGAATTTAGATTCGAAGTCTGCGAAAGATGTGCTCGAATTATTGAGTCATATCAATAAAATGGAACAGACGACAGTTATTATGGTAACGCATGATCCGATTGCCGCCAGTTTTTGTGATCGAGTGCTATTCATCAAAGACGGCGAATTTTTCAATGAAATCTATAAAGATGAAAGACGTCAAACATTTTTCCAACGAATCTTGAACGTCTTGTCTCTTCTCGGAGGGAATGTCCATGACCTTTCGTCAGTTCGCTTACCGTAATGTCGTTCGGAATAGACGCATTTACGCTGCATTTTTCATGGCAAGTGTATTTTCCGTTATGGTCTTTTTCTTGTACTCAATGCTGTTGTTTCATCCATCCATAGAGGACCGATTTGTGCAGGAAATCGCTATCATGGGGATGAGTATCGCTGAAATTGTATTGTATATTTTTACAGTATTTTTCTTGTTTTATTCGATGCGGGCATTTTTACAAGCGAGGTCAAAGGAGTTCGGCATACTGCTCCATTTAGGCATGGCAAAGCGGCAATTGCACCGTCTGATTTTCACTGAAACGATGATCATTGGTGTTGCTTCCATTGTGGCAGGAACCATTCTTGGGTATATGTTTTCGAAATTTTTCTTTATGATTATACGAGAAATCGTTCTCTTGCCAGCTTTGCCTCTTTACTTTTCATGGGAACCATTTGCACTGACGATTGGTGCTTTCTTAAGTCTATTTGTTATCATTTCGTACGTTGCACCTGTTTTCATCCGGGCTGGAGAAATTGCAGATCTAATACAGGAAGTTCCAATTTCGGGAAATAAAAACGTTTATGGTTATTCGAAAACCCGTGGCTATTTGGGGTTACTGTTTCTAGCGATATCATATGCAATGGCTGCCTCAACAGCGAATTCTGTCATAATCGGATTGATTTTTTTCCTGCCGCCACTCGCGACAATTGGAACGTTCTACTTTTTTACGGATTCTTTGCCATTATTGCTACATAAGCTTCGCAATCGAAAAAAACTATATTGGCATCATTACTGGCTATTGTCCATTTCAGAAGGTGTCGTTCGGCTGCGTGAAAATGCGCGCATGTTTTTCATCGTAACAATGGTCTCCACGATAGCGTTCATGTCGGTCGGTGCACTTGCATCGCTCACTTCGTTTGCTTCCCAGTACCGGGAAATGCATCCACTGGGGCTTGTGTATAAGAGTCAGCAAGGGAACGACCTTGAGAGTAAGCATATTGAACAACTTGTCGACGAATTGAATACGAACCAAATCGACTATTCGCTTATCCGTTTCCAAGTTATCCATCAGTTGTCGACGTTCACGGAGAATACCGTTGCGATAATGAAGTTGTCCAATGTCAATATGCTTGCCGCTTCGTTCGGTTATCCCGCGATTGAGTTGGATGAAGGAGAGGCTGTTTTCCTTCCACCCTCCGTTTCATCTTATGATCAGCTGAAAGACCGTAAAGTAGAGACCCTACTGAAGAATAGTAATGTAGATGTCAGGATTACCGGTGCATATCCACATCAATTGTTTTCCTCTTATTCCATTGCAACGAATGCCATCATATTGAATGACACCGATTATGAATATGTGTCGGATAGTGGATATATGAAGGGGTTAGAGCCATTTTCTTACTACGCTTTTAACGTCCCTGATTGGCAAAATACAAAGGAAATTGGGTTATCAATTAATGCGAAAGTTACGGAATCATTCCTGTTGGGGGATTCGGACTTGTTGTATTCATTTGAAAATCCTGGCTTGAACTATTCGGGGATTCGCACGACATTTTCACTGCTGCTGTTCATCGGATTATTGCTTGCAGCCGTTTTCTTCCTGGCCGCCGGAAGCTTCATTTATTTCAGGCTGTATACTTCACTTGAACGTGATCGTAAACAATTCGACGTGCTGCGGCGCATGGGAATCACAGATCGCGAAATTAAGAAAATCGTCAACCGACAATTAATCCCACAGTTTTTCTTCCCATGGGGTGTCGCGTTGGTCCATAGTTCGTTCGCTTTTCTAACCCTACAGGTGATCTGGGATGCGCTTGCCGAAATTTCCATTGTAAAAGAATTGGTTCTCGTTCTGGTAGGCTTCACACTAATGCAACTGACCTATTTCTATTTAATTCGCTGGCGCTACTTGGCACATATAAAAGCACAGGGATGAAATTGAGTTTTTTATTTTTTGATAAATTATTTTGTCTAGCTCCGCCAGCACGTCTTATGCCTGTCGCATCTAACCGGCTGCTGGAGCTTTTCGAGTGTCTAGCTGCAGCGCCTAGGGGCTATGGTCATAAGCCAGATTGGCTGTGCGGGAAGGCACCGCGTCGCCAATCCGTCTTATGCCTGTCGCCCCTGAACAGGCGCTTCCGCTTTTCAAGGATTGATTTGTCTGAACTTTTCTTATATAATGATTATGACAGGGGAATGAATGGTCATTCATTTAATTAAAAGGGGATGAAGGTATGAATTTAGTTACACGTGTGCGCGAAACTGCAATGACACAGCCTGAAAAAGCGGCTTATCACTTCATGGGGAAAGATACTTCATATGCAGAATTCGATCAATCCGTGTCCATGTTCGCATCTGCGCTTCAAGGACTTGGCATCGAAAAAGGGGATCATGTTGCATTTCTTCTAGGCAATACACCACATTTCCTAATTTCGCTCTACGCAACAATGCGAATCGGTGCTACGGCGATTCCCATCAATCCGATTTACACGCCAGACGAAATTTCTTATATCTTACACAATAGTGACGCCAAAGCGGTTATCGCGCTTGACCTTTTGCTTCCACTTGTTGAGCAGGCGGCCGGTGCATTCCCGAGTGTTGAGCATTATGTAATCTGTGAAACGGTTCCGGAGACACCAGCGAAAATTGCATTATTGCCGGAAGCGGTGAATTCTAAAGTTCGTTCATTCTCACAGCTCATTGCAACAGGGACACCAAACCTTGAGCCCGTTTCTGTCGATGAAAATGAAACCGCTATCATCCTATATACATCAGGTACAACAGGTCACCCGAAAGGCGCGATGCTGACACATGGAAACTTATACTCGAACGCACGCGACGTTGCGGATTACCTAGATTTCTCGGAAAACGATCGCGTTGTCGCTACGCTTCCGGTATTCCACGTGTTTGCACTGACAGTTGTCGTCAACGCGCCACTTGTGAAGGGTGCTACAATTTTGCTAGTTCCGCGCTTCAATCCAGCGGAAATCTTCAATATCGTGAAGGAACAAAAAGCTACAATCTTTGCAGCTGTACCGACAATGTACAACTTCCTTTATCAGTATCCGGAAGGCAATCCGTCCGATTTCGAGACCGTACGGACGACAATTTCCGGTGGTTCCGCGTTGCCGGTTGCATTGCTTCACAATTTTGAAGAGAAATTCAATGTGAGGATTTCAGAAGGATACGGATTATCTGAAGCATCACCCGTAACATGTTTTAACCCGCATGACCGTGAGCGTATTCCAGGATCAATTGGGACAAATATCGTCAACGTTGAAAACAAAGTCGTCGATGAGCTAGGCAATGAAGTCGCGGATGGAGAAGTCGGCGAACTAATTGTGCGCGGACCAAACGTGATGAAAGGCTATTATAAAATGCCCGAAGAAACGGAGTCTGCTATTCGCGACGGCTGGTTATATACAGGCGATATGGCTAAACGTGATGCCAATGGCTACTTCTACATCGTTGACCGTAAGAAAGACCTCGTTATCGTAGGCGGATACAACGTCTATCCACGTGAAGTCGAAGAAGTATTATTCACTCACCGTGATATCGTAGAGGCGGCAGTGATAGGCTTGCCAGATCCAGATTTCGGCGAAGCGGTTCATGCGTTTGTTGTATTGAAAGAAGGCGTCAAACCTGACGAAGCATCGCTAATTGCATTCTGCGCGGCCCGACTAGCGAAGTATAAAATACCGAAACAAATTGAATTTTTAGATGAACTGCCGAAAAACACAACCGGTAAAATACTAAGACGATCACTGAAAGACCAAGTTAGACTGTAAATGATGGAGCCTTCTCAAGGTTACATGGAAGCCACTTAAAAACGTATATTTACCTAAATTAAAGCGACGACATTGCGTTCGATTTTGAACGAAATGTCGTCGCTTTCTTTCTTGTAGAAGTTTGATAATACGCCTTCTTAAATAGACCATAAAGCGCTGAAGTGCTATTAGCAGGAAATCTAATTCATTCCATGTATCAAGACTCTTTCAGTACTTGCTTCTGTCATCGCTTCGCTCATTACATGATCTACAGCGATTTCGCCCTGAACGGTTCTGTTCTGAATCCGTGCGAGTGTTGTCCAGACGTTGTCGACCGCAGGCAGGGCGTCGGTTATTCAACTTGCGCTTTCTGTCGCGATACGCCTGTTGATACATAGAGTTGTCATCCTCTTCATGAAAATGTGACATGAGTAAACCTCCTTTCTGGGTAGTAGAGAAAGGAGGTTTAATCGATTATGGCTTACTGCAAAATCCTTCTCTTACCTTAACGTACGCAGTTGTACCAAGGGGGGAGGAGACAAATGCGTACACTTAAAAAATACTTATGCGTGGAGAGAGTAAAAGGATTTACACGAAATCGGAGTCTGATAGGGAGCCAGCTAATTCCTAGTTATTGCCCCTGGAATTCCTGCGGTTTCTGGTATCCTTGCTAGAAGAGCTTTGAGAGCGTGAATTCCGGCGATATTTGTCTACGTTTCTTTGTTTATCACGAGGATCCTGCGACATTAATTTATCCAACCCAACGCGATCTATTTTTCTCTTCACTTTTTGTATTTCATCTTCAAAAAATAGTGACATGTCCACCCTCCTTTCATGCTTATTGAGTGAAAGGAGACGTAGGCAATTGTTAATATGCAGTTCTCTTCTCCCTCTTCTTACAGTACGTGGTTGTACAATGAGGAGTAGAGACGAATGCGTATACTTTTAAAGTAAATATTATTTTGGATAGTTGTTTGAATGTGCTCTTAATTGGCAATGAAAATGATTGTCAATTACAATGGTGAAGGGTAAGTATAATATATTAACGACGTCGACCTAAAAGTGGGTCGACATTTTTTTGGCTCATTAAATGCAGAATCTTGAATTCGTGGCAATAAATTTACCCTATTAAAACCATACTGAATGAAGAGGTGAAGAAGATGTATAAATTGTTATCACATAATGACCTAGATGGCGTCGGATGCGGTATTTTAGCAAAGCTTGCTTTTGGTAAGCAAGTAAAAGTTCGCTACAATTCCGTTTCTGGGCTCGATCGTGAAGTTGAGGGGTTTCTTGAAAACAATGATTTAGAAATGGGTTTGTTCATCACGGATTTATCCGTTAACGAAGAAAATGAAAAAAAGCTAGATGTCTTTTACAAAAATGGCGGGAAAGTACTCCTGTTAGACCACCACAAAACGGCTCTGTCTTTTAACGAGTATGAGTGGGGACGAGTGATTGTTGAGGATGCGGATGGAAAATTAACATCTGCGACATCTTTGTATTACGATTACCTGGTGACGCAACAATTATTAGATCCCACAAACGTCATCGCTGAATTTGTTGAGCTCGTTAGGCAGTATGATACGTGGGAATGGGAGAAAAATGAAAACCATCAAGCGCAGCGACTGAATGCCCTTTTCTATCTAATAACGATTGAGGAATTTGAAGAGAAAATGATAGAACGGCTAACAACTAGTGAACAATTCCAGTTTGACGCGTTTGAAACTAAATTATTGGATATGGAAGACAATAAAATAGAACGATACATCCGTCGAAAACGCCGAGAACTCGTTCAGACGCAAACGGATGGCCTTTATGCAGGCATCGTTTACGCGGAATCGTATCACTCTGAGCTTGGCAATGAACTAGGCAAAGAATATCCGCATCTGGATTATATCGCGATATTAAATGTTGGCGGAAAACGAGTAAGTTTCCGAACAATCCATAACCATGTTGACGTGTCTGAGGTAGCAGGTTCTTTTGGAGGCGGCGGGCACGCAAAAGCATCCGGCTGCTCTTTAACCAAAGAAGCTTATCAACTTTTTGTAGCAGAAACATTTCACTTGGAAAGATTACGTGAGGATTCGAAAGGGAATCGCCATAACCTGAAGAGGTCATCGTACGGCTCACTTTATCAAAACAGGCAGAAAGAACTCTTTCTTCTGTATCCAATCAATGAGACAGAGTGGGCGATTGAAGAGACAACTTTTTCTAGTTTTGATGAAGGAGAAAGTTACTTGAAAAGGAACCAAGAAGCTTGGCTTGTTCAAGATGATGTGTTCGTCAGCTATCTAATGGAACGAGCAGGAAAATGAAATCCAACATAAAACCCTTTCCGCAAATGGAAAGGGTTTTACGTTTGTACGTATTCGGTGAATCACTTCATAACTAAGTTAATAAGTGTTTCCTAGTTGCGATTCCTTAATTGCAGCAATTACGTTTTCTTCTACCAGTCAGTCCTTGATTCCTAGAAGTGTGTCGTCTTCTACCAGTCAGTCCTTGATTCCTAGAAGTGCGTCGTTTTCTACCAGTCATTCCTTGATTCCTGGAAGTGCATCGTTTTCTACCAGTAAATCGTTGGTTCATGCGTTTGCCTCTTTGTGCAGCCAAGATCTTTTCATCTGCAAAAGTACGCATGTTTCTGACAGTTCGCCTGCGAGACGTGCATCGTTTTCTGCTAGTACGGTTTTGGTTCATTTTATCGCGCGTGCCTCTGACAGTTCGTCTGCGAGATGTGCATCGTTTTCTGCTAGTGCGGTTTTGGTTCATTTTATCGCGCGTGCCTCTGACAGTTCGTCTGCGAGACGTGCATCGTTTTCTGCTAGTACGGTTTTGGTTCCTAGTATCGCGCGTGCCTCTGACAGTTCGCCTGCGAGACGTGCATCGTTTTCTGCTCGTTCGCCGTTGTTTCCTAGTATCGCGCGTGTCTCTGACAGTTCGATGTTTGTTGCTACGAGGATCTTGATACATGAAATCATCTAACCCCAAGCGATCAGCTTTTTCAACCGCTCTTTCTATTTCATTCGAATAAAATATTGACATATCTATACCTCCCTTCTTCTTTGTTTTGAGAAAGGGAAGCGAAATGGCCTTTGATTGAACATTTCGGATTTGTAGTAATTTCCTTCCTCTCCCCTCAAGGTACGTCGGTGAATCGAAAGGGATAGAGTCAAGTGCGTATAATGTTAAAATAATTATTTATTACATAGGAAACATCTTTGATATCCCTTCATAGGAATAGGGTAACGATGAAGGGAAAGGATTCGCATGAAGAAGGATATGAAACTACCTGAATACAGGCTTTTTATTCACCCTCTCGAATTAAGTGAAATTCGTAAAGACATTTGGATAGATGATCCAGTTCCAGCAAAGCTCACGATAAACGAGAAAAAGTTAGATATTGATATTGCATACCGTGGATCCCATATTCGTGGATTTCCCAAAAAATCATATCAAGTCACTTTTTATAAACCGGTTCTGTATCGAAATACAAAGACCATTCATTTAAACGCAGAATATAAGGATCCATCACTGCTAAGAAATAAATTGTCTTTTGATTTTTTCAATGAAATTGGTTGTCTCTCTCCAAAGTCTCAATTTGTGTTTTTGAAGATAAATGGTAAAAACGAAGGGCTCTATCTGGAATTAGAGTCCGTGGATGAACACTTCCTCTCGAATCGGAAATTACCTTTAGGGCCTATTTTTTATGCAGTGAATGGGGATGCCAATTTTTCATTAATGAGTGATCTTGATAAAGAAGTGAAAAAATCACTTGCGTTTGGTTATGAACTAAAATGGGGAACAGCACAGGATGAACAAACAGTACACGATATGATATTGAAGATTAATACGATTCCAAGGGAAGAATTTGAAAGTGAAATAGTTAATTATGTGAATGTCGAGAAGTACCTTTGCTGGTTGGCTGGCGTCGTATTTACCCAAAACTTTGATGGATTTGTTCATAACTATGCACTTTACCAAAACGGAGAAACAGGGTTATTTGAAGTCATACCTTGGGATTACGATGCAACATGGGGCAGGGATGTTAACGGGGAAGTGATGGAGGAAGATTATTTAAGAATAGAAGGATTCAATACACTAACCGCGCGGATTCTCGATGTGAAAACATTTCGAAATCGCTATAAAGAGAAATTGGAAGAGATTTTGAGCAACCAGTTTACTGTGGAAAACTTGAAGCCGAAAATAGAAAGTATGCATGCTTTAATTAGGCCGTATCTATTGAAGGATCCATATAAGAAAGACAGTATCGCTATTTTTGATAAGGAGCCTGCGTATATCATCGATTTTATAGAAGCACGGGCAGCATATATTAAGGGTCAATTGGCGGGATTCAAGTAGGCAGGTAGTGTTTTACGCTGCACATTATTGAGGGAGAGTTGTAAATTCGGAGTGTGAATTGTAGATCGCTTGGCGCTTTGGGGATGCCTTTCGCCCTGAGCCTGGATTAACGCTTCGCATCCAGTTTCAGGGCTTCGGCTACCCCTTTGCCGCGCCTGCGCTGGAGTGTACATTATTGATAAAGTTTTAGTTCAGAGTGTGGAATTTATACCGCTTGGCGCATTGGGGATGCCTCTCGCCATGAGCCTGGATTGACGCTTCGCATCCAGTCTCATGGCTTCGGCTACCCCTTTGCCGCGCATGCGCTGGAATATTCATTATCGATAGAAGTGTGACTTTGAGATGTATATGCTGAGATTATAATGTGATTACTATTTGATACTGATCTCATTCTAGAAAGATGCATTACAGATTGCAGGTATAACCCCTAATAATGAAATGCGCTTTCAAAAGTAGATTCTCCAGCGAAGGCGCGACTTAGTGGTTGCCGGAGCGATAAGACTGAAAGTGATCTCCTTTCCGGCTTATCGCGGGAGGCATCCACAAAGCGTCGAAGCGGTATTAACGGGATTACTAAATTTAACTACAATGTTGGGGTTTTTATTAATCACCTTCGCAATTATAGACAATGAAATGCGCCTTCTTAAATAGATTCTCAAGCGAAGGCGCGACTTAGTGGTAGCCGGAGCGATAAGACTGAAAGTGATCTCCTTTCCGGCTTATCGCGGGAGGCATCCACAAAGCGTCGAAGCGGTATTAACGGGATTACTAAATTTAACTATAATGTTGGGGTTTTTATTAATCACCTCCGCAATTATAGACAATGAAATGCGCCTTCTTAAATAGATTCTCCAGCGCAAAGCGGTATAAGCAGGATATCTAATTCAATCACTTGTTGGCCTCCTGCATTTATCACAAAAGGCGAGTTTCCGTTTAATTTCTAACGGGAATTCGCCTATTTGTCTAGACTTAATCTGCCGAATAAAAGGAAACCTGTTACGGATGTCGAAATAAGTAGTTATAGATTACATAAGGGGGAATTGCAATGGGAAAACGTAGATTGCAAGTGGATGATTTGTTCAAATTGCACTCTGTCACGAATCCGCGGATCGCGCCGGAAGGTAAGGAAGCGGTATTCGTGAAAACGCATATTGACGAAGCGGATAATAAATATATATCTAATTTATTTCACGTCAATCTTACTTCAAATGAAGTAACGAAGTGGACGCACGGAAAAGAAAGTATTTCATCGCCAGAATGGTCTGCCGATGGAAAACAAATTGCTTTTTTATCGGACCGCGAAGAGAAGAACCAAGTGTTTATTCTACAGGCACGAGGCGGGGAAGCGCAGAAACTGACGTCTTTTGAAAATGGGGTTTCTAGTTTCCTATGGTCGCCTTGTGGGAAAAAAATATGGGTCAATGCAGCTGTTAAAGAGGGCAAGTCATTTACGGATAAAGAAGAGAAGGCCGAAAAGAAAAGGCCAGAACCATACCGTGTCACGAAGATGAAATACCAGATGGACGGAGCAGGTCTTCTGCCGCAGGATTCGTTCAATCAAATCGGCGTCGTCGATATCGAGACGCAAGAAGTGACTCAGTTCACGGAAGGCAATCATCAGTATGGCCTTCAAGCCGTATCGCATGACGGCAAGAAACTTGTAATCGGTGTCAATCGAACAGAAAATCAGGATTTTGATTTCAGGCAGCCGCTATTACTTGTCGACGTTGAAACGAAAGAAGAAACGGTTCTGGTGGATGAAGAAGGCTTTTTTGGCGGGGCGGCGTTTTCACACGACGACCGTTATATCGCATTCATAGGCGCGGATAACAAATTCTATAATGCGACCCATTCAGATCTTTTCATTTATGACACGGAAGATGGCACGCGAATGAATTACACGGAGAGTCTCGACGCACCAATCGGAGATGCTGTAGCTGCGGATCATCAGCAAGGCTCGGGCGCACCTGCGGTAGTTTGGACAAAACACAACCAGTTGTATTTCCAATTATCGACGATGGGCGATGTCCGTTTGTACTTTGCATCGCTTGAAGGGGAATTGTACCCAGCAACAACTGAAAATGAGCATATTTACGGATATGATTTATCGGCAAACGGCGAGTTTGCACTCGTTGCTGTCAGTAATGCTGTCAATCCGGGAGAATTGTACAAGCAAATGATTGTGTCAGGTGAACGGGAAGAACTTACTTCATTTAACAGTGCGTATTTGAAGGAAGTTGAACTTATTGAACCCGAAGCAATCGTCTATAAAAGCGTGACAAACTGGGACGTGCATGGCTGGCTCATGAAACCATCGGGCTACGTCGAAGGTGAAAAATACCCGCTTATCGTAGAAATTCATGGCGGTCCACACGCAATGTATGGAAATACGTTTTTGCATGAGATGCAACTGTTAGCAGCACAAGGATACGGCGTCCTATACGTAAATCCGCGCGGCAGTCATGGCTACAACCAGGAGTTTGTGGACGCGGTACGTGGTGATTATGGAGGCGGAGATTACGAGGATATTATGGCTGGAGTCGATTATGCCATTCAGGAGAATGACTGGATTGATACAGACAGACTTGGCGTAACAGGCGGCAGCTACGGCGGCTTCATGACGAACTGGATTGTCGGTCAAACGGATCGATTCAAGGCGGCGGTTACACAACGCTCGATTTCGAACTGGATCAGTTTCTTCGGCGTCTCTGATGTCGGTTACTATTTGTGTGATTGGCAAATTGGCGCGGATATGACTGACGTGGAAAAGTTATGGGAGCATTCGCCGCTGAAATATGCTAAAAACATTGAGACACCATTGTTAATCCTTCATTCTGAAAAAGATTACCGTTGCCCAATCGAACAGGCGGAGCAGCTATACATTACATTGAAAAGCATGGGGAAAGAAACGGAATTCGTCCGTTTCCCAGATGCTGATCATAACTTATCGCGCACCGGCACACCGAACTTGCGCATTGCGAGGTTGGATGAAATCACAGGCTGGTTCGCGAAATATTTATAATGGAGCCGGAGGAATCTGTTTGAGTTACACAAAAGATGGAGTTACAATACGACCCATGAAAGAACAAGATTTACAGCGCATGTGGGAACTCAGTTTTAAAGAGGAAAACCCCGAATGGAAAAAGTGGGACGCGCCTTATTACGAACATAAGACAATGACATATGAGGCCTTTCTGAAAGGTAGCGACGAAATTGTGGACCAGGATGATTGCTGGGGCATCGAAGTTAATGGCGAATTAATCGGCATGGTTAGCTATTACTGGGAGCATAAGCCGTCCCTTTGGCTAGAGATGGGAATCCTCATCTACGCACCAAAATATTGGAGCGGGGGCTATGGCACGACAGCACTCACGCTTTGGATTGAGCATTTATTCCATGAAATGCCGCTGGTTCGTGTGGGATATACAACGTGGTCAGGCAACAAACGAATGATTCAAGTCGGCGCGAAACTGGGCATGATGATGGAAGCACGTATACGGAAAGTTCGTTATTGGAATGGTACGTATTATGATTCCATTCGGATGGGCATTCTCCGTGAAGAATGGGAGACTCGGAGATTATCGGTGGTTAGTGACGAGTGAAATAATGATTATAGTGTTAAAACAGCCATTCCGTAGTTGCGGGGTGGCTGTTTTGTTGAGCAGTGTGGGAGGGTTAATGGTCGGTCGTCGTAGTTTATTGAGCGGTTAGGGCGAGTAAACGGTCGGTCGTCGGAGTTTATTGGTCGGTTTGGAAGGGTTAACGGGCGGTCAACCGTGATATACGAGCGCTCGCGTCGGCACCTAAGAAGTAAAAGGGAGTTTCAATTGTAGGTCGTTTAGCAGGCGATAAGAAAGCAAAGGAATGGTATGATTGATGGAAAATAGTGGACAAAAGTATGTTGACGAAACATATTAATCTGCTACTGGAGCGTGAAAAAATGGCTTTATATAATGTTATGGAACAAGTCGTACACGATGTGCTGATGCAGTATAAAGACCAACTGCAACTGGTATGTCAGTGCGAACGGTGCTTGGATGATATCATGGCAATCGCGCTTAACGAATTGCCGCCGCGCTATATTGCAAACGGGGATTATGGGCCCTACGTCAGAGCTGAGCATGTTGCAGATCGCCAAGGGGCTACAAATATTATACTCATCGTCACCAAAGCGGCTGCACAAGTGTCAAAAGATCCGCGCTGTCCGACGATGAAACCCGTTATTCCACCGACTATCGCTTAATGGGATAGTCTATATTACACATCGTCGATTGGAGGGGAAGGCGAATGGACATTTCACAAATTAGTATTTTAGCAATCATACTTGCTGTCGTGGCAAATATGATAATCGGGGCTTTATGGTATTCACCATTACTCTTTGCAAATATATGGATGAATACGCTTGGGAAAACGCGTGAGGAATTATCAGCGAGTAACCCAAGTATCGGATACGGACTGACCACACTTGCCGGCATTATTACTGCAATCATCCTATCTCTTTTCATCTCGATGCTTGGGACGGT
This sequence comes from Sporosarcina sp. Y1004, assembly GCF_057669665.1. Lineage (NCBI taxonomy): Bacteria > Bacillati > Bacillota > Bacilli > Caryophanales > Caryophanaceae > Sporosarcina > Sporosarcina sp. Y1004. Next base: position 59,777 of record NZ_JBYHFQ010000014.1, on the reverse strand, counting down.
TACAGTTGGCGGAGGAGCTTTAATTGGATTTTTAGCAGGAGCTGGAATCGCAAGTGCGCGGGAATTGTCGCCTACATTTTTTGAAGGAAGAAAATATACACTCTTTCTCATCAGTGCAGGGTATCATAGTGTTTCGTTAACAGTGATGGGCATGATAATCGCATTTTTTATGAAATAAAAAGGAGAAGGCGTGTTTGCCTTCTCCTTTGTTCATTTACCTTTAAATTGAGGCTTGCGCTTCTCCCCAAATGCATTCAGCGCTTCAACCCGATCTTCTGTTGGAATCGTAAGTTCATACGCCTTGCGCTCAAGAGCAAGTCCGGTCTGTAAATCCACATTCATGCCGTTCTTCACCGCGAATTTCGCTTGTTGCAACGCAATCGGGCCATTTGCTAGAATTGAATCTGCAAAGTCAGCGGTTTCTTGGACAAGATTTTCCGGTGTTGTAATACGAGTAAGCATTCCATAACCTAGCGCTTCTCCAGCTGTTAGTCTCCGAGCCGTTAAAATCAGTTCGAGCGCTTTTGATTCACCTATTAACCTTGGCAGACGCTGCGTTCCACCTGCACCAGGAATAATCGCTAGACTCGTTTCCGTCAGCCCCATAAGCGCAGAATCAGCTGCAATTCGGAAATCACAAGCAAGCGCAAGTTCCATTCCGCCTCCAAATGCAAAGCCGTTCATCATCGCAATGGTAGGTTGCGGCAAGTTTTCAATTGCCGAAAATACCTCGCCAATTTTGTAGAGGTTACGTTTTACATGCAGATCCGGAAGTGTTTTTCTCTCCTTCAAATCAGCCCCCACACTGAAAGAACGGTCGCCCGCACCCGTAAATACAACAACGCGGATGTCCGGATTAATGCGAATCGACTCTGTAACTTGACCAAGTTCAATTAGCATGTCGTAATTAAATGCATTCAACTCGCCTGGACGATCGAGCGTCACAAAAGCAAGATTACCTTTTTGCTCATAACGGATTGCTTCCATATAAATATCCCCTTTGACTTTAACATTCTATAACAAGAATATACCATTATTCATAGGGGGTGGCGAATGTAATAAAATTTACTAATTAGTAAATAGATTGGTATGATTAAGAAATTTTGCTATACTAGTACAAAAGAGGTGGGTAAAATGACAGGCTCGAATGTATTTGTTGGCAGACAACCAATATTGGATCGAAATGGAGATATTTATGCATATGAACTGCTATATCGAAACAGCTATAATAATTTTTATCCTGATGTAGATCCTAAAAAAGCGACCATTGGATTACTCGTCAACACATTCCTGACAATCGGTGTCAAAAAAGTTTCGGAGAATAGTTTGTCATTTATCAATTTCACGGGTGAATTACTCGCCCAGGATATTTTTCTATCTTTAAATCCGGACAATGTCGTTATCGAAGTCTTGGAAAACGTAGAAATTACTCCATCACTTTTAACTAGACTTCGATCGTTGAAAGAGGATGGTTTTAAGATTGCCCTGGACGACTTTATATTACAACCTCAATATCGCGTACATCGTGATCTATTCAAGATAGTTGATTTCATCAAAGTGGATTACTTGGCAACAACCCTAATTGAAAGGAAGGAAATAGCCGATTTTATTCGGAAACATCCTGAAATCGTGCTGATTGCCGAAAAAATCGAAACCGAAGAACAGTTTACAACTGCAAAAGCGACAGGCTATTCGCTTTTTCAAGGCTATTTCTTCGCCAAACCTGAAATTATTACAGGTGTTGAAATCCCGTCAAACGCTACATTGCATTTTCAAATTATGGAGCGCCTTTATCAGCAAACCCCTGACGTGAATGAAATTACTGAACTGATCATGCATGATATTTCACTTTCCTACAAACTGCTAAGGATAATTAATACATACGCATTTGGCGTCCCAAAACAGATTGCTTCTATTAAACAAGCCATTGTTCTGATAGGTCTTCGTGAAACAAATAGATGGATACAAGTTCTTGCTATGCGTGAGATAGGGGAAGGTGAAGGGAATGGCAGAGCAAAAGCACTTGCTGAATACTCACTGACACGGGCTAAAATGGCCGAACTTCTAGCTAAACAGAATGGGCAGAAAAACCCTGAACAGTATTTCCTGACAGGCATGTTTTCCTTAATTGATGTCATTTTGAAACGGAGCTGGGACGCAATCTTCCAACTCATTCCACTGTCCGACAAAGTAGTGTCTACTTTAAGGGGAGAACCAACGGAAATTACACCTTATCTTGAACTAACCATCGCGGTTGAAAAGTTCGACTGGGACACAATTGAATATTTGTCGAAGAACATGAAGATTTCGCAAACGGAATTGAGCAGAATCACTCTAGAGGCACATCGCTGGGTACAACAAATCGAATGAAACAGGTTCGCTTTCTTTAATAAAAAGGAGAGGACGTTATTTGTTACTCCTAGAATCTAGCTGTATATATTGATTTTATCAATACATATGGAAATCGAATGAATGTTTTTAACGACAGTCACTATATAGAGAATGAATCAAAAATCCTGCTAATACCGCTTCTGGGAGGGATTGAACCGCATCCCTCCATCGGTCTTATCGCTTTGGTTACCACGAAGTCGCTCCTACGCTTGAGAATCTACTTTAGAAAGCGCAGTCCATTATCAGGGGTTATACCTGCAATCTGTAATGCATCTTTCTGAAATGAGATTAGTATCAAAGAGGAATAGCATTGTAATCTCAGTCCATACATCTCAGTATCATAATTCCCACGCTAGTGTAGTCACTAGCGCAGGCGCGGCAAAGGGGTAGCCTCTCGCCATGAGACTGGATGCGAAGCGTCAATCCAGGCTCATGGCGAGAGGCATCCCCAAAGCGCCAAGCGGTCTAGACTCTACACTCCAAATCACTCTCAATAATGGAACACCCCCAACGTAAGCGGCCGCCAAGGAAACCTCACCCTCAATTATTCTAGCTTTCTCCATACTACTCATTCCCATTTCACCACAATTTAGGTAGAATAGAAGCAGGAGTTGATCGGAATTTGAAAACAGCAATTGTTACAGATAGTACGGCATACTTACCTGCAATTTTAATGAAGGAACTGGACATTCGGATGATACCGCTGACAGTCACACTGGGCGGTACTGTGTTCGATGAAGAAATCGACATTAGCTCAACCGATTTTTACGATAAAGTGCGCGGGGATGGGCCACTGCCAAAGACGTCACAGCCGCCCATCGGCAAATTTGTAGAACTGTTCGAATCGCTAAAAAGCACACATGACGCGGTTATTTCCATCCATTTATCCAGCGGAATTAGTGGAACATACGCTGGGGCGGGACAAGCCGGTAACATGGTGGAAGGCATTGATATATACACATTCGATTCGGAAATTTCGACCTACATGCAAGGGTTCTACGTCATTCGCGCGGCAGAACTTGCGCTAGAAGGTGCATCACCGGAAGAAATTATCTCCGAGCTCAATGAAATGAAGCAGACAATGCGCGCTTATTTCATGGTGGACGACCTGACACATCTGCAACGCGGCGGCAGATTGTCTGCTGCGCAAGCATTGATTGGTGGACTTCTTCAAGTAAAACCACTGCTTCATTTCCAAGAAAAAGTGATCGTTCCATTTGAAAAAATACGCACTCGTAAAAAAGCGATGAAACGAATTGTTGATTTGCTAGCAGTAGACGCAGCAATTATGCCACTCGAGGCGGCAATCATCCATGCCAATCGTCCAGAAGACGCTGAAATGTGGCTAGCTGAACTTTCGCAGCGGTTACCGAATGTTGAGTTCACAATCAGTCATTTTGGACCTGTGATCGGGACACATTTAGGGGAAGCATCCATGGGACTCGGATGGGTTAAACGACGAACGAGTTAAGCTTGATTCAGGCACATCTAAAAGTGCCGAAGCAAGTAGATAGTCCAAAATAAGGGAGGTGTTGCGGATGACAAATACATTCGATCCGTCAGTTAGGGATTTCCTGGCTGGCCGTATTTGGCTCCGTCTGCACACTCCTTTTTCTATTGAATTAATCGACGCACACATCAAATCAGCGCACATTAAAACCATCCCAGGCATCAAAACCACCAAGACATACAAACGTTTTTCACATCACTTCTGCAATCGATGTGAAAACACCACACAATCTCGCTTCACAACATTCGACTGCGCCAAATGCGTTGGTCCGTGCACGTATTGCAGGCACTGTCTGAAAATGGGACGTGTTTCAACATGCACAGAACTCATTGTCTGGAACGCAGAACCACCGATTTATCCGACAAACCATACGCTCGCATGGCTTGGAACCTTAACACCCGCGCAACAGAAAGCCTCCCTAGAACTAACAAAAAGCACAACCGAACGAATCCCGCATCTCATCCATGCCGTCTGCGGATCAGGAAAAACAGAAATTCTCTTTGAACCAATTCGCAAACTGCTTACAGAAGGCAAACGAGTATGCATCGCAGCGCCACGCGTCGACGTCATATTAGAACTCGAACCGCGTTTGCGCACAGCTTTTCCGCGTACTGCAATTGAAGCGTTATACGGTGGCGCAGAAACAACAACCGATTCCGCACAACTGATTCTTGCGACAACCCATCAGCTTTACCGATTCCGTCACGCCTTCGATGCCATTTTCGTCGATGAAGCCGATGCCTTTCCCTATACAGCCGAAGAAACCTTACGGCGAGCCGTTCGAAAAGCGGCGAAACCTGATGCACCCGTCCATTTCGTAACAGCGACTCCGTCTGATAAATTACTTGCGGATATCAAACGAACCGGGGCTGTTTCAACCATAAACCGTAGATACCACGGACATCCGCTGCCGACTCCGCGGTATGACTCTCTGTGGAATTACACAAAACACATTCAAAAAGGGAACTTGCCGAAAAAACTTGCTAGCTGGACGGAAGAACGACTTCTAAGAAAGGAACCTTTTCTCATCTTCTTTCATCACATAGGACTGATGGAAGAAGCGGAGCCTTTATTCAAAATGCTAGATGCACGCATTCATGCGGTCCACGCGTCGCATCCCGATCGGAAAGAACATGTCCAAGCACTGCGCGACAAAAAAGTTCCGGGACTTCTGACAACCACGATTCTTGAACGGGGCATTACCATTCCAAACGTCCAAGTCGCCGTCGTCGGGGCAGAACAGCTCATCTTCAACAAAGGCGCGCTGATTCAAATCGGTGGTCGTGTCGGACGTTCCGTAAACCATCCATCAGGCGATTTTGTATTATTTCACCACGGCGTTACGTACGCAATGGACGAAGCGAAAAACGAAATTGACTTGCTCAATAAAGGTGGGGTCCGCACGTGAACGAATGCCTTCTCTGTCAAACACCAATTGCGATAGCGCCATCCTGGAAAGCGCTTGTTGGACTGCAAAAACAATCAGATATCTGCCAAAACTGTTCAAAAAAGTTTAAACGTGCCGACATAAAGGAAGTAGACAATTTACTCAGCCAAATCACATCGCTCTATACCTATAACGAAGCGATGCGGGAATACCTGCACCAATACAAATTCCTTCAAGACATTGCACTATCAACCGTCTTCGCGAATGAACTACGCACCCATTTAAAAGGTGTGGCAACAGTCGTTCCAATCCCGATGCATCCCGAAAAAAAGATTCAACGGACATTCGCTCATGTCGATGAACTGCTAAAAAGCGCACGCATTCCGTTTACGCATCTTTTAGAAAAAACGAATACAGAGGCAATGGGAAAGAAATCGAAAGAACAGCGTCTTGCGATGGACCCTTTATTCACGACAATACCCGGAATTACAATTCAACCAGGTACGTACATTGTAGTGGATGATATTTATACGACAGGAACAACGCTCCGTCATGCGGCAACCGTCTTAAAAGAGGCAGGTGCAACGCGTGTCGAAGCGCTAACACTTATCCGTGCTGAACGATGAATAGATAGGAGATAGACGATATGGCAGAACTACGAGATTGTCCTAAATGCGGTGGCTTTTTCAACTATACGGGCCTACGTGACGTTTGTGCGAAGTGCGCTGCAAGCGAAGAGAAAATGTATGAGGAAGTATACCGCTTTTTAAGAAGACGTGAAAACCGGGCGGCGACCATCGAGCGCATCGTTGAAGTAACTGGCGTGACGGAAACTTTGCTTCACCAATGGGTACGAAAAGGTCGGCTCCAACCCGCATTGTTTCCGAATCTCGGGTATCCATGCGATAATTGCGGCAAGCTGACAAGCTCAGGGAAATTATGTGCGAGCTGTACAGCGGACCTTAAAAACGAACTTAAAACGTTCGATGCTGCGCTGGAATTCAGAGAAGCAATCGAAGCAAATGACGATGCAACGTACCATATAAACCGTGATCTAAACCGTAATCGGAAATAGGTAAAAGTCCGGCAGTTTTGAACTGGCCGGATTTTTCGTACTATTGACCCTAAACGTTCAAAGATTTATGCCGAAATAAAGAGAGAAGAGGTCCATACACTATATAAAAACTAAACGAAAGGGACGATAGCCGATGAAAATTCAAAAATTCACGCCGCCTGTCATTAACCCGTACAAAACAAATCAGTTAAAAGCGGAACAAACCGAGCAGAAAGCGAAGATGAAAACGGATAAAATTGAAATTTCATCTGAAGCAAAACAACTGTCGGAAGTTTCTTCATTCACCGCTGGGCGTAACGAACGCGTTCAGCAACTAAAAGCTCAAGTCCAAGCGGGAACGTACGAAGTGAAACCCGAACAGCTTGCGAATAATCTGGTGAAGTACTTCAAACCGTAAAAAACTATGTAAATGAAAGCAGGAACATACATGTCTATCACACTAATTTTGGCGTCACTTGACAGCCTGGAAAAACTTCATAGAAGTCTGCTAAGGCTTGCATACGACAAAACTGTTCATATCAAGAACGGGGACATGGAAAAACTCGACCAATTGTTAAAAGACGAGCAAGCCCACTTAGCTGCCATTGTTCAAATGGACAATCAGAGGCAACTGAATGTTGTAAAATACCTAACTGATCAAGGACGATCAGTGCCGCAAAATCCGACGGTTGCCGATTTACTCGACGCTACACCGGAAGCGGACAAGAAAAGCCTTGAGGAGGCGAGGGAACGTCTCCTGCATGCGATTCATGACTTGAAATGGCAAAACGACCTCAATCAGAAGTTGACGTACCAATCACTTCAGTTCGTGAATCTGTCGCTGGACATGGTCCGGCCGCGCCTAGAAGCGGTCAACTACTCAAAACCCGAAATTAACGGAAGAAAAGTATCGAAAGAACAACCAACTTTCGATACAAATGCCTGAGGAGGTAAATGAATGTCTACATTTATGGGACTTGAGACAAGTAAACGCGGCTTGTTCACACAGCAATCCGCGCTCTATACAACAGGACACAACATCAGTAATGCCAACACGCCCGGTTACTCACGCCAACGTGTCAACATGGAAGCAACAGGCGGATTCCCAGGCGTTGGACTAAGTGCAGGCACGATGCCCGGTTTCCTTGGAACAGGTGTTCAAGCAGGTTCCATTCAACGTATTCGTGACGGCTTCGTCGACGATCAATTCAGACAGGAATCCAACAAGCTAGGCTATTGGGATTCCCAAACAAAAGCGATTTCTCAAATGGAAGACGTCATGAACGAGCCTTCTGCATACGGACTCCAGAAATCACTCAGTGAATTCTGGCAATCGCTGCAAGACCTCGCCGTCAACCCTGAAAACGGCGGTGCACGTGCGGTCGTCGTTCAGCGTGGTGAAGCAGTTGCAGACTCGTTCAACTACATGCACAAATCATTGACGGAAATCCAGACAAACCTAGGAAATGAAATCGGTGTGTCAACAGGTCAAGTCAACTCTATCCTTAAACAAATTTCAGAGCTCAATGCGCAGATTAAGCAAGTCGAACCGAACGGTTATTTACCAAATGACTTATACGATGCACGAGATGCACTTTTGGATGAACTATCTAGTTACTTCCCGATTGAAACGGATAACATGCCATCAGGTGGACGTGCATTGGCGATTGCTGAAGGTTCGGTGACTGTTACCATGAAAGTTAACGGGGTACCTGTTGAACTTGTTAAAGGTGACAAATTTGCAACTGTAGAAACGAACCCAAAACCACTAATTGAGGATACTACAAAGAGCAATCTACCAATCATTGGAATGAAAATCACGAAGATTGATGGCAATGAAGAGCTAGTTGGACATGCGAAATTACTAAATCTAGGAAAAATGAAATCATTGATGAATTCATATGGTACGGATGATGGAAAAGGCATGTACCCGGGAATGCTTGCTGAGTTAAACAAAATGGCGGCAGCATTTTTGAAAGAGTTTAATACTACCCATTCTGCAGGCGAGCCACTTCCAACTAATCCACCTCTTGCTGCCAGAATAAAAGAAGATAACTTTTTTACAGGGGCTTCCGCATCTACTATTGCTGTCAATGAAAAAATAATTGCCGACCCTGGTTTAATTAATGCCTCAGATAAGGTAAATGAAGAAGGTAACGGAAAAAAAGCACTTGAACTAGGAAACGTGCAGTTCAAGGCGATAATGGAAGATGGCTCAACCATCCAAACCTACTTCCAAGGCATCATAGGCCAACTCGGTGTAGACGGCCAACAAGCTGAACGAATGACCTTCAATACGACAACATTACTAGGAGCCGTCGAACACCGACGTGCATCCATCAGCTCCGTCTCACTGGACGAAGAAATGACAGACATGATCAGATTCCAACAAGCCTACAACGCATCCGCTCGTATGATCACCGTCGTAGACGAAACCCTCGACAAAATCATCAACGGCATGGGCCGAGTAGGAATGTAAGAAAGGAGCATCACCTAAATGCGCGTAACACAGTCAATGCTATCCAATAATATGCTGAGGAATCTCTCCACGAGCTACAATAATATGGGCAAGGTACAGGAACAAATTAATACAGGAAAAAAAGTAAACCGTCCATCAGATGACCCCGTCGTCGCGATGAAAGGCATGGGCTACCGCATGCAAGTCGACAAAGTTGCCCAATACCAACGCAACTTAGGGGAAGTGCACAACTACCTCGACAGCTCGGATGATGCACTCGATAAAGTCGGACAAGCCATGCACCGTGCAAGGGAACTTGTTACAAGTGCAGCGAATGGAACAATGACACCAGAAGACAAAGCGAAGGTGCAAAGTGAACTAGAACAACTGCAAATGCATATTCAAGACATGGCAAATACAAAAGTCGGAGATAAGTATATTTTCAGTGGAACGAAGACTGCTACTCCACTCTATGATAAACAAGGAACTGGATTCCCGGTTGACTCAACAGCCTTTGAAAAAAGTGTCGATGTAGAAGTTTTTGACGGTGTCACCATGAATGTAAATGCAAATGTAGTAACACTTTTTCAAGGAATAAATGCTATGTTTGAAGGATTTAAAGGAGACCCAGACTTCAGCGCTGCAATTGCAGATGTCGACGCCAATATGGACAAAGTACTAACAACACGCGCCGACATCGGTGCACGCCAAAATCGTGTTGAAATGATGAGCAATCGTCTAGATTCTCAAGAAGCCGCAGCAAAAAAACAAATGAGCGAAAACGAAGACATTGACTATGAAAAAGCAATCACTGAAATGCTAACATTAGAATCAATCCATCGTGCCGCGCTTTCTGTTGGTTCACGTATAATCCAACCATCACTTGTAGATTTTTTACGATAAAATAGAAAAACGATCTATCCATGTGGAAGATCGTTTTTTCAAAGGATGAGAAAAATGAACATCCCACAACTGCAAGTAACAACAACAAAAGCACAACTAGGCTTGACCACCCAAAAACCAACCCAACAAATTGAGCAACCAAAAGCAACCCTGGACATCCAACAACCAAAAGCAGAAATGACAATCAACACAACAAAATCGAGGCTATCCATAGATACCACACAAGCCCGCGCCGACATGGATTTAAAAAGTCCCGCCCGTCGTACAGAAGAAGTCGCGCAGTATGCTCGTTCAGAAGTCTCTAATGGAATCGCCCGCCGTGCACAAGATGGTAGTGAAATGATGAAGATTGAAAATGGGGGAAATTCGATTCAGACATTTGCCGAAAGAGCATTTAGGCAACCCTATAGCAGTTTAAGTATCAAGTTCATTCCGTCCTATGGCAGTGTAAAAGTTTCGTTCGAGCCGGGCAGTGTGGATATTCGAGTGGAACTACAAAAAGTGATCAATAACAGTACAGCGAATAAACCAATCCATACATACACACCAGGAAAAGTAACAACAGAGTTACTTCAAAAACCATCCATTCAGATTGATTGGAAAGTCTAACTACTGCTAGCAAATGCCGGGTGCAGTAACCGACACCCCAAAAGGAGAAAAAATCTATGAAAATCCAATCCACCATCCTAGGACAAGTAGAAGCATCCGAATCCGAAATCCTCACATTCGAAAACGGCTTACCAGGCTTCGAAAACGAAAAAAACTTTATCTTACTCTCTATAGAAGGAAATGAAGTCTATCAAATTCTCCAATCCATAAATTCTAAAGAAATAGGTTTTGTAACAGCAAATCCCTACTTATTCACAAACGACTATACTATCGATTTGGATGAATCAACCGTAGAGACCCTGAATATAAAATCCGAAGAAGACATCATCGTCTTAACAATCGTCACAGTCAAAGAACCATTCAACGCCTCAACTGTAAACTTAAAAGCACCCGTCATCATCAATACTAAATCTAAAAAAGCAAAACAATGCATTCTGGAAAACGCGGACTATCCAATTAGATATGCCATCAAAGCCAACATGCAGAAAGACAAGGGGTGACGGAATGCTCGTACTATCTCGAAAAAAAGGTGAATCTATCTGGCTCGGAGATGAAATTGAAATAACCATTAGTGAAATCAAAGGCGACCAAGTCCGAATCGCCATCAACGCACCTAAAAATGTCACCATCTTGCGAGGAGAACTACTAAAAGAAGTGTCAGAGTCCAACACTGAAGCAGTCAAAATAGACGGTTTCATGGACTTTCTCAAAAACGAAAAGAAATAGAACACCGGGTGCCAGTTACCGACACAATTCTTAATTTTCTAATTGTGCGGTAACTGGCACCATTTTATAAAAATTATTCATTTCTATTAAACATTTTAAAAGGGAATCCGATAATAGAATTGTAGCGAGGAAAACGGGGTTCGGCCGGCCCGGTCTCTTCGGTATAAAAAAATGTGCTCACAAGGACGTGAGCAACATACATTCAAGGAGGAAATTATAATGAGAATTAATCACAACATCGCAGCACTTAACACACACCGTCAGTTGAACAGTGCAACTAATGCACAATCAAAATCAATGGAGAAACTAGCTTCAGGTCTTCGTATTAACAAAGCTGGGGACGATGCAGCTGGTCTTGCGATTTCTGAGAAGATGCGTGGACAGATTCGTGGGTTGGACCAAGCTTCTAAAAACTCACAAGATGCTATTTCTATGATTGCAACTGCTGAAGGTGCATTGAACGAAACTCATGATATACTTCAACGCATGCGTGAATTAGCTACTCAATCTGCTAACGGAACGAACACGGGTACAGACCGTGGGGAGATTCAAAAAGAAGTTAACCAGTTAACTCAAGAAATCGACCGTATCCGTGATACTACTGAGTTCAATTCAAAGAAACTTTTGAATGGAGACTTGGCTGTTGCAGCCGCTTCTTCCACTACTGGTGTTTCAAAAGTTACTGTTTCAAATGACAGTATGACCGCAGGTGTTTACAATTTCAAAGCAACTGCTGCTGCCGATATCAAGTTGGGAGTTACGGTTGGCTCATCTACTATTACAGGGTTTGATGCAGCTACTGACGTAGTTACTGCAGTGGATGCGGATTTGGAAAACTTGGAACTTGGTGATTACAAACTAATTTCCTCTGATGCAGGTGGTGGTAACTTCAAACTAGATTTGCAAGATGCGTCCGGTAAAGTAGTTGCTTCCAACGCTTCTGTAGCTGCTAATGCTGCAGCATCGTTAACTGGAACAGGTGGCGTAGTCTTTAAAGTTGCAGCAAATGCAGTGGCTTCTACAGGTGAAGCGAAATTTAGTCTTGAAGCAAAAACAAGTGCAGCAACGACCCTATCGAATGCTAGCGGAACTGTTGAAACTTTGGTTTCTGGTACTACATCCAAGAATGGTGTATTTGAAGTTGGTGGTTTAAAAATACAATTGAATTCTGAAGCATTTAAAGGTGCCCTTGGTGTACTTACCGGTGCTACTGCAGCGACAGCAACTGTGACAAATAATGCTGAAACGTTCCAAATTGGTGCAAACGAAGGACAAATAACTAAATTGGGTATTGGTGATATGAGTGCAAAGGCTCTTGGTTTGGATAAAGTTGATTTGTCAACTAGTCAAGGAGCACAATCTGCAATCACAGCTATCAATAATGCTATTGAGAGTGTATCTGGCGAGCGTTCCAAATTAGGTGCTAACCAAAACCGTTTAGAACACACAATCAACAACTTGAACACATCTTCTGAAAACCTAACAGCTGCGGAATCTCGTATCCGTGACGTAGATTATGCTGAAGCCGCTTAATTGCAGTAACAAGCACAGTCGTCCTAGCTGGTAACGGCTAGAGATAATTATCGGGTGAATTGCTGGAAACCCCTAAAACTCACTTCCCTACAACGTAGCTGGAAACGGCAAGCGTGAATGGTTGAAAAGAAGAGAGATTGGGCAATCAGCAGCCAAGCTCCTGTTTCGAAAGAGTGGAGAAGGTTCAACGACTAGGATAGACCATCTAAGGCGAAAGCTACGATGATGAAATCCATAGGTGAAACAATGGTCATCAGCATTGTGAATCCGAAGTGCCCGACCCCAAACAAATCATGTTGAGGGTGAAGATATAGTCTAGTCATTTATGAAAGTAAATGTTCGCACGATGGCGAAAGAAATGATGAACCAAACAAAGAACTCAATCCTATCACAAGCAGCACAAGCAATGTTGGCTCAAGCACAGCAAGTACCGCAAGGAGTATTACAACTTCTTCGTTAATGTTGTGAACGGGCGTCTTATCGGGTAACGGGTAAGAGCACAACTGGGTGAATTGCTGGAACTTCCTAAAGCCTCATCAACCACAACGTAACTGGAAACGGTCAGCGTGATGGTCTGAAAATGATGAGGATGAAACAATGGACAATCAGCAGCCAAGCTCCTGTGAGGAAACTCTGGAGAAGGTTCAACGACTAGGATATACCGTCTAAGGCTTACGGCTATGACGATGAAATCCGTAGGACAAGCAACACCGTCCGAAGCGCCCAGCCCCAAACAGGTTATGCTGTGGGTGATGATATAGTCTATTCTATGATCGAAAGACATAGCGGCAAAGCAAGCCAACCAACAACCACAAGGGGTTCTACAACTTCTTCGTTAATAACAATTACAAAACACGGTCCGCGAAAGCGACCGTGTTTTTAATACTTGAGTATATAATATTAGAAGAATTGAGATTAGATATTTTAATTATAAAAAAGGAGAACTGAAAAGTGGCATTGAGTTCATTTATAACTAACACAGCGGAAATAAGTGGAATTATAAATAGTGAATCTATGAATGATTTTCATAGTAGTTTGAAAAACGAGTTGGATATTATAGGAATACCTTACACTATAGAAACTGAAGAATATGCAAGAGATCGAGATGGCTACGTTATAGAAAATAAGTGTGCCTGCACGTTACCTGAGTCTGGATGGAAATACGCAAAAAATGTATTTTTCTATACACAAAACATCTCTGACTATATTAATAACTCTTTTGCAAAAGTATATAGTAAGGAAGCTTTTGATAGGATAATTAATATTACCATTAGTTATCTTCTTGCGCACGAATTAATTCATGTTCTACAAATTAAACAGGGAAGACTAACAAAAGAAATTTTTGAAGACGAGAAAAAAATACATTATAAAGATAGATCTACTGAAATTGAAGCTGATTTAATGGCATCTGAAATATTGGGGAAATGTGATAGATTTACAATTGAGGTTTGTAAATTGATTAGGGAAAGAAGAAGTGCGGGAAGTGAAGAGGTTGAAAATCTAATGTATTATTTTTAGTGAGACACAAATGCTATTGTACACCGAAGATGTTAATGTGCCTATTATGTTAAATAGATAGAAAGAAACGCAATCCGAGCTAACGGCCGCGTTTTTCGTTTGAAATATGAAATAACCCTCTAAATTATATCCTATAACAAAGACTTTTTCCGCAACTCACTAATTTTATACACAACTGACCAATACGTTCTTCCTAGTCTATCTGCAATGGTTTGATCAGTGACATTAGCCTTTTTCAATTTAATTATAAGTTCTATTTCTTCCGAAGTATACGCTTTATTTCTTTCGGAAGAGCTAATTACTATGTTAACGTTCTGACCATACTTCTTATAAATATAATTAGTTTTTAAATTGACGTTTAATTCCACGTTTGTTTTATACTCTACAGAAGGAATATTTTTGACATAGGGCGATATGGTATTTAACAAATGTCTAACTTCCGATTCTTTATTGATTTTTAACAAACTTTTATGACCGTCAGGGTGGCCGGAAATAACAAAGCAGGTATCAAAGGTTTTATTTAGATGATTAGCTAATAATTTGTTTTCAAGAATTGTCAGATTCAGGGTATATAAAATAATACTCGGATGACAATATACAGTATTACTCTGCTCATTATACGTATAGGATATTGTTAAACTACCATCATCGAGATAAAGCATAGCTAAAAATATTGGATGGGTACACTGTGAAATAAATTCTTTACTTAACGATTTAATATCATTTGGATATAGAGTAGGATGAAGTTTCTTAAAATATGGGTGACTAGCAGAACGTAAGAAATTTCCTTTAATCGTAAAGTTCAAATCATTTAACTGAGATAATTTCCATTCCCGATACTTCCGTTGTTTTTCCCCGAAATGTTCTTGATAATAAAAATTGGTACTTCTTTCCGCTCCTTTACTAATATAGCCATCGCCAAGTAAGCTTCCGAATAGAATTTGCTCCTGAAAGTGAGTCGGCTCAAATGTAGGGATATTATCTTCATACCATTTTTTCCTACTAACAACTAGCTGCTTCTGCAATTCTAGTTTATATTTAATACATTTTGTTACATTATGCTGTTTCGCCAGTGTCCGAACTTGACTTAAACTTAAATTTAATGATTTTGCAACATCTTTTGTCGCAGTGTTAGGATAGAATTGCTTTACATACGAAATCACATCTCCCTTATCCATTGTTATTCTCCTTTCATAGGAATTCCCCAACCTAGACATTCACTTCAACTACTGGAATGTTTGTTCTTATTATACGATATATATCGAACTAATCCAACTAATCAAAGTATATAATTATCAGATATAAAAGAACTTAAGAGTGTTAGGTACCTGTTCGAAGAACTATTCAGTCAACTCAGTGCGATTTGATAATAATACGATAAAAATAGATTCCCGGGCTTCTGTCTGGCTACTTTGTATTTTTATTCAATTGAATGAATCGTTCGTCGTTGTTTGACGCACAGGTACGTGTCGCTAATTACAACAAGGGCCGTTAGAGTTACAAGGTACTGTATCTGAAGGAGATATGATGTAACATTGTGTCACTTTATTTAGTAACGCGTTTAGATTTAATAATAGCAGGAGGTATTCAAATGACGAATGAATCGAAAACTAAGGGCATGTTTCACAGGATGAATCTAAACGAGATCAAGAAGGTAAGTATAAATCCGCAAGAATTCAACCTGGAGACTTTAGGTTTTTGAAGGATTGGGCGCATTATAGTGACTCGAAGATTATAGTTAGAATTTCATACCTCATTGAAAACTACAAGGATGGCCTTTTATTAGAACAAGAAACTGCAGTAAAATCAATGTACTTCATTAACGCAGAACATAAAAGCACTTTCGTAAGGTATCTAATGCTCATGCCTAATATTACTTTTACCGAGGGTTATCAAATTTCTTTTTTATACGAATGCAGCAATTAATATTTTTATCGAGGACTATAGGGAGCTTTTTAGCTGGACAGGTACTTGGGATAAGGACGGAACGAATTTTACTCCAAGCAAAGAATTTTTGGAAATGGGGAAAGCGGAGCAACAACTAGTCGAATTTGCAAATACACTTTTTTCCACTCATAATCCGTCAGATGTAATTCAAGAGATTGTTGACATAAATCGAGAAAGTTTACCATTAGTACAGCAAATGATTCGACTTAAATTAAATGGAATACCTGAATAAAGAAAACAGTTTATAGAAAAAGGGTTGCATGAGATGCCGTGAGTTAACGTGTTATCTTGTGTAACTCTTTAAACGTTGGTAGACTGAGAATGATAAGAAAAATCATAAAGAGGTAGAAAAAATGATTTCAAAAAGATCCATATTTCGAATGTTTATTGCAATAATACTACTTTTATTAGTTGCACAAATAGGAACTTGTTTTTTTAACACAATTCAAATCAAGTTTTTAGTAATTGAAATGAGTAATATAGAAAGTCTAATTTTAGCTATTTGGCAAGTCCAAGCTGTTGTAATTTCAATAAGTGTTGCATTAGTCGCTTTAACAATTGGATTTATAAAAGAAAAGCTATATGGAAAAGACATAATGAAATTTGTGTTTATTGAAGACAAAACATTATTTCTATCTAAAATAGAAATGATTTTTATCCTTCTGATTTTGATTTTTGTGAATTACTATTATGTGGCTTTTGAATTGCTATTTAGCGTGATTTTCATCTTATTTATTTCACTATTCGGAGTGATTATTTTAATGCATCAAACATTTTCACTTTTAGTGAACTTTGAGAGAATAGAAGAAAAGATTAAAAAAAGTATCATTAACGATTTTACCAAAAAGCTTGAGCATGCAATAAAGCCGAAGAGGGAAAAAAAATGGAGAAAATAATAGAGCAAATCTATGTTCATTCAATTGAAACGATTGATAAAGACTCATACATAGTATTAGGGAATAATATTTCTCTTCTTAAAGACTTATATAAAATTATTTTAGTTGATGAACCAACAGAAGTACATATAAAAACTGCAGATTTTATTGATGAAGTGAACGCTGATTTGTTTAAGAGATGTTTTGAAAAAGGAAAGTTAGATGAAGCTCTCGAGTTATTAATAAATATTTATGAATTTGTTTTGGCACAAAAAAGATTTGTGTTTTTAGAGGATGAAATACGATTAATATTAAAGTATATCGATAGAACTGAATTTATGAATGAAAACTTTTTAAAATCCGTTTACAAATTACTTGAGATTTTATACAATGCTGCGGATGAAAATGAAGCTTCACAAATAAATTATGTAAGTCAAATTTATTCAACACTGTATAATTCAATATATAAAAACAATTACTTACCGGGATATAATAAAGAATTAATTCTTAAAAGCTATTCAATTAAAATAGCGTTTTTAAATAAATCAGGAAAAAATAAGCTGAAGAAATTAGTAAAATTAAGAGTTCTAAAAGTAATGATTGATAATAGGGACGTTGAAAACTTTAAGAATACTATAAGTAGGGCATTTATTTCAGATGAATTTCAAAAAGAGGCTTTTGAAATGAATTTCACCTTAGCTGTCTATTTATATTATCTTGTCTATAAAGAAGGTTTAGTTGACGGGAAAAAATATAAAGACTTTTTGAGTATAAATATATTTAATAATTTCGGTGATCAAATTTTAAGTAATTTAAAAGACTTGCCAAGTGTTGTTGTAGCTGCTAGTAAAGAGTTGACTAGCTGGGAGAAAATGCCGGATGGTGTTGGTAAGTGGATGATGATGGAAGGTGTAATCAGAGAATTTCTTTTCTTTATTGAGTGTTCGACAGAAATTGGGTATTTCGAAAATTTAAAAAAGGGGGAAATCAGTAGTTATTTAATGGGTAGTGTGTCTGATTTCAATGAATCATATATTGAACGTTATGAAGAATTTAAACACTACTTTGGATTTTTCGGTTATAAGGGAGCTAAATTAGAATTAAACGATGGTTTGCTTAAGTTAAAAGAAGTATATATTAAACACGAAATTGAACAGTATACAAATATGAAAAAAGATATGGATGAAGCAGAAGACTACATCAAAGGAAGTTTTAGTGATATAAATGAACAATTACTGGTTACGAAATTCATTCAAGACGAAACTATAGATTTGGAAAATAATCTTTCATATTCAATATCGGTTCCTATTTCTGCTGTTGATACTAATCATGATATAAAAAGTATTATTGATCACGAAAAAAGAGTGATAGTTCGTGAAATGAACACTCGTACAATTAAAACATTTGCTTTATCAAATGTAACAGTAAATATCACTAGTGAAAAAAGATTGGATAAAATTAATATTTTCATGAAAAATTTAAATGAAAATTACTATGACTCAATCATTACAAATATAAAAACCGATTCCCACTTTTTACATTATGAAGACCCTCAAATAAAAATAGACTACAATAAAAGGTTGGAGGACTACGACTTATATTTAGAGCAAACAATTATACGACCTTTATTTTGGTTAATAACTAATTCTAAAAGTTTATATTATAATATTGGAAAAGTAAATGCTACAATAAGAGATTTAAACAAATCAGAAATGGACTCTCAATTAATAAAATATTGTGTTTCGGAAGGCCGCTATTCTATTCCGATAATAAATGATATTAAAGCAGATTTAAGTGAGGAAAAGGCCGTGCAGTATTTAAATTTAAGCAAGAAAATCATTGATTTAAGTATGGATTTTGGTATTGATGTAAAGGAAACAGAGGGGCATTTAGTTTACTTTACACGATAAATAAAAGGAATCCCGTTTGGAAAAAATTGTGAAGCGATGCCTATTATGTTAATAGATAGTTGGCAAATGAAAAAAACAAAGCAAAAAAGTTCACGGATATGCTAAATGCGGCGATTAATAAATACAACAAACGCGCAATCGAAACATCGAAAGTCATTGAGGAACTGATTGAACTTGCAAAAGAGATGAACGATTCTTATAAAGCAGGCGAAGGATCAAATATGATACAGGAGGAAGTTGCATTCTATGATGCACTGGCCTCGCACGACACAGCAGAGCAAGTATTAGGTGATGATATTTTGAAAGTGATTGCCCATGAACTGACGAAAGCCATTAAAGAGAATATGAGTATCGACTGGAATTTGCGTGACTCTACAAGAGCGAAGATGAGGATTACAGTTCGAAGATTGCTGAAAAAGTATGGCTATCCACCTGATTTGCAGAAGATTGCAGTGGAGACGGTTGTGAAGCAGGCCGAGTTGATGGCTGGGAATACGCTGTATTAGATGTGATGGTAGCCAAGTCCTAAGGTTTAGGGGCTTGGTTTTTTTACATAGTTTTTGGAGGAACCTAATAATTAAGGAAAAAATAGCACTAGTTATTCCAAGAAAGGCATTAATAAGGGAAGCTTGACCACAAACCCACTCCTTTTGGGGGATACACCCCCTGTTGAAATGGGAATATTCTATCTTTATTAAATAGTGTAACATAAAATTTATGAAGTGCTTCCTAATTTTAGTGTAAGCATTTACTATTTTTCGAGATAGAAAAAGGGGGAGAAATTGATGAAGGCATTAGTCATTGAAGGTGTTCAAAAAGCGGTAGTGAAAGAAGTTCCAGTCCCAGAATTTAAGAAAGACGGAATGTTAATTAAGACAATGGCAAACGGTGTTTGTAGAAGTGATTGGCATGTTTGGGTTGGAGACCATGGTATTATTCAACCAATTATTGGTCATGAGTTTTCTGGAGTTGTGGAGGAAGTAGGAAGTGATGTGAAGAACTTCAAGCGAGGAGACCGTGTAATCATTCCGTTTTCCGGAAGTGATGGGACATGCCCATATTGTATAGCGGGTGACACACATCTCTGTGATTCTTTCCTTGTGCCGGGAACAGCCTATCAAGGTGGTTATGGTGAATATGTTGCTGTACCTATTGCTGATCGAAATGCGATTCATTTGCCTGAAAATATTGGTTTCATGCAGCAGCACTAGGCTGCCGATTTATGACTGCATATCATGGAATTATTGACCGTGTACACGTACTTCCTGGGGAAAAGGTTGTCGTTTATGGGTGTGGCGGCATTGGTTTATCTGCCATTCATATCGCTGCGTCAATGGGTGCATATGTAATTGGGGTAGATATAAATGATGATAATTTAGAACTTGCAAAGAAACTTGGCGCGCATTACACAATCAATAGTAGAAATAACAATCCAGTAGAAGCTGTAAAAGAACTTACAAAAGGCGGAGCCGACGTTTCTGTTGATGCATTAGGGATAACTGAAACATGTCTAAACGGTATTAATAGCTTGAAGAAAGGCGGCCGTCACTTACAGATTGGAGTTACAACGAAAAAAGAGGCTGGCTTTATATCAATACCAGTAGATGACATGGTCCTCAATGAAAAATCATTCATCACAACACTCGGTATCCCTGGAGGTCGATTCGCTCCTCTTTTAGAACAAGTAGCCCTAGGGAGTTTACAACCAGGGAAAATGGTGACACGCAATATCAAACTTTCCGAGGTTGAGGGGATTTTTGAAGATATGAGCAATTTCGCTACTAAAGGAACGTTTGTGGTTACTGATTTTAGCTGAGTTTTGTAGTAATACACAAAATCTCATAAAGTGAAAAGGGGAGTCGACTATGTTGTCGTCTTCTTTTTTGATTTATTAATTAGTATCTTGAATTGAAAACGAGCTTATCATCTTTCCTACTTCGTAATGCTGCTGGCTCCCAACAACTTGCCACATCACCTATTTGAATAACTCATAATTGATCCGATATAAAAGATATAGATAAGACACATATTATTAAGAAATGCTGAAGCACTTCTTCGTATAGGGTACCCGATTTTTAATATTTGCTTAGAAGCTGCCAACTAGGAGGAAACAAGATGACTCAAGAACAACAAGAACAGAAGAAACACCTTGAACAACAGCTTCAATGGACTGTGGAACAGGTTCGTATCTTGGATGAGATGAACGTTAAGTTGCATGAAATGAAAAGGATAGCCGAATACGCTTTAGCACATAACCTTTCAGCAAATGAAATTGAGAGGTTGAATGATGAACTGGATACATTGAAGACTGAATTCAGTTCTCTGGAACGGCAGCTATATCTAATACTCCACTAATTACTTATTGTTCCATTATAGGTGAAATTCCCCGTAGACTAGAGTTTCATACGCAGACTTCTTATGAGGTATAGGAACCTGCAGAATCTACACATATTTTATTTATCACGAATCCACTGTGGAAAGACAGATGGAATTTATGGAATACCTGAAAATCAGACACACAGTCAAACCAGGAGAACGGCAGATCAAGGATCGTTCTGCAAAGCAGTACAATAACCGTCACCTTAATCTGCAAAGATACAATATTTATAACGGTGAACGGTGCTGTAACGGACCAGATGCTGCGACAGATTCAAGAGCATTACAAGGATACAACCAATCATTATCGAAGAACAATTACATACTATATAGAGTTTATGGCATATCGGGAAGAGCAAACGAATGGGAGTGGCTTATGAGAAGGTTTGGTGCAACTTTAGTGTTAGCCGGCTCGCTGGTCGGGTGTACTAATGGGATGTATGACAAAGCAATGGAGCAAGGAAAACTGGCGCTTGCCAATGGTGAATTTCAAAAAGCGTTAGGGTCGTTTGAACTTGCCAAAGATGAAAAAACTGAGTGACGATAACGCAAAGCAATACTATAAAGTTGTGAATGCGTTTTTAGGAGTGAAGCATGACGTAGAAGAAGGCAATGCTTAAATTTCGCATACCTGTGCACGATATTATCTAGTCAATTAACTACAATTACATACTTATAAACTAGAGAAAAGATAAGTATCTGAATATCTAATATCTAATGTTTTTTTATACAATTGGTTGAATTGTTTTTTGTTCCACAGACACCCACACAATTAGTGGGTACGGTCCACTCTGTAGCGAAATTAAAGAAAGAACCTATCGTATTACTGGGCTACGGCCTTGTCGTGATTGAAGTGAGCGTCTTCTTCGGTAAACAGATAAAAATCAGCCATGCCCCATAAATGGCTGATTTTTTTGTGCGTTTTTATTCGGTATGAAACTATGTTCAAAAACGAAAAAAATATACTAAAACAATATTCGGAATGTTGTTGATTTCCGATAACTGTAGTTGTATTATGGACCTAATAACTATTAGGCGGTGTAAGTGTAGTGAAAGAAAAAATATTGGAAGCGACAATTTACCATTATTCACGATACGGTTATCAAGGGGCCACGATGCAAAAAATCGCTACAGAAGTTGGCATTAAGCCGGCTTCGATCTATTTTTTTTATCAAGACAAAGAAGCTGTATTTGTTGCAGCTTTTAAAAAGTTATTGGGGGAGCATTTTAGTCAGATGAAAAAAATTATGGCTGAAGTGGAAAATTCTCCAATAGAAGAGATATTCTCCAGTCTGCTGCACGGGACTGTCTCTTATCATAAAAAGAACGAAAATAAAACGATGGCGTATATTTCATTGCTTACCTCCCCACCTCCAGAAATTAGGCAGTTTCTGAAAAGACATATGGAGCAATTCGATGAGTGGCTCATTCAATCGTTGAAAACTTCTTTAAAACGTGACTATCCATCCATTTCAGAGCAACAAAATATCAACTTGACAAAACAATTTCTTTTGATAATGGATGGGTTATTCTGGGAAATTAATCTGTACGATGATAAAGCTTTATTTGAGCAAATCCAACATGCATTTCAACTAGTAATTCTTATGTTAACGGGGATTGAAAATGCAAAATGATTATGCACGAGAAGTAGTACCTATGAACGAACGTAAGAAATGGCTATCCATTAGTATGATCTGGATCGCTGTCGGAATTGATTTATCCGCAATGATTTTTGGCGCAGAACTTGGCGCAGGAATGGCTTTTAATGACGCCTTGCTTGCTGTGGTGATCGGATCTCTGATATTGGGTGTTTTAGCTGCATTTTGTGCATACGTTGGAGCAGCAACTGGATTATCCACTTCTATGATTTCTCGCTCCGCCTTTGGAACTTCAGGAGCGAAAATTGTTTCGGCATTACTCGCCATCTCGTTAATGGGCTGGTTTGGTGTACAGGCTGGCTTTTTTGCCGAAAATGCGTCCGTCGCAATTACTAATGCAATCGGAATTCATTTACCAATTCCACTTCTCGCTGGAGTAGGTGGATTGCTGATGATGATGACGGCAATGTATGGTTACCGTGCGATAGAAAAGTTAAGTTCTTGGTCGGTTCCGCTGGTAATCGTATTAGTTATTCTGGCAGTCGGAATGGCCATCAGTAAATTTGGCACAGCTGGTATTGCGGCACCTGTAGAAAATACATTCTCATTAGGAATGGCCATTTCACTTGTGATTAGTATCTTTGTCGTGGGTGCAGTCATTTCCCCGGACATATCAAGATGGGCACGAACAAAAAAAGATGCAGTTTTAGCATCATTCTTTGGTTTCTTTATTGGTAATAGTTTTATATTGGTCATTGCGATGATTCTATCCCGTATCATGAACGAAGACAATCTGACGACGATCATGCTGACTGTTGGACTTGGAATTCCAGGCATTCTCGTCTTGATTTTGGCGCAGTGGACAACGAACACAAGTAATGCTTACTCTTCTGGACTTGGCTTAGCTGTTATTTTCACGAAGACTAGTAAAGCGAAGTTGACACTTGCTGCAGGTACAATCGGAACTCTTATGGCTGTTTTAGGGATTTACGGAAACTTCATTAATTTCCTAAGTATCATCACGATGTTCATCGCACCAATAGGCGGTGTATATACGGCCATTTACTATATTGGCGGTGCAAAAATGCTTTCATTCGAATCAACTGCGCAGTACCATGTATACCCGATAATCGCTTGGGGGACAGGGACATTGGTGAGTTGGCTAACACTGGAGAATCCAATTGGAATGGAACTTTTCACTCTAACGACAATTCCGTCTCTTGATAGTTTCATCATTGCTTTTGCTACACAGACAGTTTTTTGTTTAGTCGTTAAACGTCAATTATCAAGGGAGAATCAGTATGAAGTGGTTAAATAAAGAAGATATAGAGCACATTGCAATCGGGGCAGCAGTCCTAGGAACAGGTGGAGGTGGAGATCCATATATCGGGAAATTAATAGCTTGACATGCTATCCAAAAGTATGGGCCAGTTCAGGTAATTACGATGGATGAACTAAAGTGTCACGTACCTGTGCATGACACTATTCTGTAAATTTATTGCAATTGTATAATAATAAAAATGAATTCAGATATTCGCATGAAAATCTTAATACCTTGAATATTTATTCAGAGGTGTGAATTGTTTGTCATTGTGTCTCGCACAGGTACGGGTCACTTAACAAAAGAAATCAATCAACAAAAAATATGAGGAGATAGAAGAGTACGTATTTCGGAAATAGTACCCCTCTAATCCTCGATTTAGATTGTTCTCTTTTTCTGATGGAATTTAATCAAACTAACTTCCTCTGCCAGAAACGGTGGGCAGCAATCGCCTCAACAAATTCTGTCACAAAATCTGTAATGTCAGTTTCCGAAATTACGCCCGGTTGTCCTTCAAAATGATTTACTTCCAGCCATTGGATGCCTTCACCGGTTGCACCAATCGGCTTATAGTGTGAAAATGCCTCATCAATGAAGTAGGCTGCATCCTTGTTGAACTTTTTACTTTTGTTACTGCCCCTTATCATATAAACAGCATCAAATAACACCGACTTCGCAGTTAAAAAGGTATGTTCCGCTTTTACCTTAACTTCATTTGTACCCTGCACTGTTCCAATGTTTTCACTGATAATTTCCGGCATAAGGCCTTCATTAATCAATCTGTCTAGCACATATTGAACCTCTGGACCATTGAATCCCTTCGTCAGTATTACAGCGATCTTACGTGTTTTTTCTGATTTTGTTGTATTTTCCTGGCTGAGGGCTGGGGAAGATTTTGTTATGGTCGAACCGCCCCCTTTAGGAGGATTTGCCCCGATATTTACCGCAAAGGCGGTCGTTAATTCAAGACTCACATTGGCAAACATATCCACCACCTGCTGTTTGACCGATTCACTTTTGACTTTCTCTAGTTCGAAGCTGAACGCATCAATGATATGCATTTTTTCAGGTGGGCTCATACTGTTCCAAAAAAGGGTGGCCTGAGAAAAATGGTCTGCAAAACTCTTACTTCGAGCACGAATTTTAACCCCTTCCACCTTTTCCTGATAGGAGGCATATCCTCCTTCCTCCACACTTGCAGGTGCGGGGGTGTTACCAGCCAAAGTGTTTCGATGATAGCTCACCTTCCCGAGATTGATGGTCTGGCGATGGAAACCCTCCCGTTGATTGTTATGGAACGGTACAACCGGTCTATTAATTGGTATTTCATGAAAGTTAGGTCCGCCCAGACGGAGTAATTGCGTATCTAAGTACGAAAACAAGCGCCCCTGTAATAATGGATCATTCGTAAAATCAATTCCAGGTACAACATTGCCCAAATGAAACGCAACCTGTTCCGTTTCAGCAAAGAAATTGTCTACATTTCGATTCAGGGTCATCTTTCCAATGATGGTGACTGGAATGTCTTCTTCCGGCCAAATCTTTGTCGCATCCAATATGTCGAACTCGAGACTGAATTCGTCCTCTTCGGCAAGAATCTGAACGCCCAATTCGTATTCCGGGTAAAACCCTTTTTCAATGGCACCCCATAAGTCATTACGGTGAAAGTCAGGGTCGATGCCTGTCAGTTTACGGGACTCGTCCCAGACAAAGGAATGAATTCCTAATGCAGGCTTCCAATGGAATTTCACAAAATGGGCTTTTCCTTGATCATTGACAAAGCGAAACGTATGAACGCCAAATCCTTCCATCATCCGAAAGCTACGTGGAATGGCGCGGTCTGACATAATCCACATAATCATATGTGCAGATTCCTGGTTATTCGCGACAAAATCCCAAAACGTGTCGTGGGCAGTAGAGGCTTGCGGGATATCATTATCAGGCTCAGGTTTGAAGGCATGTACGAGATCTGGGAATTTAATAGCATCTTGGATGAAAAAGACAGGAATGTTATTCCCAACTAGATCATAGTTTCCTTCTTCTGTATAGAATTTAGTCGCAAATCCTCTGGCATCCCGAACCGTATCCGCAGAACCACGGGCTCCATTTACAGTAGAAAATCGGACAAATACGGGCGTCTTTTTGGACGTATCTTGCAGGAACTTCGCCCTTGTATACTTTTTCATGTTTTTGTATAACTGAAATTCTCCGTGCGCGGCAAAACCACGTGCATGAACGACCCTTTCTGGAATTCGCTCGTGGTCAAAGTGAGTTACTTTTTCGCGAAAATGAAAATCTTCCATTATAGTCGGCCCCCGCACGCCCGCTTTTAATGAAAATTCATCTTCTGACACTTTTAACCCTTGATTGGTTGTAAGTGTCTTGCCTTTATCATCAACCCGAAAAAATTCTAATTGCTCGTCCTTGCTGTTCTTCCTATCATTGCGCTCATCCATATAAAATCACTCCCTATCAATAAATGGTATGAGTCACCCTCAAATCTTATGATAAAAATCCACGGTTTCCTGTTCATCTATAAAAGGTAGCTTAACTTCGTCTACCTGTGCAGGAAGCTGTTATGTAAATTCACTGCAATTGAGTAATAATAAAAGCGAAATCAGATATTCGTGTTAGAATCTAATTACTTTGACCACGTATCCAAAGGTATTAATTGTTCGTCATTATGTCATTCACAGATAAGGTTTTTAACTACAAAAAAAGCAATTAAAGGAGTGTATGAAAAGTGAATATTTTACGGAATGAACAAGCTAATTCAAACGGTAGAGGTCCTTTTTCGCTACAAATTCGTCGACCCGGTTTAATCGATGGAAACTTGGAAAAAGAGGATTATGCATTTGGTCCACTTAGCCGAATTGATCATGCAAATTTCGGAAAAGGTGTAACGATAAAGATGCATGAACACATAAATGATGAAATTATAAGTTATGTGTGGCAAGGCGAAATGCTCCATGAAGATTCAACAGGCTTGAAGGAATCTTGCTCGCCAACAAAGCAAATGCTAATGGGGGCTGGGAAAAGCTTCTTCCATCGGGAATCAACACCAACTGGTCCGGTTGAAATGCTCCAAATAATTATACGTCCGTCGGAAAAGGATTTTGAGCCGCGCGTTCAATTTGCGGAAATGCAACTACCAGAAGTGAGTGATTGGCGTTTAATAGCAGGACCAACAGAATCAAATGCCCCACTGGAACTTCGTCAGCAAATCATTGTTTACGATGTATATGGAAAAACAGACGAAGCTTTTATATTACCGATTGCGGCCGGCTATACACCTTGGCTGTATGTAATGGACGGCGAAATTACTACACATGGGGAAATCCTACGTAAAGGTGATGCAATTTCAGGTACTGCGGAAGAGTTAACCAAAACCCAAATGACAAAGGATACAACCGTTGTGCTATTCCTAGTCGACTTAGAGGCACCAATGACACTTGCTGGTAATTTTAGTGGAGTCAAACGCTAATAAATTGTTTCCAACGAACTCTTCGAAGTGTCTAACGAAATCCGAGTGCTATCCAACCAACGCGGCACAGTTTCCAACTAACACTCTTGTGTCAGACACAGATACGGTTCACTAATCCGCTATACACATCACTACCACGATTAAATAATTCACTGCCAACATCGTCCCTATCACATTTCTTGCAGTCGTCTTCTAAGAGGCTTTGAATTGCTGTTTGCTATGTCATTCATATAATCAATGACAGATACAACGTCGAAAGTGTTCTCGACAATGTCTTTTTTATTACTCTTATACTCTAAGGTTATTGCTAGGGGCAATTTGCGATTCCTCTTGAGCTGAATTTTCAAATTAACTACTTTACTTCATCGATAGAAAAAACCCTCAAATGGCACGTCATAATCCATAAATGCCTCACTGAATAAAGCCTTGTCGATGAGTTCGCGCAAGACGCCTGAATAATAGCCGGGTAGATTTCGGATGTTTTTCACTTTTGTCGTTTGAATCGAAATACGAAGTGCTTGCATAGCCAATTGCTCGAACAGCTCTCCTTTGTCTTCGTGAATACTGAATTTCAGCATTTGCAGGGACTGTTTCCGGTAGACGCCGTAAAAGTTGCGTGCTAATTTACTCTCTCCGATTGTTGAAGAAAGAAGCGTTTTCATCTTCCCGAAAAGTGTAGTGGGCACAATTTCCGGAGGAGACGTTCTTTTAAGATCTTTAGTACTTAACGCTTTAGAAAGAAAAGCTTCGTTTTGTGGTTTAGCAGGTTCCGCCTTACTGACAGAAGGCTTTTCGTCAACCTTCGGGGTGTTCAATTTCGACTGGTCATTAGTAGGTTTAATGACATAAATGTTAGCGCCTAGACCGCTCATGACAGGGCGGATATAGTGAATGCGTTCGATGATTTCAAGCTTTTCTAACTTGCGAATGGCGCGTCGTACAGTTGCGTTGGATTTCTTAATGGCCTTTTCGATGGTTTCGTGTTTCAAATGTGCAGCACCATATTTAACAGAGTAACGACGGATCATATCGAGAACAGCCCGCTCAGTTTGGTTCATTTCATTCCAGTGCGTGAGTACATGTTGCCTAGTTGCTGCATCTAAATCGTGTTTGTTTGTGAAGTGTGCGTATCCAGAAAGGTAAGTTGTCATAAAGAATATCCCCTTTATTCTTTAGATAGAAGAAAAGTGAGGGAAAGTGGACAAGAATTTGATAAAAGTTTTTCGTCCAACAAATTTTGGGTAACAAAATAATTATGATGACAAAGAATGGACGAGAAGGTTTGCAGCAAAATGAACACCACTCGAAACGCACAGCACTTACAGGTGTACAGGCTTTAATTTCTTCGCCGTCTTCCATAAGGACCATATATAACTCATTGAAAACAGTTTCGGATGGCTAAAGTCATAATGGGAATATACATAATTGGGAAAACGCTTTAAATTATCCTTAATTAGTAACTTTCTAAAAAACAACAAGACTGTTAGAATTATCTGAACAGTGTAAAATTAGAGTAGGTCAATTTAGAATGAAATGAAGTATTTGATTGAATCCACTGTGACGCTGGGGGACAACCAATGCCTCCCGCATATGCACGTATTATGCATTCGCATCTAACCAGGCGATTTCAATTATTTTTGTTACCCCTAGAAGGCGCCTTCGCTTAGTTTGTGTTCATTTATTCAACATATATAGTAAAGCAAAATGTAGTGACGACAACTATTTGAAGGAGGGGAAACATGTCTACTAAACGACTTGACCAGTTTCAAAGTCTTACTGTGGAACTTGTAGATTTGCAACAACAACAAGCGTTAAAGCGTTACATCGCGCGTTCTAGTGAGCGTGAACGAATTGCTGGTGAACTGCAAACTAAAAACCCTATGGAGGTAGATACGCCTGAGCGGGTCGCGCTCCGTAAAGCAATTATTGATCCTCGGGATGGACTTGCAATCGAGCGTATTATTGGTCGGGATGATTTATTTCCAATTTCTTATCTTGAAGCAGGTCTACAAGCAGCCAATCCGGTTTGCAGAATCGAAATCCGTGATCGTATCGGCAGAGTTCTCGGACATGCTACAGGATTTCTTGTCTCACCTTCATTATTGCTTACGAATAATCATGTGTTGGAGAACGTCGATACGGCTCAGTTCAGCGTCGCACAATTCAACTTTGAGGTCGGTCTTGATTTAAAAGAACGTCCGATGAAAAACTTCCGTCTAACACCAAAGCGTTTATTTATAACGGATCAAAATCTTGATTTCACGCTAGTTACGATAGAGGAAGTATCTGCTGACGGCACAAATATAAGTGAATTTGGTTTCTTGCCGCTCATCCCGCAAACGGGCAAAGGGTTGGTTGGTGAATGCGTATCAATCATTCAGCATCCTTCGGGGGCACCGAAAGCTGTAGCAATCAGAGAGAATCAAATTATGGATGTATTTGACGATTATATTCACTACTCAACAGATACTATGCCAGGATCTTCCGGTTCACCTGTCTATAATGACGAATGGATTGTCGTTTCCCTCCACCATGCTGGGGTTCCAGATCCAAAGAACCGGACTGAATTTATTGCCAATGAAGGGATTCGTATCAGCAGTATTATCCAGTTTATCGTGGAGCAAGGCACAAATTTTAGTGATGATCAAAAAGTGTTGCTGAATGACATTGTGAAAGAGTGGGGAGTCCTTGACCATACTAGTGAAGAAATGGTCGTTGAGGAGTTAAGCAGTTCGTGGTATGAAGGGGCGACCGGTTATGACACTCAATTTCTTGGTGAGGCCTATGAAGTTCCTCATCCGAAATTCCGGTCGGATCTTGAACAGGATATTGCCTTATTAAAGGACGGAAGCAATGTTTTACAGTATACGCATTTTTCAATTGTCATGAGCAAGTCACGCCGTTTAGCGTATTATACGGTGGTGAATATTGATGGCAATCAATTAATGAAGATTGGCCGTAATGACAAATGGTATCTCGATTCTCGTATCGAAACAGAGTACCAGTGTGGCCCAGAATTATATAAAAATAATTCGCTTGATCGGGGGCATCTTGTCCGCAGGCTGGATCCTGTTTGGGGAGATTCGGCGGAAAAGGCGAATAAGGATACGTTCCATTTTACAAATTGTGCGCCCCAGCAAAGTAAACTGAATCAGCAAAGTTGGCTGGATCTGGAGAATTATATTTTAGACAATGCCAAAAACGCGAATCTTAAAGTGACGGTGTTCACTGGGCCTGTTTTTCGGTTGGATGACGTGATTTACAGGGGCGTTCAAATACCGGCAGAGTTTTGGAAAATAGCTGTCATTGTTAAGAAAGATGGAAATCTATCTGCAACTGCTTATTTGCAAACTCAAAAGAACCTTATTGAGGATTTGGAATTTGCGTATGGAGAATATAAAACATATCAAGTACCTATTTCAAAAATTGAAGCGATTACAGGTCTTGATTTTGAAGAATTACGAAATCACGACCCACTCATACAATTAGAATCGACAATAGGATATGTCATTGATGTACCCGGGGATATTAAACTCTGAAATAGAGCTATTGCGTGATTGCCAAAAACGATAGCCGCACAAGGAAATTAATATTCCTTGTGCGGCTATCGTTAATTTCTGAATGTTTGAATGCGGTTATATCATTAAATTGATTTATTATGCATTCAAGACCAGTGTTTTGTTTTCTTGCTCAAATACATTCGTCAAATGTTCAAGGACTGTTAAATAAATGAGACCGTTGCCTTCTAGTTTCGGTGAGAATCCTAGCGGAACGGTCCTTTTAATTAATTGGGCATATAGCTCCGGCTCCGAAAGTTGACGCCCGAAACTGTTATTGACCAAATTTTTTATTAGGGCGAGTGCTCCCGATACATGTGGTGCAGCCATTGAAGTTCCACTTAACGTGGCATATTTTCCGTTTAAATACGTAGAAATAATTTTTTCACCCGGAGCGACTAAATCGATTTCATTGTGAGAATTGGTGAAATCGGAAGAGCGTCGTTTTAGGTTAATCGCACCAACGCTTATGACTTCGTTATAACAACCTGGATAGGCAAACTCATCGGTTGAATCGTCGCCGTCACCCTCATTTCCAGCCGCACAAACGACGAGGATATTGTTGGTAATCGCTTTTTTGATCGCCTGATAAAGTTCTGGCATATCATTAGGACCCCCCAATGACATGGAGATGATATCCACTTTTTGTTCAATCGCATAATTGATGCCATTAATGATCCAGTCATATTGTCCCGAGCCTTCTTTATTCAAGACCTTAACAATGAGTAAACTTGCTTCAGGGGCTACTCCAATTACGCCGTTATCGTTCTGTCGAGCAGCAATCGTTCCAGCAACGTGAGTTCCATGTCCATTATAATCAAGAAATAGTTCGGGATTGTGACCATCGTCGTCCGTAAAGTTCCGACCACCAATTATCTGTTCTTGTAAATCGGAGTGTTTACGATCGCATCCTGTATCCAAAACCGCTACCGTAATCCCTTTTCCTTTTGTTTTTTTCCAAATACTTGGTGCTTGAATTAATTCTACACCCGCGGGAACTTCATTTGTATTCGCTACTTGTTCAATCATTTCGTATGGAATTACATGAGCATAGTTCTCCATTTCAAACCTCCTATTAATTGGATTGGATATCTACGTAATTGATACGAAAAACGAATCAAACGCTTTTTTACGACTAGCCGCCACTGGGAGGAAGGATTTGTTTCTATTAGAAGTACTTGTTGCATATAATTGAAAACTTGAATTGGAATAAATAGGACTGAGTGATAAAAATCAGTCCTATTTATTGTCGACGGTGTAAATTGCCGGGCTGAAAAAACAGTTGACCCAGAATGGAAATAGAAGAAGTAATTGTCCACACTTCTGCCGATAGGGGGGCAATTACTCCTTTCTTGATAAGAAAAAGATAGCTGACAACGACACCGACATAAAAGCAATCCATCCACCGGAAAGTGAAATGAGTAAGCTTAGTATTTCGTATGTTGTCACTGGTTTTCACCTCCTTTTATTTGAAAGTGTCCATGTTTATGTCAATACCTTTCTTATAACTAAACTGAAATTGTGATGTATTTCTAGAGAGGTGAAAAAACAATTAAAGAGTTATTCAATTGTTTGTATGTGAAGCATTATGTATATGTAAAATTGTTATGGGAGAGGGGTGAGATTTTGGAGAACTATTTCTTACACACCGTAAGAGAAGATACATCTATTTTAGGATTATTTCTATAGAAATTGTACCATTATTTAACTATTCAGTCCATTGAATAATGAACGATTTAAATAATAGATTCAGAAGCCTTAGTAAAAAGGAAGGCGTATTAGCGCTTAGTCACTATTGTAGGGGAAGATACTAAAAGAAAGGTTCCATTTAATAGGACATGCTACATATATAAATGATTATACTAAAATAAGGACTCATATCAGATCCAATATGCAAAACTAATAAAAGTGAAATGAGTCAAGTTTGGTTATCGAAAGTCATTTTGAAATGAAGTGTCGCACTTCTATTGATAGTTCATCAAGTAATGTAAAAGAACTAAGTGTTTGAACATTCAGTCCTGTAATGGTAGACTGTAACTACAAAATCATAATCGATTTTGTACATCGTACGACGGTGAAAATTGTTGTATGGAAAAGAAGAAGTAATTGTCCACACTTCAGCCGATGGGGGGGCAGTTACTTCTTTCTTGATAAGAAAATGATAGCTTTACATACATAAAATCTATCTAGTGGAAATCTAATACTACGTGCAATGTAAATTAAAAAATCGTTCTGGAGATTTTATTGTCAGAACGGCTTTTTTGATTATTTTGGTACTAACACAAAAGATATGGAAACATTAAAATAAAATTTTATAGCATTAAGCCAGTTTTATGGGGGATATACTACTAGATTTGTTTCTATTTGTAGTGCTAGTTACATATAATAATTGAACGTTACTTGAAAAGTGCTTTGCAGTAGGTCCTAAATATGCAGACTTGATCATCCACAATTTCACTATGTGTTGCACTACTCTTGAAATCTATCATATTATAAAAAACACGACATAGAATAAAAAGGACTGAGTGTTTGAGCACTCAGCCCGGTTGTAGTATTCTGCAAGGCAAAATCAGTGGCGATTTTGCGCAAAGTAAAATGGTGTAATCAGTTGGTAGAAAAGCATTTGGTCAACAAGAAAGAAGTAATTGTTGTTCACACTTCCGTTGATGGAAGGGACGGTTACTTCTTTTTTGATAAGAAAAAGATGACTGACAACGACACCGACATAAAAGCAATCCATCCACCAGATAGTTGGATGAGTAAGCTTAGTAATTCGTATGTTGTCACTGGTTTTCACCTCCATTCATTAGGCACTGTCAAACTGCTCTTGCAATTTATAAAGGGTTGAAAAACGATATAAGTAACCCTATTACTATGTATATGTGCAATAAATTATGTATATGACCGACTGTTACAGAAAATGCGAGACAATTGAGTTATTTATGGGAAGAGTATGATGAAAATAGTTCTAGATAGAAAAACCACTTAGGGCAAAATTCCCTAAGTGGTTTTCAATTTCTTAAACCTTAAACCTTAAACCTTAAACCGATTAACCGCCATACTCAATTCTTCACTCAACTCCTGAACCGCAAGACGCTGTTCATCTGTTGAAGCACTAAAGTTTGGGTACCGATTACGTAAATTCACTGCAACTGTATCATAATAAGAGAAGGGTCAGAAATCTAGATGGATTTCTGCTTTTTGTATTTCTATCCGAATCGTTGAATTGCTCGTTATTTTGTCTTGCAGAGGTACGGGTTTTATTCCAGATTGCTACCGAACGGATTATGTATAAACTCATTTTGTTATGAACAGACATCAGTCTTTAAAAAATAGCATTGTTAAATGAGTCGGAAAACAATCGACTTACGTCAGTAGGATGAAGGTGGTGGAATTTGTTTTGCAAATTGAAAAGATTATTTCCGAGTATGGGGATTATTTATTGCGCGTTGCATATTTGTACGTGGAAAATAGTGCAACTGCTGAGGACATCGTTCAGGATGTGTTCGTTGCCTTTTATGAAAAACAGGACCAGTTTAGGGGAGATGCATCGCTGAAAACGTACTTAGTGAAAATGACTGTCAATCGGAGTCATGATTATTTACGAAGTTGGAAGAGTCGGAGAACGACGTTGTATAAAAAAGTTATAAGTAAAGGTAAAAGTCAGTCGCCTGAACGTGCAATGCTTGAAAAGTCCGAGAAAATGGAATTGGTAGAAGCACTGTTTACGTTAACGGTACCTTATCGTGAAGTGCTCATACTTTATTATTATGAAGAAATGTCGACAGTGGAAATCGCAAAATTAGTAAATTGTCCAGAGTCGACAGTTCGTACTCGATTACAGCGTGCACGGAAGCAACTGGGAAATCGGATAACTGATTATGAATGGGGGGAGTAGCGTCATGAATAAATTTAAAGTGGACTTACATAGGGAATTACAAACTCTGTCGTTGTCAAAAGATAGAAAACAGCGAATTAGTACAAAAGCAAAAACAAATACTATAAGAACTAAACGGCACAGTGAGTGGAAATACCGTATTGTGCTCGTAACTTGTACGATTCTTACACTGGGCTTCAGTTATTTACTTTGGCAACAAAAAGATCCATTACCTTTAAGTCCATCACAAACTGCAGCTTCGAATCAATCTGATACGACTACTATTTGGATGGAGCTTAACAATGATTTCATAAAAACGATTCTCCTTGTCAGTATCTTTGTACTCCTGTATATCTACCTAAAAAGGAGACTACGAAAAAAGGGTAAGGGTTTGCCTGTTTGTGTTAAATGTAATGAAGAATGG
Source organism: Sporosarcina sp. Y1004 (assembly GCF_057669665.1). Taxonomy (NCBI): domain Bacteria; kingdom Bacillati; phylum Bacillota; class Bacilli; order Caryophanales; family Caryophanaceae; genus Sporosarcina; species Sporosarcina sp. Y1004. The sequence continues at coordinate 24,319 of NZ_JBYHFQ010000014.1, read as the reverse complement.
TCATATGGAGAAGCCTTGAAGTGTAGTATGAAAAACGGAGAGATCACTTGTCCGAAATGTAAACAAAAACAATACCGGACGAAAAAGTCATCGCAACGAGGTGGTTTGATTGGATTTCTCATTCCATTTATGATTTTAGTATCGCAAATATTCAATAATACCTTGATAGGTATAGTCGTTTATTTTAGTTGTTTATTGTTTATTTATTTGGGTTTAACTCCCTATTATATAGAATTACAAGAAGAGGATCCAATCAATGAGCCACTTTACTGATGTTATCACTTGTCCCTACTAGCGTTGCGTATCTGTAAAATCATTGCTGACTAGAAATCTAAGCGGATACGGTCATTATGCATTACATAGACTCTCATCAAAAAATTGTCTTTAATTGAACGCGGAGGTAAAATAATCTTATACATCAAATAAAAGCACAAAATGATCACTTTGCCGACCTGATTAGTGAACCTAATATCATAATAGGATTGGTCATATAACAAATAATGATGACACTGCTACCTGATTGAAGAAATGTATGTGACTGATAAAAAGAGCTATGACTTATGACAAGGGGGGCACGGACATGTTTCAGGAAATCGATCGTAAAAAAAATTTGCTAGACGGAAAACGTCCTTTGCCTACTTATACGCTGAAGAGTTTACGGGAGAAGTTGCTACTGGAGTGGACGTACAACTCGAATGCGATAGAAGGAAACACGTTGACGCTAAAAGAGACAAAAGTCGTTCTTGAAGGGATTACGGTTGGTGGTAAAACGATGCGGGAGCATCTTGAAGTGATCAACCATCGAGATGCGATACTGTATGTAGAAGAAATCGTGGCTAATAATGAGTTGCTAACCGAATGGCAAATTAAGAACTTGCATGGACTCATACTAAAAGGAATTAACGATGGATACGCAGGAATGTACCGCGACCAGCAAGTCTATATCTCGGGTGCAGAGCATGTCCCGCCTGAACCATTTCTCATAAAAGAGAAGATGGAAGAACTAATTATTTGGCATGACGGCGAGGCACAATCTATGCATCCAATTGCGCGTGCCGCAATGCTACATATTATTTTTGTTGGTATTCACCCATTCATCGACGGAAACGGCCGCGCATCTAGATTACTACTTAACTTGGACTTAATGAAAGCTGGATTCCCTCCAATTATCATTAAGGCAGAAAATCGCCTTTCTTACTATGATGCACTAGACAAAGCGCATACTACGGATATATATGATGATTTCATTGAATTGGTTAAGAGTGAAGTAAATCATATGTTGGATTGGTATTTATCGTTGGTGTAATTAGGTAGAGTGCGTAGTAAAAAAGGTGTAAGTGAAATTATTTAGCATTGTGTTCTATACAAAAAAGGGTTACTACTAAGAAATAGTCGAAAAAAAGCGCTCAAGACAGAAACTGTCTTGAGCGCTTTTGCACTGTTTTAAACCTTAAACCGATTAACCGCCATGCTCAATTCTTCACTCAACTCCGTCAACGTCTCCGCTGCATCCGTTACTGATTGAATCGCGCGAAGCTGTTCGTCTGTTGAAGCACTTACTTCTTCACAAGCAGCGGCTGTTTCTTGCGAAGTTGCTGCCATTGTTTGGATCGTTTCAGCGACGTCGTCTTTATGAGTCGCCACTTTCTGTATTTCTTCATACACTGCGTCAATCGAGTCTTGCATATCAACCATCAACGTCGAGATTTCACCGAACGTGACTTCTGTGTCGGTTACGACCGTACCTTGACGTAGGAAGTTTTCGCGTGTTTCGTTCATTTGCTCTGAGACGAGTCTGGATTCTGTTTGTAGTTCTTGGACGGTCACTTTTACTTCATCCGTTGACCTAGCTGATTGTTCAGCGAGTTTCCTTACTTCATCTGCAACGACCGCAAACCCTTTACCGTGTTCACCTGCACGTGCCGCCTCGATGCTCGCGTTTAGCGCAAGTAAATTTGTTTGTGTCGAGATTTGCGTAATGGTTTCCATAACTCCGCCGATTGCTTTGACTTTATTCTCAAGGGTTCCGATTACTTCAGACATGGACTGTAAATTTGTTTCCCAGTCATTGAAGGAAAGTTTTAGTTCGTGCATTTGGCCTTGGCCGTTGGTGTTCATTTCACCGGCTCTTGTTGCGATATCAGACATGACACCGGCTTTCGTTGTAATTTCGTTAATTTGTTGGCCAAGGATGTCGGCCTTTTCAGTTACGAGTTCTGCATCTTCAGCTGATTTCGACGCGCCATGTGCAATTTCGGAAACGGCATGTGCGACTTCTTCACTTGATGCACTTGTCTCCTCTGCGACAGCGCTTAAACTCTCGGAACTCGCACGCACATTCGATGCAGAGCCATTAACGACAGTGATAATGGAATGCATATTGTCAATCATCGTATTGAAGCTGTTCCCAAGTTCACTAATTTCGTCGTTCATTTTAATGTCTGAGTGAACTGTTAAATCGCCTTTTGAAACAGAATTCATTAGTGAATTCAATGTACCGAGTGGTTTAATGGTACGGCTAATCATGAAATAAAGTGCTGCGAAAATGATCAAGAGTGTTACTAAAGCCACAATCAGCATAGAGTTACGCAAGTCACTTGCCAGTGCGTGGATATTTGTTTCATCATAGATGGCACCGATCTTCCAACCGAACTTCTTAATCGTTGAGTAGATATTGGCTTTATTGATACCTTCATATTCATAGTAAATCGCGCCTTGTTCGTTGCCTTCTTTGTACATCTCGGCGATGAATGGAAGTTCCATCGAGTTTTCTCCCTGTAATGTCGGGTGAGCAATCGCTGTTCCTTCTGTATCGAAAAGGACGGGGTAACCGTCATAACCAATTTCGCTGGATGAAATCTTGTCTGTTAACGCGGAAAGCTGAATATCGAGGCCAACAACGCCAATGACCTTCCCATTTGCTTGCACCGCTTTTGAAGCACTGATTACAAATTCACTAGTTGCTTGGTCTATATAAGGTTTCGTCCATTGCACAGCGCTCGGGTCTGCAACCGCTTGTATATACCATTCACGTGTTGTAGGATCGAAACCAGCGCCTAAATCTGCTTCTGGCATAATGTAAGTCTCTTTAGTAGGAAGAGAAAAATAGATGCCTGATGAATCTTCGTATAATTCCATAAAGTGTTCGAAAGATTCATTGAGTTTGGGAAGTGAATCGTCAGCTGGTTCATCTCCCGTTGCGGTTGAAAACTCTGTCACTAAAGGGGAAGTCGATAGTTGAGCAAGACCTAACTCGTATTGTCCCAGATAGTTCTCGATCGCAAAGCCCATTTCATTAATGAGGGAACCGCTTGACGCGACCACGTTTTCCTCCGTTTTGTTTTTTACTTGCGTACTGCTAATGGCAGTCATAATGGCTATGCCAATTAGAAAAAGCACCATACCCGTCATGATGATTTTTGTCTTGATGGACTTGAACATATAGCACCTACTCTTTCTCTATTTAAAATGAATTCACTATATAAGTACTTCGGTATTTTTAGCGATTATTAAGGGTCTCTAGTAAATTTTATTACTAAGAAAAATCTGACAATAAAACAAGCCTGCTATTTAACTAATAGCAACTAGTAAATAACTTGATCACATACCAGGCACTACTTGTATAGTTGTTTATGGATCGCTTTGAAATGAACAATTTCTTTATGCTGATCAAGAGGTCTAAGTAAGTAGGGATGCGACTTTGTCGCATCCCTACTTACTCATTTCGGTAATCGCATGGTATTTCTTCATCATTCGCTCTCCAAAGACACAGTTACAAGAAGTGCCGAAGTTTTTTTGGACGAAAAAATAGCTCGCTTCTCACATGGAGAGAAGCGGTCAAAGATACAATTTTGACCGCTCAAGCCTTCTATTATAGTTTTTCTATTTTTATTTTAGGGAAGTGTCACTTTCTTATAGAGTAAAGCAGAGAATAAAAAGTACAGCGTGCAAGAGTTCCCGAAATTTCATCTTCGGAACTTACAATCCCTATAGAAGCTCATCTATTCTTTTCTTTAAAAGCAGCTGCAATTTTCGCTTGAATATTGTAGGAACGCGGTAGGCTAATATTCATAACAGGATTAGCGAAAAGAAGGTGTCTAGAAGTGACGGAGTCACTTCTAGACACCTCGATCCTCGGAAAAACTGTCGTGATTAATTCACCGAAAGCGGACTGAAAATAGGCAAGTGGAATTGGCGATTTTCAAGCACTTCTAGCCATCGGTTTATGCAACTAAATGGTTAATCACTTTAGGTGAAGATTCAATCTTAAAAAAAGGTAGGCATATTTCCATTTGCGATACTTTTTATTGCCAATTGACTCAACTTCCATTTTCCATAGCCGATATAAATCATAACGAATGATCTTAAACTTAGGGAGGTTTGGCGGATGGTAAGTCGGATGAATGGAAAAGCAGTTCGAACGCAAGCGAATGCATCAGCAGAAAAAACGGCACCCGACATGGAAACAGCGGTCGTTCAAGTGCAAGCAATTCAGGAGAAAGTCCAGCAGCAGGACAATGAACAACAACTGCCGCTAGACAAAGCGATGCAAATGACAGATAGCATAAACAAGTTTTTAGAAACGGCTAATACGCAATTGCGCTTCAAATTCCATGAAAAACTCAACGAATATTATGTAACAATCGTTGATTCAACCACAGACGAAATCATCCGAGAAATCCCATCAAAAAAACTATTAGACATCCATGCCGAAATGCGCGAATTTGTCGGCTTGCTTGTCGATCGGAAAATTTAAGGAAGGCGTGATTGTTAAATGCGAATTAGTGGACTAGCTTCAGGTATGGATACGGAGTCAATGGTAACGGATTTAATGAAAGCACACCGTATTCCACTTGATAAAATCACACAGAAAAAACAATACCTAGATTGGCAATTGGATGATTATCGCACAACCAACCGTCAGCTATTTGATTTCAGTAAAAATACGTTTGATACCATGATTTTATCAACATCGTTTGCGGCGAAGACAGTGAATATCTCTTCACCAAATGATGTAGCGATTAGGAGTATGGGGTCTACTAGTGATTTTTCGGGAACGATTAAAGTTACACAGTTGGCTAAAAACTCAACTATGCAAAGTGGTCAAATAGATAATGCTAAGGGGAAAACAGAAAGCATTACTCTCGCGGACCTTGGACTTGCTAACGGAGGAGAAATATTAATTGCAGCGATAGGTGAAGATGGAACACTTCAGACGCCAAAGGAATCGTTAAAATTTCTAGCAACTGATACACTGCAAACTGTATTGAACAAAATTAATAAAGAGACTGGTGTAAATGCTTTTTTCGATTCTCAAAGTGGTCAAATTGCAATGACTACAAAAAATGGTGGCGCACTTGGAGTCGATGAGAAGGAAATTGTGGTGACTGGTAGTCTTGGAACGGCATTGGAATTGAATGGAGCTCCCGTTAATTCAGGTATAAATTCATTGTTCAATATTAATGGGCTCGAAATGACCCGATCATCTAATACATTCCAAGTCAATGGATTTGAGTTCACGCTAAAAGCAGCAAATAGCAATGAAATCAATTTCAACTCCGCCCCAGACACCGATAAAATATTCGAATCCGTCACAAAATACGTAGACCAGTACAACAAACTGATCGAAGACTTGAACAAACAACTCCGTGAACCTAAATACCGTGATTTCCAACCGCTTTCCGCTGAACAGCGGAAGGAAATGAATGAAAAGGATATTGAACTGTGGGATGAAAAAGCGAAAAGTGGTACGCTTCGTAGAGATCCCACTATTTCCAGTATGCTGACGCAAATGAGGACAGCTCTTATGGGAACTGTAGATGGGAAAACATTGAAAAGTCTTGGTATTACTACGTCAAATGACTATACAGCCAATGGGAAACTTGTTATTAATGAAACAGAATTAAAGAAAGCAATCAGTGATGATCCAAGCAAAGTGCATGAAATGTTCTCAAAAGACGATGCTAATGTGGATAATCAAGGATTTGCGCGTAGACTCCGAACAATCGTTGACAGTACGCAAACGTCAATCGCACAGCGCGCGGGGAAAACAGGGTCTGTCAACGATACGTTTTCACTTGGCCGTTCACTCAAAGACATGAACAATCAGATTGAACGTTTCGAAGAACGTCTCAAAATGATGGAAAACCGTTATTGGAAACAGTTTACAGCAATGGAAACGGCGATCAGTCGTGCAAACTCACAGTCCGCGAGCCTTATGAATGCATTCAATAATTATTAACTACAGCAATGACCTTAAAGGAGACCGAATATAAATGGCTATCAACAATCCCTATGCAACTTACCAAAACAATACAGTTAACACGTCAACGCCCGGCGAACTGACGCTTATGCTTTACAATGGTTGCCTGAAATTCATTTTGCAGGCGAAAAGAGCGATGAATGACAACAACATTGAAGAGAAAAACAAGTCTATCCAAAAAGCGCAGGCAATCATTTCTGAACTGATGTTGACGCTCGATACAACGTACCCCGTTGCTCAAAACATGCTTGTTCTCTATGAATTCGCAAACAGCAGACTGGTGGATGGCAATATACAAAACGACAGTGCTTTTTTCGATGAAGCCTCTGCCATTATTACGGAGTTTCGCGATACGTGGAAACAGGTTATTCAGATTAACCGCCAGAAACAATACGCGAATGTAGAAGAAATATGATTCGCCCAGCACTAATCGCTTGGCGTGAGGTGACCGAAAAGTTACTAGAATTGACCAAAGCAACGACGGAAGACACGCGGGACGAAACGATTGCACGAATCGAAGCACTTCTCGATGATCGTGATAAGCTGCAACCGCAAATTATCGCCCCGTTCACACCGGAAGAAGAAGCGTTCGGTAAAGTACTTGTCGCAACCGAAGCAGAGGTACAGCAAAAACTTGCCTCCTTTTCGAAATTAATACGGATAGACATTACTGAAGCACAAGCAAAAAAAGATACGATGAAAAACTACGTCAATCCCTACAGCAATGTAACGCGAGACGGAACATTTTACGATACAAAGCAATAATTAGAAGCCCGGAAAAAGGATAGTATTCTTTTCGGGCTTTTATTTTTTCAATGAAAGCGATGACGCATTGTCCCTTTAAAGCTGGTGTTTAGTCAGTAAATAATGGCCTTATATTCATTAATCCCTTATTAACGGATGTCTCGATATAGCCAACTATCTGTTCAAACGTAAATACATTAAGCTTTTCATGGATCACTTCCTTATCGTATATCATATCGCCTATTACATAAGGAATGAATTGATCAACATCTCTAGACGTAACTTCTTGCAAATCAATGGTTGCAGTAGAATCACCTAACATTATTCTCAATTCATCTGTAAAACCATAGTGTTCCAGTAACTTTCCATTCAGTAATCGGAAATCATTATGGTATAAGTCGGCCATGTCTTTATTTACTTCCATTCTGTTTTTCAACCATGGAAGATAAAAACCTTTCAGCCATAGATCATCAGCGATTAAATGTGTAAAATAGCCCAATATATAATGACTTGCTACTTGCGAACTGTATTTCTGTAAAAAACCTTTATAATCAATGTTTCTTGAATAATCCTGTACTTCACCTTTAAAGAAATGTGATAAGTCTTTAGGGGAAACAGCATCTGGAGCAAGACCTCCAAGTAAAAATGGAGTTCTATCCACTATTGAAAGTGACTCTGCAATTCGATTAGCAATAATCAAATGCATTATTCTTGAACCCATAAATTTTCTCACCTTTCTATAAAAATTTTACATACCAATGGTTGATCGACATTATTGATCCGTTATTTTGTCAATTCTGTAAATATACTTTATCATAGGGAGTATTAAATGAGAACGGGCTCTTTTAACAGAGTCATATAATAGGGCCTGTTACGAAGAGCTGTTGGATAGTTCAATTATTTTTAGGCAAAATAAATACTAGAGCTAGAAACTTCCGAAGGAACATGCTTGTGTGCTATCAATAGAAGAAACTAATCGCAGTGCGATGGAGCGGAGTGTGGAACATGCTTTATAAGCGGACTGAATATTTTAGGTACATGTTTGGAAAACCGCTTGAAGCTGAAATGCGGATTGTCGTTAAAAATGGTGTGGACAGGGAATCGAGCCCTGGAGACTGTAAACTTATCGATATCAGTCCGGGCGGTGCAAAGATCTTTTCCTATTTCGATATCCCACTCGATGGGACTCAGCCTGTGCGTTTGCATCTCAAATTTAAGTTGCATGAAAAAATGATTGATTTGCTAGGCGTAATTGTCTGGAAGAAGCCATATAGTGATGGGTATATGTACGGCTACGATTTCGACGAAAATGCTGTGCTTGAAAAATTAATTGTGGAAGAGCTAAAACTTCGTCGGAAATCTGAAATCGACTCGTGAAGCGCTTTCATGGTTAAATATCAGACGTTTTTGCATCTTTTCGTCACAAATCGACATTAATTTAAAATTCAAAATGTTTTTAGAAGGGTTTTATGGGGAACATGTAGAAGAGTACTATATCGTTTTAAATAAAGGAGGAGTTCATATGTTTGATTTTAATATCCGCGGTGAAAATCTAGAGGTAACTCCAGCAATTCGTGAACACGTCGAAAAGAAATTGCAAAAACTAGAAAGATATTTTACTGATGGCCCGAATGCTACGGCTAATGTGAACATGAAAGTGTATAATGATAAGCAAACAAAAGTGGAAGTAACAATTCCAATGAAGAACTTGACTCTTCGTGCTGAAGAGCGTCATAACGATCTATATGCAGCCATCGATTTGATTGTCGACAAACTCGAACGTCAAATTCGTAAATTTAAAACAAAAGTGAACCGTAAATTCCGTGAACGCGAAGGCGTTGCAGCATTCTTCGCATCCGTCAATAAGAGCGAAGAAAAAAATGGAGAAACAGTTGAAGAAGATCAGGAATTCCCAATCGTTCGTACAAAGAATTTTGATTTGAAACCAATGGACCAAGAAGAAGCAATTCTGCAAATGAATATGTTAGGTCACAATTTCTTCATCTTCACTGATGCAGATTCAGATGGCACAAATATAGTCTATAAACGCAGTGACGGAAAATATGGTGTTATTGAAACAAGCTGATTAATAAATGAGAGGGACCTCCAAGTGGCATTGTTACTTGGGGGTCTTATTTTTATGTTAGAGGTATTTTTCACCGTCCCCTCGTTAATCATTGATATAAAAAGGAGTGCATTCCCTCGTGAAACAACGCTTAATGAAAATGCTGGAAGAACGTAGTGATGAAATGATTGCGATTCGCCGTACCCTTCATGAAAACCCAGAATTATCATTTCAAGAAGAACAAACCGCACAGTATATTATCGATTTCTACGCCGGAAAAGCAGTAGAGATTCAAACAAATGTCGGCAACGGTTATGGAATAATTGTCACTATTAAAGGAGCGAAACCTGGGAAAACAATCGCTTTACGTGCAGACTTTGATGCCCTACCCATCGAAGAAGAAACGGAAGTGCCTTTCAAATCCAAAAATCCAGGCGTAATGCATGCATGTGGACATGATGGACATACGGCTTACTTACTCGTTCTAGCAGACTGTTTGATTCAAATGAAGGATGAGCTATCCGGAACGATTAAAATTATTCATCAACACGCAGAAGAAACGCCTCCGGGTGGAGCAAAAAGTATTGTTGAGTCAGGCGTGTTAGACGATGTAGATGCCATATTCGGGGTTCACTTATTTCCAACGCATCCCGCAGGTGTTGTAGGATACCGCAGTGGGTTAGCTATGGCAGGTCGTAGTTATTTTAAATTGGTGTTAAAAGGCAAAGGGGGCCATGGTTCTTCCCCGCATATGGCGAATGATCCAATTGTCGCGGGAGCTCACTTTGTCACAGCTGTTCAAACAATTATTAGTCGTCGCCTAAACCCATTTGATATGGGTGTAATCACGATTGGTTCGTTTGACGGAAAAGGTACTTTTAATGTCATAAAAGACAGTGTGGAGCTTGAAGGCGATGTGCGATACATGACAGATGAAACGCAAGCGCTGATTGAAAAGGAAATTCACCGTATCGTAAAAGGGCTTGAGGAAGAGTTTGGCGTTGCTTGCGAGCTAGACTATGTGGCAGATTATCCACCACTTTATAATGATCCGGGCGTTGTGGAAGAAATTGTAGAGATATTACAACTTTCTAAAGAAATAGAAATAAAAGAAGTCGTAGAATTTCCGATGTTCTCTGGTTCTGAGGATTTTGCTTACTATACAAAAAAAATCCCGGGCGCATTCATCTATATAGGGAGTGCACCAAAAGGAGTAGAAAAACCATATTTTAATCATCACCCGAAATGGGATATCGACGAGGATGCATTATTGGTAGCAGCAAAAGCCGTAGCGGGAATAGTGTGTGAATATAGCAGGTAATTGCGGAGACTATCTTGAAGAAGAGAAGAAACTCTTCAGGAGAGTCTCCTTTTTGTATTTCAATTATGTGAGATGGATTGTAGAATGTAGAACGTTTGGCGCTTTGGGGATGCCTCTGGCCCAGTGCGAGGGTACTGAAAAAGTCCAATCTCCTTCAATCCCGTTGATTTTCGTTCCGAGCGGACGCTTTCTGCGGGCACGGCTTCTGCCTCCTCGTCACTGCGTTCCAGCGGGGTCTTCCGCTCGCGCTGTTCCCGCTGGAGTCGCCGCTCTCCACTAAAATCAACTAGTTCTTATTATAATAAAGAACTTTTTCAGTGGTCTCCCATGAGCCTGGATTAACGCTTCGCATCCAATCTCATGGCTTCGGCGACCCCTTTGCCGCGCCTGCGCTGGAGTTTCCCATTATTGAAAGTAATTCAAAGAGGTGTGCACTGAGATTATAATGTGATTACTATTTGTTACTAATTTCATTGGAGAAAGACGCACGATAGATTGCAGGTCTAAACCCCAATAACGAAATGCGCTATCTTAAAAAGACGATCCAGCGAAAGCGCGACTTAGTGGTAGCCGAAGCGATAAGACTGAAAGTGGTTTTCTTTCTGGCTTATCGCGAGAGGCATCCACAAAGCGCAAAGCGGTATTAGGAGAATTTCTAATTCTATCTATAATAAACTATCCAACTAAATCGCGTCTTCGTAGTCTCTCAAGGGGCGTTCCCATGCGATTACCCCCAACGATAATATGGAAAATATCCAACTCACCGAGCTAAAAACGAGTTGTTTTAGGTAGACCATTTGCACCGTGCAATTCTCAGTGTTAAAATAAAGGGTGAACCTAATGAGGATGTGACCTGAATGCTTGGCGTATTGAATAAAATGTTTGATATGAATAAACGAGATTTGAAAAGGCTCGACAAAATTGCGGACAAGGTTGAAGCGCTCGCAACTCAGATGGAGCAGCTAACAGATCAAGACCTTACAGCAAAAACGGTGGAATTCAAAGAACGGTTTATAGCTGGAGAAACGCTCGACGACCTCCAGGCAGAAGCATTTGCAGTCGTACGAGAGGCATCGCGACGTGTCCTTGGCATGTATCCATTCCGCGTGCAAATCATTGGAGCTGCTGCTTTACATGAAGGTAACATTGCAGAGATGAAAACCGGTGAAGGGAAGACATTGACGTCGACTCTAGCGGTTTATTTGAATACGCTTGCTGGTAATGGCGTACACGTTGTAACAGTCAACGAATACTTAGCAAGCCGTGACGCAACAGATATGGGACTGCTCTATGAGTTTCTAGGTCTATCTGTTGGATTAAACTTAAATAGTTTATCAAAAGAAGAGAAACGGGAAGCGTACAGTGCAGATATTACGTACACCACGAACAACGAACTCGGATTTGACTATTTGCGTGACAACATGGTGCTTTACAGTGAACATAGAGTACAGCGTCCGCTATTCTACGCGGTTATCGATGAGGTTGACTCCATTTTAATTGACGAAGCCCGTACACCGCTTATCATTTCGGGACAAGCCGCCAAAGCGGCCGAGTTATACCGTTTAGCAAATATGTTTACGAAATCGCTCAAAAAAGAGGAAGATTATTCATATGATGAGTCAACGAAAGGTGTCGTACTGACAGAAAGTGGAATCGAGAAATCGGAAGCCGCGTTCAGTATCGAAAACCTATTCGATTTAGAACATACGACACTCAACCATGCGATTAACCAATCGTTGAAAGCGCAAGCGAGTATGCATATCGATGTCGATTATGTTGTCCAGGAAGGCGAAGTCGTCATCGTTGACTCATTCACAGGACGCCTTATGAAAGGGCGCCGCTACAGTGATGGACTTCACCAGGCAATCGAAGCAAAAGAAGGCCTAGAAGTGCAAAACGAAACAATGACGCTCGCAACAATTACATTCCAGAACTACTTCCGGATGTACGATAAGCTTTCCGGTATGACGGGTACAGCGAAAACGGAAGAAGAGGAATTCCGCAATATTTACAACATGAACGTCATTGCAATTCCAACGAACCGTCCACTTGCCCGTGATGACCACGCGGATTTAATCTACGCGTCGATGGAAGGCAAGTATAAAGCAGTCGCTCAAGATATCAAAGAGCGTCATGAAAAAGGGCAGCCAGTCCTTGTCGGTACGGTTGCGATTGAAACGTCCGAAATCATTTCTAGCCACTTGACGAAATACGGTGTGAAGCATAATGTATTAAATGCGAAAAACCATAGCCGCGAAGCCGAAATCATTTTGGAAGCAGGTCATAAAGGCGCTGTTACAATTGCGACAAACATGGCAGGTCGAGGAACGGACATTAAATTGGAAGCAGGCGTGCAAGAACTTGGCGGTCTGGCAGTTCTCGGTACTGAGCGACATGAATCACGCCGTATTGATAATCAGCTCCGTGGACGTTCTGGACGTCAGGGAGATCCTGGTGTCACACAGTTCTATTTATCGCTTGAGGATGAATTAATGCGCCGATTCGGCTCCGATCAGATGAAATCGATGATGACAAAACTTGGTATGGACGACGAGACGCCAATTCAATCGAAAATGGTATCGCGTTCGGTTGAAGCTGCTCAGAAACGGGTAGAGGGGAATAACTTCGATGCACGGAAAAGGTTGCTTCAGTATGATGATGTGCTACGTCTACAACGTGAAATCATCTACAAAGAACGTAATGAAGTTCTGGAGTCCGAGAACATCCGTGAAGTATTAGAAAAAATGTTGTCAAATGTCATCGGCAATGCAGTGGCAATTCATACGACAGAAGAAAAACAAGAAGATTGGAACTTAAAGGGTCTCGAAGATTTCTTAGGTGCCAACTTGCTTCCTGATGGCCGTGTGACAGTTGTTAGTATGCAAGAGAAATCCGTTGAAGAATTGACGGCATTCATTCATGAGGCGGTCATTGAGCGTTATGATGAAAAAGAAGTGGAAATGTCGGAAGAGCGCATGCGCGAATTCGAAAAAGTTGTCCTCCTTCGTGCCATTGATTCGAAATGGACCGATCATATTGATGCAATGGACCAATTACGTCACGGTATCCATTTACGCGCCTATGGACAATCCGATCCGCTCCGTGAGTATCAGTCGGAAGGGTTTGCAATGTTCGAGGAAATGGTCGCTTCAATCGAAAATGATTCAGCGAAATACGTGATGAAGGCAGAAATTCGCGACAACCTTGAGCGTGAGGAAGTAGTGAAAGCGCAAGCCGTTAATCCGAAAGAGGATGGCGAGCAAGTACGCAAGAAACCAGTACGACGTGCGGTTAACATCGGACGCAACGATTCATGCCCATGCGGCAGTGGAAAAAAGTACAAAAACTGCCACGGCAAAGCGTAAGCTACCTAGCAACTCAAAATTCAGGAGGAAACTATTATGATGGAATTATCCGATGTACGCAACGAGCTCGACAAATCAGCTAAGAAATTAGCGGACTTTAGGGGGTCTCTTTGACTTAGAAAACAAAGAGGCACGAATCCAAGAGTTAGATGAAGCAATGCTGGAGCCCGGTTTCTGGGATAGCCAGGAAGCTGCACAAAAAGTAATTTCCGAATCAAACGCGTTGAAAGACGTTGTCGGCGAGTATACAGAGTTAACAGATGAACAGGAAAACCTTGAAATGACACAAGAACTATTGCGTGAAGAAAACGATGCAGAGATGCAAGAAGATCTTGTGGCTGAGTTGAAAGAATTCAAGAAAAAATTGGATGCTTTTGAATTGCAAATGCTTCTGAGCGATGAATACGATAGTAACAATGCAGTTCTTGAACTTCATTCAGGGGCGGGCGGTACGGAATCCCAAGACTGGGCATCCATGCTGCTGCGCATGTACACACGCTGGGCTGAGCATCGCGGCTTTAAAGTCGAGACACTCGACTACCAAGCAGGGGATGAAGCCGGCGTGAAATCCGTAACGCTATCCATTAAAGGCCATAACGCATATGGTTATTTAAAAGCGGAAAAAGGCGTTCACCGTCTCGTTCGGATTTCTCCGTTTGACTCATCAGGCCGTCGCCATACGTCATTCTCTTCTATAGAAGTAATGCCGGAGTTCGAAGGCGATGTAGACATTGACCTTAAAATGGAAGACGTTAAAATCGACACGTACCGTTCAAGCGGTGCTGGTGGTCAGCACGTCAATACGACAGATTCTGCTGTCCGTATGACACATATACCAACAGGTGCAATCGTTACATGCCAAACCGAACGTTCGCAAATTAAAAACCGTGATCGCGCAATCAATTTATTGAAAGCGAAGATTTACCAGATCCGGGTCGAAGAAGAAGAAGCGCGTCTTCTTGAAATACGGGGAGATCAAAAAGAAATTGGTTGGGGAAGTCAGATCCGTTCATACGTTTTCCATCCGTATTCCATGGTGAAAGATCACCGTACGAGTGCAGAAACAGGAAACGTAAGTGCAGTCATGGACGGCGAAATCGATTTGTTCATCAATGCCTTTTTACGGTCACGTATTTCGTAATTGAATGGAATGAAATGAAGTGCACTTCGGTGCGCTTTTTTTATGAGCAAACAGGTTTTGAAGCATTCAATTATGTGTATAGTAAAAGATATAGACAGGAATTGCTGTTTGTTTCCCTGTCGTCGGCGTGAAAAGAGTTGGTTCGACGGTAATTGTCATCATTTTGTCAGTATCGGAAACCTTCAAGTGGTTCAAATGCGTTTTACTTTGGTATACTGTGGTATGAAGTATAACAATTAACAGATGGAGGTAAGAAAAATGAAAAACAAGTTTTTAGCAGTCATGTTCGGAGCTGCACTTGTCCTCGGCGCATGTGGCGGCGGCGACGATAATGCAAACGAAACAGACAAAGGTACGGATACAGGTAGTGAAACAGCTTCAGTAGATGCAGAAGCAGTAGTTAGTACAAGCTGTATCACATGTCACGGAGGTAACCTCGAAGGTGTAGGTGGCGCACCTGCACTTAGTGACGTTGGTTCACGCTTGTCTGAATCTGAAATCCACGACATTATCGTTAACGGTCAAGGCGGAATGCCAGGCGGACTTATTAAAGATGAAGCAGAAATCAACGCAGTCTCTAAATGGCTTGCAGCGAAAAAATAAGGTTACAAATCAAACTGCTGTCAGGGGATTTCCTGACAGCGTTTTTTTTGTGTTTTAGTGGGTGTTCATGTTTCTCTTGTCGAATTGCGCTAACAGACTAGGTACTAAGTGTAGAATTACTTTTGGTTCGCTTTGAATTGAATAAACTTGTATACGATTATCGAGACGGCTGAATAAGCAGGATGCGAAAAAGTCGCATCCCTACTAATTTTTTCGGTACGACGGAATAGATGACTTCTTATATGGAGAGAAGCGGCCCAAGAAACAATTTTGGCCGTCTAAACCTGATAATATAGTTTCTCTATTTATATTATAAAGTAGTGTCAATTTCTTATAAAGTTTACAGGGAATGCAATCTACAACGTGCGAGAGTGCCCGAAATTGCATCTTCGGGCACTTACGCCCTCTATAGAAAACCATCTATTCTTTTCTTTCAACGTAACTGCATTTTTCACTTGAAGATTGTAGGAACGCGACAGGCGATTAATCACAACAGTAAACCCGAAAAGAGTGTGGCTAGAAGTGATGAAGTCACTTCTAGCCACACATGCCCCTCGGTAAAACGGTCGAGATTAATTCGCCGAAAGCGGACCGGAAATAGTCCAGTGAAAATGACGACCTACAAACCCTTCTCGCCAGCTTTTTATGCAATATGTGGTTAATCAACAGGCGTGTTGCTTCTAATTATTACCCACTGCTACATTCAATATTACGCTTTTTATAACCTTTTGTAATAATAATTCTATACATCTAGCAATAGATTAATATACGTTATACATATCTGTCTATTAAGGAGGAATTACCCTTAAAAAGGGCGAATAGTACAAATACGTTAGTTACTCTGTCACATTTACCGCTGTGCCGATAGTAATAAGTAAGTATATTACCGACATGGTTTTCAAGTTTCAAATGAAACACAACTGTAATGTTTATAGAGTCGAATCATGCTATAATTGGGCTATTGGAAAAAAAGCGAGATATTAATAATCAGGTGGTTTTAGAATGATTGTGATGAAAAATGTCTACAAAAAGTACCCGAATGGCGTCGTTGCAGCAAATGGCATAAACATTGAAATCGATCCGGGAGAGTTTGTGTATGTGGTCGGTCCAAGTGGAGCCGGTAAGTCAACGTTCATTAAAATGATGTACCGTGAAGAAGCACCTACTAGCGGAGACATTATCATCAATGGTATAAACCTTGCCACACTTCGCAATAAACGTATTCCCCATTTACGCAGGCAGATTGGTGTCGTTTTTCAAGACTTCAAATTATTACCTAAACTGAATGTTTACGAGAATGTGGCATTTGCACTCGAAGTTATCGAAGAATCCCCCGAATCAATCCGGAAAAAAGTGAATGATGTCCTTGGGCTTGTCGGACTCACGCAAAAAGCGCGGATGTTTCCGAATGAATTGTCAGGTGGGGAAGAACAACGTGTTTCCATCGCAAGGTCAATCGTCAATGTACCTAAGGTTGTCATTGCAGACGAACCGACAGGAAATTTAGACCCTGAAACATCATGGGAGATCATGAGGATCTTCGAACAGATTAATGCTCGTGGAACGACGATTGTCATGGCCACCCATAATAGGGAGATTGTAAATGCGATAAAACACCGCGTTATTGCTATTGAAGGCGGACTCATTACCCGTGATGAATACGGAGGTGAGTACTATGAAGGCTAGAACTTTCGGTCGGCATGTGCGCGAAAGTTTCAAAAGCATTCGCCGTAATAGCTGGATGACATTTGCATCAGTCAGTGCCGTCACTGTTACTCTTCTACTCGTTGGCGTATTCATCGTTATCATGATGAACTTAAATCAATTGGCTGACAATATTGAAAATGACGTTGAAATTAAAGTCGTTGCAGATCCTGCAGCAGACGAGAAAGCAATTAAAGAGTTGGAACAAAAAGTACGCTCGACAGCTGGAATCCTCGAAGTCGTCTATTCGTCGCGGGACCAGGAATTGAACAAGATGATTAAATCATTCGGCGATGAGCTTAGCTTATATAAACAAAGTAACCCTCTCGGCGATGCTTTGTATGTAAAAGCAAAGGATCCGCAGAAGACTGCGACCATTGCCAAAAAAATCGATACATATGACTACACGTATGAGGTCATATACGGTGAAGAAAAGGTTGAAAAGCTTTTCAATGTACTGAACACAAGCCGCAATATCGGCCTCGTATTAATATTGGCTCTTTTATTCACGGCGATGTTCCTCATCTCGAATACAATCCGTATCACGATTGTGGCAAGAAAAAGAGAAATTGAAATCATGAAATTAGTTGGAGCGACGAACAACTTTGTACGTATTCCGTTTGTTTTGGAAGGGATTTGGCTTGGTATTTTAGGTGCTCTTGCTCCGATGGTTATCATTTCTATATCCTATTACAAACTTTATGAACATTGGGAGCCGAGACTGCAAGGAGAGCTCTTCCAATTGCTGAATACAACGCCTTTCATTTTCCAGTTAAATGGACTTATTCTTTTCATGGGTATTTTCATTGGCATCTGGGGCAGTTTCATGTCTGTTCGTAAATTCCTTAACGTCTGAACCATATATAGAGAGTTTGAAAGGGGAACTGAGAAATTGAGTAAATACAGAAAGTTGCTTTCTAGTGCAATTGCGATTGTTTTCTTGTCAACCGTTATTAGTGGAGCGAGCGTTACAGCAAACCCATTGGATGACATGAAAGAAGAACAGAAACAACTAGACCAGAAGAAAAACGAATTGAATACGGGCATCAATGAAAAAAATTCCGAAATAAAAACGAAGAAAACAACGATCGAAAATATAACGGATCAAATTTTGGAATTGAATGCGAAAATAGAAGAGTCAAATCAAAAAATTAACAGTGTCGTTGCTGAGATAAACAAAACGACAGATGAAATCGACGCATTGCGCGTTTCCATCGCTGACCTTGAAAAGAAAATTGAAGAACGTGATGTAGTATTGCGTGACCGCGTACGCGCGATGCAAGTGAAGGGCGGACAAGTCAACTATCTTGACGTTCTCCTCGGTGCAAACAGCTTTGCAGATTTCATCGACCGTTTTTCCGCTGTTACATCATTGATGGATGCAGACCGTAATATTATGGAACAACAAGCGAATGATATTGCACAGCTTGAAGAAGAAAAAGCACTTGTCGAATCAAAGCTTGCGGAACAAGTAGCGAGTAAAGAAAAACTTCAAGCGTTGAAGGACTCACTTGTGGCGCAAAGGAGTAGCAAGGATAAGTTGATTGATCAATTGGAAGCCGAACAAAAGAAATTGGCTAACGAAAAGAGTCAGCTTGAATCTGATTTAGATGAAACATATAAAGTGAGTGAAGAGCTTGCAAGTAAGATTTCCGCTGAGCAAAATCGTCTCGTTGAAATTGCTCGCAAACTTGAAAATGAACGTAAAGCAAAAGTAAAAGCAGAAGCAGAAGCTGCAGCGGCAGCAAAAGCAAAAGCGAATACAAGTAATAGCACAAGTAAAAGTAGTGCAAGCACATCTTCTTATCTTCCACCCGTATCAAACGGTACTTGGACGAAACCTGCTTCCGGAACGTACACATCATCATTCGGATGGAGAACACATCCAATCTACGGTACGCAAAAACAGCATCGTGGAGCTGATATTGCAAATAGTGTAGGAACTTCTATTGTGGCTGCAGGAGACGGTATTGTTAGTCACGCAGGTCCAATGGGCACATACGGAAATGTCGTTATGATTACGCATTCCGTCAATGGTCAAATTTTCACAACAGTCTACGCTCATTTATCTAGCATTGGCGTAGGCGCTGGTTCACAAGTTTCCAAAGGTCAATTCATTGGCGGTATGGGGTCTACAGGTGCATCAACCGGATCTCACTTGCATTTTGAAATGCATATCGGAAATTGGTCAGCTTATGGACCAAGTGCCGTGAATCCGTTACGTTACGTTTCATTCTAACTAATTGTGTCCGCCTAGAATCTTAGGCGGACTTTTTTTGCCTATTTTCAATTCGATAGATAGCTTTCATACCGGTTTTTATATACCATTGTAGTATTAATATAGTCGAAGGAGTATTACGCGGATGCCGATTACTACATATTTCACGCTGGGTGGCTTGAGTATGCCGTCGTCTTGGATTGCCCTCATTGCCGCATTTGTTTTCGCATATACTCTAATTCGGGTTCGTTACGGGAAAGTCCATGCAGGTCACATCGGGGATGCATTCTTTTACTTAGTAATTGTTTGGAAGTTAAGTCTATTCATTACTGATTTCGATTCGATTCTGCGTTCTCCCCTCGCGCTTGTTTATTTCCATGGAGGGATTGTTGGCTTTTACTTAGGTCTCTCCTTTATTTTAGGAAAGATTTTATGGGACATGAAAAAGGGTCGGTTAGATGTAGATGGAATTCGAGCGCTCTTTACGGGTGCTGTCTTAATTCAAGGCGTCTTCCAAGTGATGATGGTCTTTTTGAATGAAGGTGCGCTCATTGCGCAAGTGATGACCATTGCCATTTTTGGGCTATTTACTCTGTTTTTCTGGATTATTAGCAAAAAAGCGGAAAATTGGTCGATTCAACTCGTCTTATTGTTCATGGCGGTTCACATTTTTGTAGCTGCCATCCAACCGTCGGGACTTTTTGAGACGCCGCTCAGTTCTACATTACTCATCGGTGTCTTCTTTACGGTACTGTTTTTGCAGAAAAGCCGTATAAAAGGTAAATTGGAGGATCAGACATGAATAAAAAAACGTTAGGTATACTTATAGCCACGCTCCTTATTGGCACATTGGTTATCATTATGGTGAAGTCAAATACGAATACTGTAAAACCGATTACCAATCATCTGATTGATGAAAATGGCAATTCAACGGATGCATTGCCTGGTTTGAAAAAGGGTCAAACTCCACCTGACTTTGAACTTGCCACGCCTTCTGGAGAGACTATCAAGCTATCCGATTATAAGGGGAAAAAAGTGATTTTAAATTTCTGGGCATCTTGGTGTGGGCCGTGTAAAGCAGAAATGCCACATATGCAAAATTACTATGAGAAAAACAAAGAGTCCGACAATGTTGAAATCATCGCGGTCAATATGACGACGGAAGAAAGGCGTGGCATGAAGGGCGTTGAAGAATTCATCAAAAGTTACGGTTTGTCGTTCCCAATTCCGCTAGATAGCGAGGGTACCGTTTCGGATGCCTATCAAGTCGCCATCATTCCCACGACCTATATCATCGGGACTGACGGGAAAATTAGTCAAAGAGTCGTCGGACCGATGGATGAAAAGATATTGGAAACAATTATAAAGAATTCAGATTGAAGTTACCGGTTTTCTGCTGTCGTAATGTTCCTTTTTTGTTCATATAGTGGACAGAGGAGGGGACATTGCATTATGCAGAGAAGCCGGTTTTTGATATTTATTATTCTGGCCGCTTTGGCGACGGTCGTCTTTCTTCTGTTAGACGGATGTGCAGGAGAAGGAAGTGCAAAAAAAGAGGAAGGGGCAATTAGCGCATCATTTCCAGTGATTGACGAAGCATTTGATGTTATCAAAGAGAAGGGCGTTTACCCTGTGGATAAGGACAGGTTGGTTGAGGGGGCACTTCGCGGAATGGCGGATGTCATCGGTGATCCGTATTCATCGTATCTGACGCAGGATGAGGCAGCTGCCCATAAGGAGTCACTCGCAGGGGAACGTATCGGAATTGGCGCTGAAATTACACGTTCAAATGGGAAATTTATCATCGTAGCACCTGTTAAAGGTTCACCATCGGAGAAAGCGGGATTGCGGCCATATGACGAAATTGTCCGCATTGATGGCAAGCGCATCGATGGAGAATCGCTACAGGACGTTGTACAGCGCATACGGGGTAAGAAAGGGACAGCGGTTTCCCTGACAATCTTCAGACCAGATTTGGATAAACATCTTGAACTGACCGTCATGCGAGACAGCATTTCCGTGAAAACTGTAGCAACTGAAGTGCTTGAAGAGCGCGGACAGAAGATCGGTTACATATCGATTACGATGTTTGGCAATGAAAGCCCGAAAGAATGGCTGGAAGCAACAAATAAGCTGATTAGTGACGGAGCAGGATCGCTGATTATCGATGTGCGCGGGAATCCCGGTGGTTATCTCCATGCTGTCGGCAGTATCATAGACAGTTTAGTAGAAGATGATACAATTTTCGCCTATATGGAAGATGCAGCTGGAAACCTGGAGCCGCTAGCCACCGAAAAGTCAGAAAAACTTGCTTATGATGAAAAATTGAAAAAGATACCCGTTGTATTGCTGCAAGATAAAGGAAGTGCTTCTGCGAGTGAAGTGTTGAGTGCCGCTTTGAGAGATTTAAAAAGAGGGTACATCATCGGTGCAACGAGTTTTGGAAAAGGGACAGTTCAAGAAACGATGGATTTGTCGAATGGTGGGGAAATGAAGTTATCTACCCATAAATGGCTTACGCCGAAAAAGAAGTGGATTCATTCGAAGGGTGTAACAGCGGAACTCGAAGTCCTTCAAAATGAATTATTCAGTGAGCACATTCGGCTCGTAACGGAAATTTACTCAGAAGGTGATTACCATGACGATATAGCCTATGCTCAGAAGATGTTGACGGGTCTAAGTTATAACGTTGCTCGGACAGATGGATTCTATGACGAATCAACATCGCGCGCTGTTCGTGCATTTCGCGACGATGCCAAAGTTGAAGTGGTGTCTACCATGGATCGACTATTTTTCTCGAAACTGAAAGATGAAGTGGAAGCGTTCAGAACTGAACGGAAAAATGACGATCAACTGCAAATGGCAATTGGCTATATACACCACAAAATGTTGACGAAGTAACAACGAGCTCCTGATGCAAGCCGTCGGGAGTTTTTTTGTTGTACATAGGATCCAGCGATTCGCCTATAAGCGAAATCTACCATTTTATGAAAAATTCTATTCGCAATCACATTGGGTACCAAACTTTTGGTACAATGAGAGAAATGAAGTTGTGTCAGATTGGATGGTGACGGATTTGTCTAAGGAAATGATGTTGAATATAGTAGAGGTGCTAGGACTATTTTTCCTAAATCCATTATTTATAGCCGCGCTTTTTACAGCAGTCGCTGTCGGGTATTTCCGTGTTAAGAAGGAGCGCCGGAATTTCAAAGTTCGTTTATTACCAGGTTTAACCGAATTGAAAAAGCTATTAGCCGAATCGTGGCCGTATGCGCTCGTTTTGTCTGTTTTGATCTCCGGAGTAGGATTGTCAGTGGATCCGGGTTGGTTGGTGTTGTTTTCAGCAGCCGCGCTCGTTGGCTTGCTTTTTTTCTATTACAAAATCACTTCACCTATTTATTTTGCAGCAGTGGCTTTCTTCGCCCTGTATTTCATGGAAAAGTATATGGCAGATTTCACTTTTAGAGGTTGGTCTCCAGAACAAGCAGACCTGCTAGGTGACCTCGCTGTAACGATTCCGGTTATTGCCGGTTTACTATTAATTGCGGAAGGACAACTCATAAGTCGTCATTCCGTCCGCTATGCGTCACCGTTCTTGATGCATACGAACCGTGGACTTCGGGCCGCTGCCTTCAAGACCAAGCGGCTGTGGCTGTTGCCAGTTGTCTTTCTCGTTCCGGGAGATATGATTACGTCGGTTGTCCCTTATTGGCCGCAGTTTACACTAGGAGGAAATGCATTCAGTTTCGTTCCTGTGCCAGTAATCATTGGGTTTTCACAAGTAGCACGTACATTGTATCCGGATGTTTTATATCCTAAAATTGGCCGTGCCGTCGTTTGGACAGGCACAGCGGTTATCATTATAGGACTCGCTGCACTGTGGTTGCCCATGCTCGGTTGGTTGTCTCTACTAATCGGAGTCGTTTGCCGGGCTAGCATCTCCATACATGCTTACCTTGGGGAACGTAGAGGCGGATTTGCAGTGGCTCCTCGTCCCGCAGGTGTCGTCGTAGCAGGCGTCGTACCGGGTTCACCGGGTGAAAAAATGGGCCTGTTGCCCGGAGAATGTATCCGAACTGTAAACGGACTGCGGGTTAGCAATGAAAAAGAACTATATGATGCAATCCAGCTCAACGCTGCACATTGCCGGTTGCAAGTGATTGACCGCAATGGAGAAGTACGGCTGATGCAGCAGGTTATCTACCGGCACGACCATCACCGACTTGGACTTCTCGTCGTTCGGTAATCGGGTGCGAGGCCACTCGGAAAGGAATGTGTAAAATGGATTCACTTGAAACTAAACTGATGCTCGCCTTATTTCTACCGGGACTTCTTGTCATATTATTTACCCGCGTGACTTTTCATCACATTGTGGGTTTGATTTTGACGGTTGCTTTGATTGCCGCATCGGTCTACGCGGGTTACACGCACAACTGGATGCTTTACGTGGCAGACGCGCTGTCACTGACTGTCGGTTTTTGGTACGCAACACGAATGGTCAAGATTGCAAGACAACACCAAGAAGAGGATTGAATCGTGAAACCGCTCGCTTGTATAGGAGCGGTTTTTTTGTGGAATGAAATGAGGGGAAAGCGGTGAAAAATGGGTGGCTACGATCCCGAGCAAAACACTGATAATATGAAATTGGAAAGCGATTTGAGCAAGGAAAAGCAAATAGGTAATAAATATGCACATAAAAAATGAACCGGGAAATGTTTCTCCAGGCTCATATAATTTATTCTTCAATTTTTACTAAAGCACCATTTAGTTGAAGACAATCGGTTTTACCCGACATAAAAGGCACTAATTGTTTCGTATACCTTTCATATCTCCATAATAAGATACAAATTCCTTTAATTCTTCTAGTGTTGAAGGAATAAAGCTTTGGTCGCTATC
>NZ_JBYHFQ010000013.1:43285-100412 GCF_057669665.1 Sporosarcina sp. Y1004 | reverse complement strand
TGTGAGAGGTCGGCTAATCAACTAATGATTAGCCTCCTACTCGATCGGTAATCGTATGGTGGGTGTTCATCCGTCGCTCTCCAAAAACACAAGTACAAGAAGTGCTGAAGCTTTTCGGGACGAAAGAATTGCCTGCTTCTCACCTGGAGAGAAGCGGTCAAAGATACAATTTTGACCGCTGAATCCTTCTTCTATAGTATCTCTATTTATATTATAAAGAAGTGTCAATATCTTATAAAGCATCACATAATATTTTCTGAAGGTTAGCAACGAATACAATGTACAACGTGCAAGAGTGCCCGAAATTGTATCTTCGGGCACTTATAATCTTTATAGAAGCTTATCTATTCTTTTCTTTCAAAGCCACAGTATTTCTCACTTGAATATTGTAGGAGCGCGGTAGGCTAATATTCACAATAGGATTAGCGAAAAGAGGATGTCTAGAAGTGACGGAGTCACTTCTGGACATCCTTGCCCCTCGGTAAAAGTATCGTGATTAATTCGCCGAAAGCGGACCGGAAATAGTCCAGTAAAAATAGCGGTTTTAAAGCACTTCTCTCCAACACTTTATAAAAAATGGTTAATCACAGACGTTACTTTACATAACAAAAAATCTGTCTGATCGATTTAACGATCAGACAGATTGGGCATTGCAGGGTAATAAAATTAATCTTCGTCACAGTCGATAAATACGTCCTTAACACACTGAATACCACAGAAACATTTTAAGTCCACAGTTATACATGAACCTGTTGCTTCAAAACGATCCACGTCACACAACGCATCCAAATCGATTTTTCCGTTCTTGATAAGGTTTACACCATGTCTACCTTTACGAGGTTCTAGTACTTCTAATGTAGCACAGCAATTGTCAAATACGTTTTGCACTCTGAAAAAGACCGACCAACAGCCATCGTGATCCTTATCTTTATCTGATGAATTTGCACCTACTGAATCTCTCCGTCTTCTGTTTTCCTTATTAAACATTGCTTTGAATGGATCGCCATCTTTAGTTAATAGCATAAATACACGTGTATTTGCACGTTGACGTGATGGGCTGACAAGAGCTCCAAGTGGAGTCAAGAAACAGTCGGTACTGCAATCGTCACAGTCCCGATCATCCCTAAGGTCTTGCACCCGCTTAATTGCACGGACGACTTCACAAATACAATTATCGTCGCGACGTTTATCATTACAATCATCATTTCTTCCACATCCCATTACTTACACCTCCTTTTTTCAATTCTTTATACTTTATGCGACAAAGTTCAGAGTGTAAGGGCGCACCAGTATTATGAATAAAGATTAGAGCGAAAAGGCATACTGTAAGGAAATGGAGGGGACGCATATCCGTAGATTTGGTCAATTGCTACTCGCAGCAGTTTTACTATCAGGTTGTTCAGAAAACGGGTTTCGTATTGACAATCATTCTGACGAAGATGCTGCAAAAGCAGAAGAGGTCTTTAAAAGTGACGAACGACTCACTTCAGCGGTTACTGTTTTTCATGAAAATGATGTCATTGCCGGAGTTACACTTAAAACATTTTCGAGATTCAAAAAAGAAAAAATTGAAAAGGAACTTAAAGGGAAGCTGGAAAAGTTATACCCTGATTTGGATGTAACAGTATCTGCAGACAGCAAAATATGGATGGAAACAAAAAAACTCATGAAATTGGAAAGTGAAAAGAAAAAAGCTGGAAAAATCAAAGAGTTAAAATCACTCATAAAGGAAGAGACATGATGGATGAAAAAAAGTATGCGAAATTAGAAAAAGAAATTTCACCTAAAACCCCTTTTTTGCGAAATATGATTTTTGCGTTCTTGACTGGAGGAACTATTTGTTTGGTGGGTCAATTTGTTTCATTATTTTATATGACGTATTTTGATTTTACGGAACGAACGTCCAGTAATCCAACTGTGGCTACAATGATATTCTTTGCGATGCTCCTAACGGGTTTTGGATTATATAAAAAAATTGCACAGTTCGGAGGGGCTGGAAGTGCAGTTCCGATAACTGGTTTCGGTAATGCAGTCATTTCCGCTTCTATCGAGCATAAGTCCGAAGGTTATGTCCTTGGGGTGGGCGGAAATATGTTTAAACTTGCGGGGTCCGTCATATTATTCGGTGTTTTTTCGGCGTTTGTGGTTGCTCTTATTAAAACGATTCTGGTTAAGTTTGGTGTCGTGTCATGGTAGGGCGCGGTCTGTTGACTTTCAAAACGACACCTTCCATTGCTGCGACAGGTGTAACAGTGGGACCTTTGGAAAGAAAAAGCCCTTTTGCGGATAAGTTCGATAAAATGTACGACGATGAACGTTGCGGTTTGAAGACGAATGAACATGCAAATGCAAAAATGATAGAAGACGCATGCATGATTGCTTTAAGTAAAGTTGAATCCATTCCTAGTGATGCTGACTTTCTGTTAATTGGTGATCTGGTCAATCAACTGACGCCTTCAAATTTTGCAGCTGGTACATTAGGAATTCCATACATCGGTTTATTTTCAGCTTGTTCGACATCTGTATCCTCACTTTTACTCGCAGCATTGTTGACTGAGTCGGGGATGTCTACAATGGCCATTGCGGGAGCGTCTAGTCAACATAATGCGGTTGAACGCCAATTTCGCTACCCAGTTGAATACGGTGCGCAAAAACCCGAGACTGCTCAGTGGACTGTCACTGCCGCGGGGGTAGCGACTATCACGCCATATAAAAAAGGAGTACCTTCTATAGAGTGCGGGACAATGGGATGTGTAATAGACCTCGGAATGACTGATCCATTGAATATGGGTGCTGCGATGGCACCCGCGGCGGCGGATACGCTATCACGCCATTTAAAAGGCCATGGGAAAGATGTAAGTGACTACGATGTCATAATGACTGGGGATCTTGGGAAAGTCGGATTTGAGTTATACAAAACGCTCGCAGGTAATCAGGGGATTGATGTATTTGAAAACTTTCGGGACGCAGGTAAAGAATTCTACGGTGATGACACATCCTTTTTAGCAGGGGCAAGTGGAGCCGGTTGTTCGGCAGCTATTTTTTTTACGGAAATAATCGATAAAATGGTGGCAGGTAAATATAAGCGTGTCCTTCTCATTGCGACTGGTGCGCTCTTATCTCCGTTATCATTCCAACAAGGAGATACGATTCCGTGTATCGCGCACGCAATCGAATTAACGATGAAATGAGTGTGGCTAATGGTTTCGATTTTTATTACCGCCTTTATTGTAGGGGGTCTTATCTGCGTTGTTGGACAGCTTTTATTCGACGTCGCAAAACTGACGCCCGCGCATACATTATGTATTTTGGTTGTGGCAGGTTCAGTATTAGACGGTTTTGGATTGTATGAGCCTTTTATCGATTTTGCCGGGGCAGGTGCAACTATACCGATTACATCGTTTGGCAACTCGTTGACACATGGAGCGATGGCGGAGGCTGAAAAACATGGTCTCATTGGTGTAATGACAGGAATGTTTGAAGTGACAAGTTCAGGAATTAGTTCTGCTATTCTGTTCGGTTTCATTGCTGCTATCATTTTTAAAGCAAAAGGAAAGGTTTAATAGTCATTTAGCCCTCTACCTTCTAGTTGTGTCCGCATAGGATATATAGAAAGGAAGGGGGTATATTTATGTTCGGATGCAATTCGCATGTAGGTGGTTATGGCGGCGGTGGTTGCGGCGGTTATGAAAGCGATAAAGGCGATAATTATGGTGGTTCGACATTTGTCCTCATCGTAGTTCTCTTCATCTTGCTCATTATTGTGGGCCGCAGTTTTTATGTTTAAGAAAGGGGATATTAGATGAATGATTCATTTTTCCGGAAAATCGAATCAAAGACAGGCGTCCCGATGGAAGAAGTGTTTGCACTTGCAAATGCAATCCAGTATGCGGATTTCAGCGATGAACGGCAAGTAAGGAAGATCATACGAAAAGTGGGTAAACTCGCTAAAAAAGATGTTCCTCAAGCTACTGAAGATGAGCTTGTCAACTCTATCTTAAAGAATGGTAAAGCCGTAAATATTAAAGATATTCAAGATATGCTTGGGCGGCAATAAAATAAAAATACAGAAAAGCAGAATAATAGGTTTAACGGTAGCACTCTAAGGATATACTAATAGAAAATGTGGAAATGGGGTGTTAACAATGGGGTATATATTACCGATTCAGCCAATACAATCTCAAATTTACGCAAACCGATTGAATATGGATCTCCACGATTTTGCATTTATCGAAAAGGTCGGCAGGGTTAAGCTTGATTCGGATTTTTCGGATGAATTGAATGGATCCTTTTCTCAGGAACAAGAAAAGGATAAGGGAGATGTAGAAGGTAAGCCTATTGTTAAAATACCTCCATCCTATCAAGGATTTGTCTATCCAAATCCTGTTAATCTGTCACCAATCATTGCTCAAGTTGTAGGAAAAGGTATATCAGTAAATGCATATATCTAATGAATGATTAGAAAAAGGTTCGCATTGCTATCTAGCAATGCGAACCTTTTATGATTCAATAATAATTTTCTCCATTGCACGGTGCGGAATGTCGGCATCCATAAACTCTGGTGAAGTAATAATATATCCTAATTTCTCATAGAAAGGAACAGCGTATGCTTGAGCATTCAAAGTTACTTTCTTCATATCTACGTTTATTGCATGCTCTTCAAGTGCATTCATTACGAGATTACCCAGATGTTTACCGCGGTAGTCTTTTAAAACACAAACCCTTTCGACCTTCCCGATTCCGTCACTGATTTCTCTGATTCGACCTGCTCCGATTGGTGTTTCGGCCGAATAGACGACGAAATGCACTGCAGTCTTGTCAAGAGGATCTAGTTCAAGATTGAGGGGTACTCCTTGTTCTTCCACGAATACTTTTCTTCTGACAAAAAATGCGTCTTCTCTTTCAAGGTCAGAAGTTGCGATTTTTACTTCGAACAACGTTCAGTTATCCTCATCGAGGCGGAATGTTTCGTAGACCGTCCAAGAGCCGTCTTCAAGCTGGTAAGTTAGGTGAAGTCGATCAATCGTTTCAGTATGATCGACACCAATCATTTTCAATTGACCTATGATATCATCGTGCTCGCCGGAAGATAACTTTTGTGCAATCGTCACGTGGGGAACGAATGCATATTCAGGATCTTTACCGAAAAAGTTGAAATTCAAATCTTTATGCAATGCAGCCAATTCATCGTTTAGAGTGGCCTTGAAGTAAATCGTATTCGTAATAGGGGCAAAAGTACCCACTTTCGAAACATTTAATTCGAACGGACCGTGTTTTTTAGTTATTTCTTTGATGGCTTTAGAAACTTCATCAATTTCCTGGTCGTTCGCTTCGAAAACACCTTTAACCGTCAAATGTGGAGTAATTAGTGCGTAATGCGGGTCGTATCTTTTCCGATAGCCGTTCGCTAAATCTTGAAGTTTCTTAGATGGAAATGCAACAACGCCATAATTCAATATGAAAACCTCCTAGGTAAAGTTATTGTTAAATGCTTCATACAATCAATTATAACAGAATATCCTGCAAATTGTCCGTTTAGACTGACTTAATGGCCAAATACCATTTTTATAGCGCGGGGGATATCGGGTTGCCAATACTTCCAAGTATGATTTCCGTCGAATTCTTCATAATAGTATGGAAACCCTTTTCGTACAATCAACTCGTTTAATGTCCGGTTGGGTGTAAGAAAGTCCTGGACACCGTCAACCTGTGTGGACACTTCATTCTCTCCAGTTCCGATCACATGATAAATCGAGAAACAAGAAGAATCTTTTGCAGCTTCCACTTTTTCCAGTACCAAATCATCGACATAAGGGGAATGGAGAAGTACTCTTCCGAATATATTAGGGTATTTCAAAGCAGTTAATAGTGAGATCGTAGCCGCAAGTGAATCTCCTATGAGTGCTCTGCCTGTGCCTATTTGATAAGTCGGGTAATTATCATCGATAAAAGGGACAAGCTCGTGGGCCAAAAATCGGATGTATGCTTCTCGTCGATCACCTTCAGGATGATACATGCGCCTTCGTTCCTGGACGCTCTTGTAAGGGACGCCAACGACAATCACGTTCTCTATTTCTTCTTTTTCAAGCAACCCATCGATGACTCGTCCAATTCGTCCATACTGAAAATAGTCTTTTCCATCGGATGCGATTAGAACTGAGTACTTATATAGTGGGGAATAATTGTGTGGTAAATGAATAAGTAACTGCATTTCCTCATCAAGTTCTTTACTATAGATTGTTATGTCCTCTATTTTACCGTTCTTCAAGATGAAACCTCCTAAAAATGCGTATATAGTGAAATTGTATCATATCGGCAAGGTCAGGTATAATGGTTGTGTTAAGTTTATATATTACTTACAAAAGGGGTTGAACAGTAATGCATGACGACAAAAAGGTAGTTCATTCAAAAGTTGTAACTGATGCAACGAAAGCAGCTTTGAACCGACGCGGTGTAACGCTTGAATCGGTTGCAGAAATTGTCTACGAAATGCAATATCCTTACAATAAAGGCCTCACAATGGATCACTGTATTGAATCTGTTGAAGGTGTACTCCGAAAACGTGAACTCCAACATGCAATCTTAGTGGGAATCGAGCTGGATGAACTTGCTGAACAAGGTAAGTTGTCCGCACCCTTACAACAAATTGTTGAATCGGATGAAGGACTCTTCGGAGTCGATGAAACAATCGCACTTGGTGCCGTATTTACATATGGATCCATTGCAGTAACGACATTCGGTCATCTTGACAAAAATAAAATAGGAATTATTAATGAACTGGATACAGTAAAAGGAAAAGCAATCCATACGTTCCTTGACGATCTCGTTGCCAGTATTGCTGCTTGTGCATCGTCAAGAATTGCACACAGAACGCGTGATTTACAAGAAGCCGGCGAAACCTTCGAAGATATCAGACCTGATGAAACAATGCCTGAAACGAAAGTGAAAGGTGCACAAACATAACGAAACGTATATGAAAGCCTGAAAGGTTTAAACCAACCTTTCGGGCTTTTTTGTATTAAGGAGGTTCATTCAATAGAATAAGATATAACTTTGAAAGTGTACTAATCGTGATGTAATTATATCAAATGTAACCGTTTTCAAAAAATCAAGTTGACAACTAAATTGTGAATAGATAGAATGGCATACATGCATGACAATTTAGAAATTGGAAATGATTCGATGAACTCAGTTCTTTTTGAGTTCGAAGTTGTTAGAAAGGGGTAAGGCATGATTTCATTTGAACAAGTCAATAAATATTATGGAGATTTTCAAGTTCTTAAAGATATTAATCTCACTATGAAAGATGGAGAAGTAGTTGTCATCATCGGTCCATCGGGCTCTGGGAAAAGTACGTTACTTAGATGCATAAATAGGCTTGAGACAATTACCGAAGGAACGCTTACCGTGAATGATACCGTAGTCAATGACAAGAAAACGGATATTAACAAATTGAGACGAAACATTGGAATGGTTTTCCAACACTTTAATTTGTATCCACACAAAACTGTTCTTCAAAATATTACACTAGCTCCAATGAATGTCTTGAAGCAATCAGCAGAAGAGGCAAAAAAGACTGCGATGTATTACTTAGAAAAGGTAGGAATTCCTGACAAAGCATCTTCCTATCCATCGCAATTATCTGGGGGACAACAACAACGCGTCGCAATTGCGAGAGAACTTGCTATGAAACCGGACATCATGCTTTTTGATGAACCTACATCTGCTCTTGACCCGGAAATGGTCGGTGAAGTATTGGATGTCATGAAAACGCTTGCAAAAGAAGGTATGACGATGGTGGTTGTCACACATGAAATGGGATTTGCCAAAGAAGTTGGAGATCGAATTGTCTTCATAGACCAAGGCAGAATTTTAGAAGAGGCACTTCCGGTTGAGTTTTTCGAAAACCCGCAAGAAGAAAGGGCTCAAGTCTTTCTCAGCCGTATATTAAATCATTAAAAACAAAAGGGGAGATGTTGATATGTTTAAAACAAAAAAGATTCTTTTATTAACGATTACTGCAATTATGTCAGTTATGCTTTTGGCAGCTTGTAATTCGGAGGACGACAATGCAGCGAGTGATGCAACAGAAGGGAAAAATGTACTAGATACAATTAAAGAACGCGATAAAATTGTGTTCGGTGTAAAATACGACACGAAATTATTTGGTTTAAAAGATCCAGCTACAGGAGAAGTTGAAGGTTTTGATATCGATGTTGCTAAGCAATTAGCAAAAGAAATCCTAGGCGATGAAACGAAAGTTGAATTTGTAGAAGTAACATCTAAAACAAGAATTCCATTATTGAATAAAGGCGATATCGATGCAATTATCGCGACAATGACAATTTCAGAAGAACGTGCAAAAGAAGTTGATTTCTCAGACGTATATTTCAATGCAGGTCAATCTCTTCTTGTGAAAAAAGGAAGTCCTATTCAAAGTACTGACGACCTTACAAAAGATACAACTGTAATTGCTGTAAAAGGGTCTACTTCTACTGATAATATACGTGAAGCAGCTCCAGATGCACCCGTCTTAGAATTTGAAAACTATGCAGAAGCTTTCACTGCACTTAAAGCTGGAAAAGGTGAAGTATTAACAACAGATGACTCAATCCTTGCAGGAATGGCTTCTGAAGATGATTCATTTGAATTAGTTGGTGAACAATTTACAGAAGAGCCTTATGGGATTGCTGTGAAAAAAGGTGAAAAAGAACTTTTAGATGCGCTTAACACTTCGCTTGAATCACTAAAATCGAACGGTGAATTCGATACTGTTTATAACAGTTGGTTTGAAGGTTTGTTGAAGTAAAAGGGTGTTTCTATATTGGCAATGTATAGTTTCACAAAATAGTTTGATCAATCAGGATGGGCATCTATTGCCCATCCTGATTGAATTAAGTGAGGTGGAAAGATTGTGGATTTCTCAATTCTAATAAATTATTTCGATATGTATTGGGATGGGTTTAAAGTTACGTTATTAATTAGTCTTATCGCATTAATTGGAAGCTTTTTGATTGGTGCTATCGTCGCGGTAATGAGAATTATTCCGTTTGCACCGCTTCGTTGGATAGCCACAGCTTATGTAGAGTTTTTCCGGAATATTCCACTACTCGTTATTGTGTTTTTCTTTTATTTTGGGACTCCGTCCTTGGGACTACAGCTCTCAGGATTTACTGCAGGAACAATTGGATTGACTATTTATACGTCTGCTTTTATCGCAGAAGCGATTCGCTCAGGTATTTTGTCTGTTCCCAAAGGGCAAATGGAAGCTGCAAGGTCGTCAGGTTTAGGCTATGCTCAAACAATGAGAATAATCATCCTACCTCAAGCTATTAAAATTGTAGTACCTCCTATTGGTAACCAATTTATTAATTTAGTGAAAAACTCATCTATTTTGGCGCTCATAGCCGGTACGGAACTGATGTATCAAGCAGACCTAATTTCGGCCAAAACTTATGTAGTCTTTGATGTGTACATATTTGTCGCTTTATTTTATTTAATCATAACCATTCCATTAAGCTTAGGCGTATCTTATCTTGAAAAACGTCTTGCTAATAGCCATTAAGGAGGTGTCATAATGGATTTTTCAGGTGCATTTAGTCCAGATAATCTTAAATTTTTAATGGAAGGTTTTTATGTTACGTTAAAAGTTGCTTTTATTTCAATTTTTTTCAGTTTTATAATAGGTGGAGCAATCGGAACTTTACGATTTGCTAAAATACCTATCCTTTCAAAATTACTAGCGGTTGTTGTGGAAACAATCCGGAACTTGCCACTACTTCTGATCATATTATTTACTTATTTTGCACTGCCAGAGATGGGTATTAATCTCAGCATAACTGTTTCCGCTATTGTGGCATTGACTGTTTTTGAATCAGCGATGTTAGCTGAAATTGTTCGTGGTGGATTGAATTCTATTGAAAAAGGGCAAATGGAAGCAGCACGTTCATCAGGACTTACATATGTTCAAGCGTTGAGAACTGTTATTTTGCCGCAAGCACTTCGAAGAATGGTACCAAACCTTGTTAGTCAGTTTATATCACTTCTAAAGGATACATCGCTTGCAGTTGTTATAGCGCTTCCGGAGTTGCTTCATAATGCAAAAATCATTCAAGCACACTTTCCAAACGAAGTAATTCCAATCTTTATATTAATATCCCTTATGTACTTCGTTGTGAATTACGCTTTGTCTCTACTTGCACAAAGACTAGAATTGAAAACCACATAAATGTTTTTTTATTGGAAATCCCTTCGCTAATAGTCGAAGGGATTTTTTGCGTTCGGAATCCATTTTTTCATTGGGGGAAAGTTCCTTGTATTTTTTGAAGATATTACCCTCTGCATTCAATCGATCTAATGCAGTGTTGTAGATATATTTCGGAATAGGAAAAGAATCGGGGGTGGAGCGGAAATGAATGAAATTATAGTGAATACGATAGTAATACAGGCCATATCTAACTTTCGTGTTTGTGGGTCTTAGAATTATAGGATAAAGGAGGTATTATAATGAATGCAGAAAAACTAAAGCAGCTTGTCGCGTTATTCGGGGGATGGCTGTCAGCGTTACTCTTATATTTGGGTACTCTAAACGTCAAATTCGAATGGTTTGACCAGGAATCGATAACAGCACTTGAAACATTTCTAATGGCATCAATTCCATTTGCCATCGCATTATACGGTGTATACAAAAATAGCTACCGTTTAAGTAAAAAAGCGAAGATGCAAGAGGAGACCTTAAAGAAAAATGGATTGAAGTGATATAGTATAGAACTTTTTCAGTTCCCCAGAGGCATCCCTAAAGCGCTAAGCGATCTAAAATGTACACTCTGAATTAACAGCTCTATCATTAATGGAAACTCTAGCGAAGGCGCGGCAAAGGGGTAGCTGAAGCCCTGAGACTGGATGCGAAGCGCATATCCAGGATCATGGCGAGAGGCATCCCCAAAGCGCCAAGCGATCTGCGAATTCACACTTCGAATTTTTCAATTCTCTCGATATCGAACTCCCCAGCGCGGGAAGCGGTCTACACTCCATACTCCGAACCCGCCCCTATACATAAGGAAGAATTTAAATATTATTATCAAACAAAAAAACACCATCCAATGAAGGATGATGCTTTTAGAAAAACCTTTGTTCCTAAAGGCTTTTTTCGGGTTTAACACCCAATGGTCCCGACTGGGCTCGAACCAGCGACCCCTACCTTGTCGAGGTAGTGCTCTCCCAGCTGAGCTACGGAACCGGGAATTTAAGTAGTGCTTCTGCTTACTGCACAAGTTCTATTATAACCAATCTGTAGAGGAAGTCAATACTTTTTGGGAAACTATTTTACTAGCGTATAATAAACGATAGAATCATGAAGAAAGAGGTGTTTTTAATCGACGTTCAATTCTCATTGCCGTTCGTTTACGATTTTGATCGAGCAATTGCGCGACTTGCAAGAGACCCTGTAAATACGGTGGATTTGCATAGTTGTTCAGTTCGCATTCCCATGAAGGAAGGGAATATTGTCCACTTACAAAGTACAGGCACAAAACAATTCCCTTCATTTAACATAGAAGAAGCGATTGATGAAAATCAAGTTAAAACGGTTAAGTCAATTTTTCACTTTGATAAACCGCTGGATGCCATCGGGAATCATTTTGCAAATACGGACCTTGGAGCACTTTTCCTCGAATATGAAGGAACGCCGCTTATAAAAAGTTTTTCTTTGTACGAAACTTTAATGAAAAGTATTATTCATCAGCAACTAAACCTTTCCTTTGCGCATACATTGACCAAGCGTTTCGTGGAAACGTTTGGTAGTGAGTTGGATGGTGTCTGGCGCTATCCCACCCCTGAACGTATTGCGTCCCTAGATGTCTCCACTCTGCGTGAATTGCAGTTTAGTTCACGTAAGGCTGAATATGTCATCGGACTGTCGCAAGCGATTGCAGAGGGGAAGCTGGACCTTGAGCGATTTACGCTAATGGATGATGAAGAAGTGACATCGGAATTGGTTGCATATCGTGGAGTGGGTCCATGGACGGCGCAAAGTTTTCTCATGTCAGGTCTTGGACGTCCGAATTTATTCCCATTGGCGGATATTGGTCTACAAAATGCATTGAAAAAGTTATGGGGAATGGACCGCAAGCCTACGATCGATGAAATGCTTGTTCATTTTCCTGATTGGACACCCTATTTAAGTTATGCTGCACTTTATCTATGGCACAGTATCGAGTAAACCATATTTAAAAACAGCTTTCCCGGTAAATTACTGGAAAAGCTGTCGTATGGTCCATGTTAAATTAGTGTCATGAATTAGTATGTGGAATTCGTTATCAGTGTATGGGTTCTTCGATTTGTTGCACCTCATCAAAATAAAGGAAATTTTCTTCTTCAAGTTCAACCAGACGTTCTTTATTTATTCCCGATGAAAGATTACCTTCAAAGATTGTTTCCCACCAAGTATCAGTTGTTGTCATGTCCATTTCCTCCTTTAGATTCTTTGCTGTTTAAATTTTCTATTCCCTTCATTGCTGTCATTCAAAACGTGAAGGCGTGTAAAGGAATCCTAAGACCTATCTATATTTATTCAGCATTCATCTCTCACCTCCATAGGTTGGAGGTGAATGGGGTTTAATTCCTGTTCAGCGGGTGTCCAAACGCCCGCTGAATAAAGATTAAGCCTCCGGCGGATGTCACAGATTTTGAAAGGAGTCAATGAAGGCAACCTAAGATCGCCGCGTCCTGCGGCAACGGTTGCATGACCTACATCCTGTAGGCCTCAAGCTCGATTCAAAATCTGGACGCAATTACGCCGAGGCGTAATTGATATTAGCTTTGTAAAAACGAACTTTCAAAAAGGGGTTGTCTAGATGAATAAGACTACATTTGCAATCGTCGGCACAGGAATTGTCGGTGAACGGATTATTAATCAATTGCGTAACAATGATGCTGCACTCATTTTGGCGCTGTTTGATGAAAATGACAAACGTCTTCAAGAAATGGCGAATACATATGGGCTTTATGCGGCATCCTCATATGAAGAGGTGCTCGCATTGAAACCGAACTGGGTCTATATTGGAGCTCCGCCTGTATCGCATGCTGTTCTTAGTACGGAAGCGCTTGCACAAGGTTTGAATGTACTTTGTGAAAAACCGCTTGCACATAATGTTGCAGATGGATTGGTTATGTCTTCAGCCGCGGCGGACAAGTCGATTCAAACAGCAATGCATTTTCCATTGATCTACAGTCCATCAGTCAGGCATATGATGAAACTTGTTAATGAAGGTGAAATCGGTGAAGTTGTTCGAATTGAGTTGCAAACCTATTTTCCACATTGGCCACGCGTTTGGCAGCAAAATCCATGGATTGCTTCACGTGAACAAGGTGGCTTTACACGAGAAGTATTCCCGCATTATCTTCAGCTTATGTACAGGATGTTTGGTGAACTGGAAATCATCTCCCACCAGACCACTTATCCTATAGATGAAACGCTTGCGGAAACGAGCGTCATTGCATTTGGCGATACGGTAGGCGACATACCATTCCTCCTGAACGGCATTTCAGGAATCGGCCAACAAGAAGAACTGTCTTATACAGTATATGGAGATAAAGGTGTTCTGAAACTGCGCAATTGGTCGGAACTTAGCATGGCATTAAAAGACAGTCCTTTTGAGATATTGACTTCTTCTGATTCAGTGAAAACGCTTGTGGATGAATGTATTGCAGCCGTAAATGGGGAAGATGCGTTGCTTGTTTCATTCGAAGAAGGTCTTGAGATACAAAAAGTGATTGATATTCTTTTAGCATAATGATTGCAACCTCTACCTATTATATTTAAGATTATAAGAAATAGAATATGGAGGGATAACATGAATTTTACTGCACAAGACGTAGAATCGATGATATCTTCCCAGCGCTCATTTTATTTTACTGGGAAGACACGGAGCGCTGCATTCCGAAAAGAAATGCTCGGTAAGCTGAAGGAAGCGATTACCGCCAATGAAGTAGAAATCACGGAAGCCTTGCATAGAGATTTGCGTAAAAGCTCTTTTGAGTCCTATGTGACGGAAATTGGATTTGTCCTATCGAGTATTACTTATATGATTAAACATTTAGAAGACTGGATGGAAGAGGAATCAGTCAGAACGCCTGTCCACCTTCAACCTGCGAAAAGCTTCATCGTTCATGAACCTTATGGATCCGTCCTTATTATTGGACCTTTCAACTATCCATTTCAGCTCGTTATGGAGCCACTTATCGGAGCGATTGCAGGTGGGAATTGCGCCATCGTTAAACCTTCTGAGACATCTGTTCATACTGCGCATGTCGTTAATAAAATACTGACGGAAACTTTTGCGCCGGATTATATTCGAGTCGTAGAAGGAGAACAGGAAGAAACGTCAGCACTCATCCACGCTTCATTCGATTATATTTTCTTTACCGGAAGTGTGGCCGTTGGGAAAGTTATTATGAAAGCTGCGGCGGAAAGGTTAACGCCGATTACGCTTGAACTCGGCGGGAAAAGTCCGGCGCTTGTTGATCAGACAGCTGATTTACAAAAAGCGGCTGAGCGAATTGTTTGGGGTAAATTTTTGAATACTGGACAGACATGTGTTGCACCGGATTATCTTCTCGTCCATCATACTGTCAAAGAACAACTAATTAAAAATATTCAATCATCTATTCGTAAATTTTACGGAAAAGATATTTCGCAAAGTCCAGATTACGGAAGAATCGTCAGTGAAAAACACTTCAACCGACTCGCCGGAATTATTGATACGGACCGAACTCATGTAATAAGCGGAGGGAATTCTGACCGTTCTGACTTATTCATTGAACCGACACTTCTTGATAATATATCTTGGAATAGTGCTTCAATGGAGGATGAAATTTTTGGGCCGATTTTACCGATTTTGACATATGATAACCTTGACGATGCGCTTCAACGGATCCGTCAATTGCCGAAACCACTGGCCGCATATTTCTTTACTGAGAATAGTCGAGCTGCTGACTACTTCATTGAAAACCTTCCGTTCGGCGGTGGATGCATAAATGACACAATTGCGCATGTTGGAAACGTCAACTTACCATTTGGCGGAGTCGGTACTTCCGGAGTGAGTTCGTATCATGGAAAAGCTAGTTTTGATACATTTACGCATGCCAAGTCTATGATGAAAAAAAGTACAACCATTCCAATGTCACTTGCATTTCCACCATACGGCAATAAGCTGAAAATAGTAAAACCGCTCATCCGATAATGGATAGCGGTTTTCTATTCTTTAAGGTGTGAGAAACGGCAACAATCAAACGTTAGCTATTGACTATGAATGGTACTATGAATTGAAAAAAGTTAGAACAAAAGTATTCCATTAGGCACCTCGGTAAATCTACATTATACTTAAAATATATGATGTAAAACTTCGTAAAGCCGGCTACTTTTGAAGGGGAAGAAAGGGGACTTGAAAATGCAAACTGTATTTGATGAAAAACAGATTGTTACGCTACTTAAAAGACTTGTTGAAACACCTAGTCCATCGGGATATACACAAAAAGTGATGGAGCTAATTGAGCAAGAACTGAGCGATATCGGGGTATCCTTCAAGAAGACAAATAAAGGAGCTATCATCGCTACGATTGAAGGTTCTAATACTTCACGTCATCGCCTGCTCACAGCACATACGGACACACTTGGCGCAATGGTTAAAGAAATTAAAAGCGATGGTCGTTTGAAGCTGGATATGATTGGCGGTTTCAGATGGAATGCAGTGGAAGGGGAATATTGCCTCATCCATACAGCTTCAGGGAAAGAAGTACGGGGAACAATTCTTATGCACCAGACGTCTGTCCATGTTTATAAAAATGCCGGAACAGCTGAACGAAGCGCAGATAATATCGAAGTACGTATAGATGAAAAAGTGACGAAAGCAGATGGAACTCGTGGACTGGGTATCGAAGTTGGCGATTTTGTCTCATTTGATCCGCGTTTTGAAACGACAGAAAGTGGATTCATTAAATCACGTCATCTTGACGACAAAGCGAGTACAGCTCTCTTGCTTGGATTGATTCGTTCATTAAAAGAAGAAAAAGTACAACTTCCGCATACGACGCATTTTTATATTTCCAATAATGAAGAAATCGGCTATGGCGGAAACTCTAATATTCCAGATGAAACGGTTGAGTACATAGCGGTCGATATGGGCGCAATTGGAGACGGTCAAACTTCAGATGAATATACGGTTTCAATTTGTGCGAAAGATTCAAGCGGACCGTATCATTATGCATTGACGCAACACTTATCGAATTTGTGTAAAGTAGGGGATATTCCGTTCAAACTCGATATTTACCCGTATTACGGATCAGACGCGTCTGCTGCAATTCGTGCGGGATTCGACGTTAAGCATGCGTTATTCGGTCCAGGAATCGAATCATCTCATGCTTTAGAACGAACACATACCGATTCACTGAAAGCGTCTGCGCAGTTGCTACGAGCATACGTGACTTCAGCAATGATAGATTAAATGGAGGGTTTTTATGAATACAAAAAATTTACTATCAATCTTACCTATTAAACAAATAACAGGGACACTCCCACCAACTGTGACGGATATTGCGGTAGATTCACGTTCGGTAAGTGCGGGAGGGGTTTTCGTCTGTATCGAAGGGTTCACGGTGGATGGTCATAAGTTTGTGGATAAGGCCATTGAAAATGGAGCACGCGTTATCGTTGCTTCGAAACCCGTCAACGTCGATTTGACTAAAGTTGCTTGCGTCATGGTTGAAAATACATCCCGGGCTATCAGTTTGTTGGCACCACGGTTTTACGGCTATCCTTCAAAACGGCTGACGATGATTGGTGTAACAGGGACGAACGGAAAGACTAGCGTGAGCGGCATCATACAAGCAATACTCCAGCAAGCAGGTGAAGTATCAGCAGTTTCTGGAACAATCGGCTTTGAGTTGAATGGAACACTATATGAAACTGAAAATACAACAGCAGACGTACTGACGACACAAGGAATGATTGCCCGTGCAGTGGAAGAAGGCTGTACAACAATGACGATGGAAGTTTCCTCACACGGACTCGTAGAAGGTCGTTTAGCAGGAACGGAATTCGATATTGCTGTTTTCACAAACCTAACGCATGACCATCTCGATTTCCATGGCACGATGGATCACTACGGTTATGCAAAAGGTTTATTGTTTTCACAACTAGGACAAGACATGGAAAAACGAAAATTTGCAGTCATTAACGCGGATGACGAATGGTCCAATAAGCTACTGGAAATGACTTCTTACCCAGCCTTTACATATGGCATTCAAAATGAAGCAGTATTTCGTGGATCGGATATCGAGCTTGCAGCAAACGGAACGGTATTTAAGCTAACTTCACCTGATGGGGAGTTCCGGGTTGCTATGAATTTGATAGGCGAATTCAGCGTCTACAATGCATTGGCTGTAATTGCTGCTTTATACGCTAAAGGAATGGTTATAGAGGATATCCTAAATTACCTAGGGAAGATTTCAGCCGTCAAAGGTAGGATGGAACAAGTACCGACACAATTGCCGCTAACGATGTATGTTGACTACGCACATTCACCGGATGCGATTGAAAAAGCGATTGCTGCAGTCCTGCCATATAAAAAAGAAGGAAGCCGTCTTATCTTCGTCATAGGGACAGGTGGCAACCGCGATCGGATAAAACGTCCAATCATGGCGGAAAAAGCATCTGTTGCTGATTATGTTGTCTTAACGACAGACGATCCGAGAGACGAGCCGTACGAGTCAATCCTGTCTGAATTGGAAGCTGGCATGCTGCATAAGCGGTATGCGTGTATCGGTGATCGACCAAGTGCTGTGCGCCACGCAGTTTCAGTCGCAAATTCTGAAGACATCATCATATTTGCAGGAAAAGGGCATGAGGACTTTCAAATTATCGGCTCTATAAAACATCCGCATTCAGATGCAGAAATCGCGCTAGAAGAAGCGGAAAAGAAGTTTGGTACAGGATTATTTATTAATTAATTGAAAGTTAGCTTGGTCCTGACTATAGGAACTTTTTTTGCACTACCAACTCTTTGGAACGTCCATCCGGGCGTTTTTTTTGTTTATGCAATAAAAAAGTGATAGGCGGCTTTGAGAATATTTACAAAACATTTACGCTCCATTCAAAATGGCTTAATAAAGGCGTGTTAATCTTTAAATGTACCAATACTCTAGAAATAGGATGTGGTGATATGAAAATAATTAAAGATATGAAATTTAAAGTTGTCATCTCTTTTCTTGTGATTATGTTTCATACCCATTTGGCGTAGCGTATTGAACTATAAATAGTTATATCATTAAACGCTTCGGCGTTATTTTTTTCTAAAATTGAACGTTTCTTAATGGGCGTACACAGTGCATAAAGGTCGTTCATCTAAATAGTGATCGTAACTAAAAACATCTCTCACAAGATGCTTTTTATTTGCTTGTAAAACGAACATACATTCTGTATAATGGATGAAAAGGGGGAACGAATGTGCGTGGTCAATTATTGAAGTCACTGGAGTACAACGAGTCACTGGATATGATGTATATGGCTAAAGATGGTTCAATCAGTAAGCGAAGAATCAAAGTCCTACAGGTTGGTGAGGTATCCTTCCGAGCCTATTGTCATCTTCGAGGATCCAAACGTACTTTTATTATTGATAATGTACTGGCACTTGTTCCCATCATTCGTAAAGAGAGTAGGGTAATCTAATGGCGTTTATTCCATCAGATGCATTACCGCATTTTGAAAATATGATTTACTTACCAATGGTTATAACAATTTTAGAGAGAGACCAGGCTCATTTAAATTGAAAAAGCCTTATGTAGAAATTATTGAAAGTGCACTAAAAATAGTCCGAGCCGAATTAAAAGAAACGAATCTCTATGCCCGAAGTGAACATTTAAAGTTAATTAAACAAGGGAAAGACGGCACGTTTACTGAGTATGCCTTTTTCCATGGTGGCTATGAAGACAAAAGACGCTACATGAACATGCGGCTGCGCAACAGGACGGAAGAGCTAATATCTATTTACTTTGCGATGGTAGGAAATCAGAGCAGTAAAGGAGTGGCTGTAACGTGATAGATCAGAGCGCTGAGAAGCATGCTATGTCGCTGCTATTTCGAGAACATTTAGCAGAATTAAGCTGGTATAAAAAAGTCGATGAAAGTGACGGTAATACGGAAACGACCAAATTGAAACATAACAGACGCACTAGGCCCGATGCTAACCAAAACTGTTTATCTTGAAATTCGGCGAGAGGTTTTGTCAACGAAAATAAGTAACGAATATATAAAAGTCAATATTAACAATAGCATGAGTGTTAAATAGATTATCAAAGTGTTTTTAGGTTTGTTTGTTATTTAATCAAAAGGAAAATGACGAAGGAAGAAGCGCGGATAGTCAAACAAGACATTTATCTGTTTACCGAAAGAAGACTCTCACTTCACTCACGACAAGGGCGTAGCCCAGTGATAAGTGGGAGATGAATTTCGGTTGGAAAAAAGTCCAAAATATTCGCTTTAACGGAACGGTTATTCTGTTCTTGTCACATAACCCTTTTGAAGCGAGGTGAAAATACATGATAATCAACAAAGCCTATAAATTCCGTATCTATCCAGACATAGAACAACAAATCCTCATTGCTAAGACAATCGGGTGCAGTCGCTTTGTCTTTAATCACTTTTTGGCTAAGTGGGATAGTATCTACAAAGAGACGGGCAAAGGATTGTCTTATATCGCTTGTTCCGCCGAGTTAACGCAATTAAAAAAACAGGAAGATAC
Organism: Sporosarcina sp. Y1004; assembly: GCF_057669665.1. Lineage (NCBI taxonomy): Bacteria > Bacillati > Bacillota > Bacilli > Caryophanales > Caryophanaceae > Sporosarcina > Sporosarcina sp. Y1004. The sequence continues at coordinate 80,616 of NZ_JBYHFQ010000013.1, read as the reverse complement.
AATTTGGTTAAAAGAAGTGGATAGCACTTCTCTTCAGTCGTCCTTAAAGAATTTGGCTGATTCATATGAACGATTTTTCAAGAAACAAAACAAAGCTCCGCGTTTTAAATCAAAGAGCAATAACGTGCAATCCTACACGTCAAAGCATACCAACGGAAATATAGCAGTAGTTGATAACATGGTTAAGCTACCTAAGTTGGGCTTGGTGAAGTTTTCTAAAAGTCGTGAAATTGATGGTAGAATTCTTAGCGCAACGATTCGACGTAACCCTTCGGGTAAATACTTTGTATCTATTCTTGTTGAAACAGAAGTTAAAGGGTTACCAAAAACTGGTTTATCTGCAGGTGTTGATGTTGGCCTGAAGGATTTTGCGATCTTATCTGACGGAACGATCTATAGAAATCATAAGTTCTTTTGTGCACTAGAGAAGAGGCTGATACAAGCACAGCGTATTCTTTCAAGACGACAAGAGGCCGCCTTAAAGCGGAAATGTAAATTAAGCGAAGCGAGAAACTATCAAAAACAAAAGATAAAGGTTGCTCGTATTCACGAGCAAATTAGCAACGCAAGAACGGATTACTTGCATAAAATCTCCTCCGAAATCATCAAAAACCACGATGTTATCGGAATAGAGGATTTGCAAGTATCCAATATGCTCAAAAACCAAATGTTTGCTAAATTAATTAGCGAAGTAAGTTGGTCGCAATTCAGAACGATGCTTGAATATAAGGCGAAATGGTATGGGAAACAAGTTATTGCTGTAGGTAAAACATTCCCATCAAGCCAACTTTGTTCATCTTGTGGATATAGAAACAAAGACGTTAAGAATCTTGCCTTGCGTGAATGGGATTGTCAAGGGTGTGGAGACCATCACGATAGAGATATTAACGCAAGTATAAATATAAAAAATGAAGCCGAAAGGCTTTTAACCGCAGGGATTGCGGGGTTAGCCTAATCAATAACTGACGGTTACGTCAGTGGTCTTAGGAATCTCCCACTTCTAAACGAAGTGAAAGTGGGGGTAATTCAAGATTGCGTGCTCATCGCGATGATGTTAAAATCAGAAGTAATAGTATTGTGGTGATGGAGGAATAAAACGACCAATCCAATTACGGAAAGGTCGTTTTATTTTGTGTATTTTCGGGATGCGGGCCTGATTAAACCTTTTATTCAGGAAACGGTATAATAAACTTTAATACACTGGTTTTTGTTGAATGCTTGTAGACCTGGATGCAACGGTATTTATTCAAATGATCTACTGCGGTTTACACTATGATAAACTTATGCTAAGAAAAGCAGAACAGAAGGAGATAATATATAATGGACAAACCTATAAATGAAGAAATTGCGTCTCGTCGTACCTTTGCAATCATTTCTCACCCGGATGCCGGGAAAACGACAATTACAGAAAAACTTCTCTATTTTGGCGGCGCAATTCGTGATGCTGGAACAGTAAAAGGGAAAAAGTCTGGTAAATTTGCAACGTCTGACTGGATGGAAATTGAAAAACAGCGTGGGATTTCGGTCACTTCATCAGTTATGCAATTCGATTATGATGGAAAACGCGTTAATATTTTGGATACACCCGGGCACGAGGATTTCAGTGAAGATACTTACCGTACGCTTATGGCAGTTGATGCAGCGGTTATGATGGTCGACTCGGCGAAAGGAATTGAGCCGCAGACGATTAAACTATTCAAAGTATGTCGTATGCGTGGAATTCCGATTTTTACATTTATCAACAAAATGGACCGCTTAGGGAAAGAACCGCTTGAATTAATGGAAGAGTTGGAAGAAGTTCTTGGCATACAGTCTTACGCCATGAACTGGCCAATTGGGATGGGCAAAGAGTTCCTAGGTATCTATGATCGTTTTAATCAGCGTATTGAACAGGTTCGTGTCAACGATGAAAACCGTTTCCTTGCTATAAATGACGAGGGTGGCCTCGTAGAACCGCATCCGATGATGGAAACTTCGTATTACAAGCAGGCAATCGAAGATGTCCTTCTTTTAAATGAAGCAGGAAATGATTTCGATGAAGAGAAAATTGCAATTGGCGAATTAACGCCAGTATTTTTTGGCAGCGCACTTACAAATTTCGGTGTACAAACATTTTTAGAAACATTTTTACAATTTTCACCGCCTCCACAACCGCGAATAACAAAAGATAAAACAGAAATCGATCCGTATTCGGAAGAGTTTTCAGGGTTTATCTTTAAGATTCAAGCGAATATGAACCCAATGCACCGAGACCGTATAGCATTCGTCCGTATTGTTTCAGGTAAATTCGAACGTGGAATGAACGTAACAGTTCCACGAATTTCAAGGACATTCAAACTGACACAGACAACACAGTTTCTTGCAGATGATCGTGAAACTGTGGATGAAGCAGTTGCCGGAGATATTATTGGGCTCCATGATACAGGTAACTACCAAATCGGTGATACAGTAATTGGCGGTAAATCTAACTTCATTTTTGATGCGCTTCCACAATTTACACCGGAACTTTTCGTACGGGTAACCGCGAAAAACGTCATGAAGTCCAAACATTTCCATAAAGGGATTCTCCAGCTTGTACAAGAAGGCGCAATTCAATATTACCGGACGCTCCACACCGAGGATGTACTTTTAGGGGCAGTTGGTCAGCTTCAATTCGAAGTATTCGAGCATCGGATGAAGAATGAGTATAATGTCGAGGTACGTATGGAGCACGTCGGTTCAAAAGTGGCACGTTGGATTGTTAATGAAAGTGATGTCAAAGAATCAATGGCGGGTCAACGTGCAATGCTCGTAAAAGACCGCCACGATAAATTAGTATTCCTGTTTGAAAACGACTTTGCGATGCGGTGGTTCCACGATAAGTATCCAGATATTGAGTTATATAGTCTATTATAATCCGCTAATCCGGCAGGACGGTCTTTCCGTTTTGTCGGTTTTTTTATGGATAGGAAACGATAAGTTTAAATTGATCGTTTCTAGTTTCAGACCTCAGGTTCTTTGAGGTTCGACCTTTTGATAAAAGAGCAGATGATAGTGGCTCATGTTTGAAGAAGTGTCAATCTTTAACTATGATTGAAATAAAGAATTATTTGGGGAGAGGGAAATGTAAATGAAAATCAGTGACTTTTCTATTAAAAGACCTGTATTTACAATTGTGACAATGTTTCTAATCATCATTCTCGGAGCTGTGTCATTTTTTCGCATTCCAGTAACATTAATTCCGGAATTGAACCCGCCAATTGCAGTCGTAGTTTCTAGTTATCCAGGCGTATCTCCGGCTGAAGTGAGCGAGAAATTAACTAAACCGCTTGAAGCAAGTCTTTCAACTTCACCTGGTTTGAAATCAATGCAGTCTACCTCCCAGGAAGGGGCAAATTTCATCCTACTCATGTTTGACTGGTCGACGAACATTGATGAAGTCCAACTCGATATCATGCAGCGGGTCGATCAAGTTCCGGTTCCTGACGGGGCAAATAAACCCAGATTCATGAAGTTTGACCCGGCCCAGTTTCCGGTAATTCAATTGTCGTTGCATTCTACTACGGAAGACATTGATGTCCGAAAGATTGCCGAACAGTTGGAAACAGAATTACGGAGAACAAAAGGAGTAGCGAGTGTTTCTGTTTCAGGTCAACTTATGGAAGAAGTCCAAATTATTCTAGATCAGAACAAAATTGTGGCAAATGGACTTGACCAAGCAGGTATCGTGCAAATGATCCAGGCGAATAATGTATCGATGCCGGGTGAACCAATCGAGACTAGAGACGGAATGTTATTGACAACACGTATTGTCAGCACGCTCACGTCCATTTCGGATATCCGTGGCGTCACAGTAGGAACAAATCCACTCAGTGGCAAAAAGATAAAAATAGCCGATGTAGCGGACGTTGCGCTTGTAGAGTCTGAGACCGGAACAGAAACCCGTGCAAATGATCAGCAGGCAGTTTTAATGTCCGTATTGCAAGAATCGGGTGCAAATACTGCGGAAGTATCTACAGCATTCAAAACAGCGCTTGACAAGCTTTTAGAGAAAGAAGAATTCAATGGAGTCGAGTCAAATATTTTGTTTGACCAAGGAGATTATGTGAAACTTGCCATCGGAAATATTGGCCAATCTCTAATACTAGGCGGTATTTTTGCGATGCTCGTTTTATTCTTTTTCCTTCGAGGCATCAAGAGCCCAATTATTATTGGAATTGCAATTCCATACTCGGTTATTGTCACTTTCGTCCTCATGTATTTTGCGAACTTCTCGCTAAATATTATGACATTGGGTGCACTTGCATTAGGTATCGGAATGCTCGTCGATAATGCGATTATCGTTATTGAAAACATTGAACGGCATCTCACTATGGGGAAAAAGCCAAAGCAAGCTGCATCTGAAGGGACGAAGGAAATTGGCGGTGCGATTATAGCGTCAACATTAACGACGCTAGCTGTATTTGTACCGGTTGTTTTCATCAGCGGTTTGATAGGACAGATATTTACTGAATTCGCTTTAACAATTTCCTTCAGCTTATTTGCATCGCTTATTGTTGCTTTAACAGTTGTACCAATGATGGCAAGTCGTTTACTCAATAAACCGAAGGCCGACATGGAAGCGAGAAGACGTCGATCTAAAAAATTGAACAACTTTGAACGCTCGGTAAAATGGTCGTTGAAATATCGTTCTGTTGTTCTGGTATTTACAGTAGTCGTTCTACTACTTAGCGTTTTAGCCTTGACCAAAGTCGGAACAGAATTCCTGCCTTCAACAGATGAAGGATTTGTAAGTGTTTCGGTGAAGCTGCCGAATGGTTCATCTGCAACTGCGACGGATGAAGTTGTGAAGCGAATCGAAACACAATTGAAAAAGGAAAGTGACGTAGAGGTATATGTCAGTCTGGTTGGCGGAACGCAACGGGATATAGCTCAAGGCACATCAAAAGCAGATCGTGCAGAAATATCTGTAAAACTGTTACCTCTCGCAGATCGTGAACGTTCTGTTTTCGAATTCGTCGATGATGTACAGCCTAAGGTATTGAAGGAAATCGGTGATGATGCGAAAGTTAGCTTTAACTTGCAGACCGCCGCGGGCTCAAGTCCGAATACATTGACGTTTTCATTGAAAGACACAAATGAAGAACGACTCAATGATGCAGTATTGAAGTTGAATCGGAAATTGGCCGACCTCGACTCGATAACTGAAGTAACAAATAATCTTCAAGATACCGTAGAAGAGATACAAATCGAAGTGAATCCAGATAAAGCATCTGAAAAAGGATTAGCACCTTATCAAATTGCACAAACGGTCAACGACGTTACGCGTGGTTCATTTGCGACCCAAATTATTGGGGAAAATGAAGAAGTTTACGGTGTCTATGTTAGATACGACAAGAAATTCCGTAATAGCATAGAACGGTTGAAAAATATAAAAATGCGAACGCCTGCTGGAACTTTTGTGTCGCTAGGTGAAGTTGCTAAAATTAATATTGCAGAAGGACCTGTTTCCATACAGCGAGTCGACCAGGCGCACTCTGTTACATTCAATGTGAAATATATATCGTCCCAGTCGCTTGGGGATATGACTGAAAAAGTAAATAATACGATTGATACCCTAAAGTTACCTGAAGAGATAGATGTTTCATTCGGCGGTGACAGGGAGTTATTTGAAGGTGCCATTGATGATATGATTATGGCAATCCTGCTAGCTGTTGTCCTCGTTTATATTGTAATGGCGGCACAATTTGAATCATTTAAGTATCCATTTGTGATTATGTTCTCCGTACCACTTATGATTATTGGCGTAGGACTTGGATTGTTTTTGACGAATACGCCAATTAGTGTAACAGCGGTTATTGGTATACTCGTTCTTGTCGGGATTGTCGTTAATAATGGGATTGTCCTTGTTGAGTATATTAATCAGCGAAAAGAAGCGGGGCTAAGCTCATATGATGCTATCGTTGTTTCTGTCAGGGATCGGGTTAGACCAATCCTGATGACTGCACTAACGACTATTCTTGGCCTGCTGCCACTGGCACTAGGTATAGGCGAAGGGACAGAAATGAACCAACCGATGGGAATTGTAGTGATTGGTGGTTTACTGAGCTCGACATTGCTAACGCTATATGTTGTACCCATCATCTACAGCCTGTTTGATCGACAAACGAGAAAACGAGCGGTTGAGAAGAAATAATGGAAATGCCTCCTTTTCAAAGGGGGTATTTTTTTGCGCACGAATGAAAAATAGAGTTGTAAGACATAAACTCAATTACAACTGTCAAATTATAATTACCTTAATGATGATATATGTTGAAATGGTGAATCCCATTGAATTTGTTGAGGTGTTCAATAAAGAGGGAGTTATTATTCGGAGTGTGGGTTGTAGATCGCTTGGCGCTATGGGGATGCCTCTGGCCCTAAGCCTGGATTAACGCTTGGCATCCAGTCTCAGGGCTTCGGCTACCCCTTTGCCGCACCTGCGCTGGGGTGTACATTATTGAAAGTGATTTTGAGATGTATGGACTGAGACTATAATGTGATTACTATTTGATATTAATTTCATTGAAGAAAGACGCACTCCATGCTAAATGCTTTTTCCCCGATAATGAAATGCGCTTTCCTACATAGAGACTATCCAGCGAAGGCGCGTCTTCGTGGTAGCCGGAGCGATAAGACTGAAAGTGGTTTCCTTTCTGGCTTATCGCGGGAGGCATCCACAAAGCGTCGAAGCGGTAATAGCAGGACTTCCTGGAGTCCATTCCATCTATCGAGAGCTCTATATAAGAAAAATAGCGAATATCAAATAAAAGTAGGAAGCCTTATCATTTACTTTTGGTCGAACTATGCTATAATAAATCAAAAGCACCCGAACTTAATAAACTTTTGACTTTATGTCAAAGGGGAGTAGCTATAGGGAAACCTATTTCATAGTCGTCAATACGTGGCTTGCGCCATCGGTTATGATAGCTGGATTTTTACAAGACTAAAATTCCGACTTAGCGAGACCTTTGCCTTTTATTAGGTGAGGGTCTTTTTTATTCGTGAAAAATTAGGAGGAATCGATTTGGACGCAATATTATTGGAATACGCATGGGTACTCGTTGTACTTATCGTATTAGAAGGATTACTAGCAGCAGATAACGCGGTTGTTATGGCAGTTATGGTTAAGCACTTACCGCGCGAACAACAAAAGAAAGCACTCTTCTACGGGTTATTTGGTGCATTTGTCTTCCGTTTTGCAGCATTGTTCATGATTACAATCCTTGTGAACTATTGGCAAATTCAAGCACTTGGAGCAGCATATCTTTTATTCATCTCGATTAAAAGCCTTATTGATCAGCGAAAAGATGAAGATCCACATCCCGATGCGAAAGTACGCAAAAAATCCGGTTTCTGGATGACGGTTGTGAAGGTAGAACTTGCCGATATCGCATTTGCACTGGATTCAATGCTCGCGGCTGTTGCACTTGCTGTAACGTTGCCTGAGCTTGGTAACTTCCATATTGGTGGTATTAATGGTGGACAGTTCACTGTCATGCTATTAGGTGGAATTATCGGTCTAGTCATCATGCGATTTGCAGCACGTCAATTCGTTACTCTGTTAGAAAAATTCCCTTCTTTAGAAACAGCAGCATTTCTTATCGTTGGATGGGTCGGTGTCAAATTACTTGTTCTTACACTGGCGCATCCAGGCGTGGGTATCCTTGCCGAAAGCTTCCCACATTCAACATTGTGGAAAACAACGTTCTGGATTGTCCTCGTTGGAATTGCAGTTTTTGGTTACTTAGCAGGAGTTCGACAAAATAAGAATAAAGCTTGATTTTAAGGACAGTCGTGCATTTGCACGGCTGTTTTTTTGTTTATATAAAGTTCGTTCTTTCTTTTTTCGTGCAACTTCTCTAAAATAGGTACGACACCTCTACAGTGGTGAAAGGAGCGGGGATAAGAGTGAAATTCAATCGCGAGAATTTACGCAGGTTCACACCTGCCCAAGTAATTGTGTTTTATTATTTTCTGGCCATTGCATTCTCATTATTACTTCTGAATCTTCCTGGTGTTTACTTGCCTGGTGTAAAGGTGAGTTTTATTGATAGTTTGTTTACCGCCGTCAGTGCAGTAAGCGTTACGGGTCTGACAACTATCAGTATTGCAGATACATACTCAGTTTTCGGGATTTGTATGTTGATGTTGGTTTTGCAAATTGGCGGAATAGGAATTATGTCGATAGGTACATTTTTTTGGCTGCTCGTCAAAAAAAAGATAGGTTTGCGTGAAAGACAGCTAATTATGGTCGAACATAATCAATACAACCTCGCCGGACTCGTTCATCTCATAAGAGAAATTGTGAAAATAATAATCTTAATTGAAATTATTGGCGGACTCATTTTTACAGTGTATATCATGCGTTATTATGATTCGTTCAGCGAAGCGTTTCTAAACGGTATGTTTATGTCTGTTTCAGCAACCACAAATGCTGGATTTGATCTAACAGGCACTTCGTTAACAGGGTATTTTAATGATTACTTCATTCAATCATTGACGATGATTTTGATAATACTAGGTGCAATCGGATTCCCTGTTCTCATCGAAGTCAAAAGCTTCTTCTCTAAAAAAGTTCCTCATTTCCGTTTTTCATTGTTTACCAAAATAACGACAATCACATTTGGTATTTTACTCGTTTTTGGTGCATTAATGATTTTCATATTGGAATCTGTAAACTCATTTAAAGGGATGGCGTGGCATGAGAAGATATTTACCGCGTTATTTCATTCAGTGTCATCGAGATCTGGGGGACTGACAACGTATGATATAACGAAATTCAGTGAAGCGACCGATATTTTCATAAGTTCGTTGATGTTCATCGGCGCATCGCCGAGTTCCGTAGGTGGTGGAATCCGTACAACGACATTTGCAGTTGCACTCCTATTCCTCATCAACTTTGCACGTGGAAATCAGGTTATTAATGTCTTTCATCGGCAAATTAAATTAATAGATATTTTCCGTTCATTTGCTGTAATTATTCTAGCATTGGCAATGGTTATGACAGCACTTCTAGTGTTGCTTATTACAGAACCAGGCGTCCCAGTTGTTGCTTTGTTGTTTGAAATAACCTCTGCATTTGGAACGTGTGGAATGTCGCTAGGGATTACGTCGGATCTCTCTGTAGTTGGGAAAGGGATTATTATGATTCTTATGTTCATCGGACGAGTAGGGCTTATATCGTTCCTCTACACATTAGGAGGAAAAACGAAAAGTTTGCATTATCAGTACCCGAAAGAACGGGTCATTATTGGATGAAAATAAAAGCGTTAAAAGCAAAAAAACATCAAATTAGCTTCCCACAGTGTAAGAAAAAAAGGCTGTCCCATATCAAGATGGGGCAGCCTTTATTCAATGGACCAGTGACTTTTCTAAAAACCTGAGTTGCGGTGTATCATCATGTCTGAAGACAGTTATGAGATATCCAGTAGCATTCTGGACAACACCAATTTCAACGTCTTCAGGTTGGACTGCTATAGGTGTGATGAAAGTTTGTTTTCGTATATTTCTTGCATTCAAGCCTAAAGAACTAAACGAATCTCCTAGTAAAGCAGGATTTTCTAGAAGGAGTTGTTCAATGGAAGACCGTTCCTCAATCGGCATATCATCTTGCCACCATATTTTTCGCGGTTGGAACTTATGATGAGCAAGGTAGTCCATTTTTAGAAGACTTCGTGCGATATCCATGTCTGCACTGCCATCTTCCATAAGGAAATCATGCAATCGAATGAATAAATCCTCCAATTGATGTCCAATTCTTGACCAGCCCCGATTTTCCCAATAGGATCCAAACTGTTGGAAGAAGTCGAATGGTGTTTCGAAGACTTCAGAGACAACATACTCGACTGTTCTTGGTAAACGATTGTCGTTCCAATACTTCTCAAGGACGTCTTCGGTTTGTTTAATACGTAAGATATCATCGAACGTCAATACGTTATTTGAAAAGATCTCATAGGGTGCTTCATCGATAAAGTCATATCCGAACTGTTCGGCTTGGATGCGCAATCCCGTTCCACGTAGCAGTTTTAGGAAGCCGAGTTGCAATTCCTCCGGGCGCATGGCGAAAACTTCATTGAAGGTATTGCGGAAAGATTGATAATCTTCCTCAGGCAGCCCAGCGATTAAGTCCAGATGCTGCTCGATTTTTCCACCCGCTTTCACCATATTGACTGTTCGTGAAAGTTTTTCGAAGTTTTGTCGCCGTTGTACTAACTCGTTTGTTAAATCATTAGTGGATTGAACGCCAATTTCGAATCTGAATAGTCCTGCGGGCGCGTTTTCATTGAGAAAATCAATAACTTCGGGACGCATGATGTCGCCCGTAATTTCAAACTGAAAGACGGTACCCGGTTTATGTTCATCAATCAAAAATTGAAATATATCCATTGCATAGCTTCTACTAATATTGAACGTGCGGTCGACAAACTTTATTGTTTTAGCGCCATGTTCCATCAAATAGCGTATGTCATCCTTAATCGACTCGCGGTTGAAATAGCGGACACCTACTTCAATGGATGATAGACAAAATTGACAAGAAAAAGGACATCCCCGGCTCGTTTCTATATAGGTCACTCTTTTACCAAGGTCAGATATGTCCTCGTTGAACTTGAAAGGTGAAGGGAGTTCGCGCAAGTCTAGTTTTGGACCGGGTGCTGTGATTTTTAGCTGCTCATTTTGTCTATAAGCAATACCCTGGACTGCGGTTATTTCGTCTTTTCCAGCAAAGACATCCAGTAGATGTTTAAACGTTCTTTCTCCTTCACCAATGGCGATGACATCAATTTCGGGAACACGCTCCAGCCAATAATCATAATCGTAGGTCACCTCAGGTCCGCCTGCGATAATTTTCACATCAGGTTTGACCTTTTTTAACATGCGTATCACTTTAATGGTTTCTTCCATGTTCCATATATAAAGGCTAAATCCAACAATGTCCGGATTTTTTTGATATAAATCTGATACAATATTCATTGTAGGATCTTTAATGGTATATTCTGCAATAATCGAATTGTACTCAGGCATTGCAAATGCCTTCAAGCAACGTATGGCCAGATTAGTATGGATATATTTTGCGTTTAACGTTGACAATATAATATTCATAATCAAACTCCTTCTTTCTATCTACTATAATATTTAGTTTTAAAAAATACAAATATAGGTATAAAGTTCTATTTCCATTGCACCCTGAATATGGAATAATCCAAGTAAGGTGATTATTGTAAAAATTTGATATTTCGGCATGAACCAATGCTATATTTCATATTGTTTTGAAACGGGAACAGGGGGCGTACGCTTGAGCTGTAAAAAGGGGAAAGTCAAGGAACACATAACATTCATGTTGGATAATGCCAACAGACCGGGTACAGTTTTTGATAATAAGGGTTTGCTTTTATATGCAAATTCATCATTCAGGGAAAACTTTGGCACTAGTAAAAAGAATAATATTCGTGATTATCTTGATGGTATGACTAATGAATTGTGGGACAATACAACAAATCTTATTACTGAGTTTAAGGATAAGACACTAAACGTAAACATTCAATTATTAGGAAGAATATGCGCTGTTAAAATAGATCTGATGTATCTTGAAGATGTCCAACAAACGATTGCACTATTCGATATCCCGCAGAGTTTTCCAGATATTGCAGAAAAAACATATATCAATGCTTTCCGCAGTTCTGACAATTTTTTGATTTTCACGGATATTCATGGAGCAATCTGTGACGTAAATGAGATGCACACTGAATTTTTTAATTTACCAAGAGACTACTTTGCAGGAAAGTCGGCTAAAGTGGTCTTAGAATTATTGAATATAGATAATGATATACTGATTGATTACGTTAAAACGTTAAAACTTTATAGCTACGCGGAAATGACAGTTGAGTATGAACGTTCACTTCGTGATCGTAGATACTATAATATTATTACTTCATTCGACAGTGAGACTCAAACGTATCTGATACGGATGAGAGATCATACAGAAAAGGTTGCTATGGAAAAACATTTGGTGCATTCAGAATCATTATCGACTATAGGTGGGCTAGCGGCTAGCATCGCTCACGAAATTAGGAACCCAATGACGACCATGAAGGGTTTTGTCCAATTACTTAAGATTTCAGCAACATCTGACACGATGAAATACTTAAATGTCATTGATGAAGAAGTTCTTAGGATGGAATCGATATTGACAGAAATGCTTATCCTTTCAAAGCCCAGCACGAACAAGAAGATGACCTTTTGCTTGGAACTCCTCGTTGCGGATATGATTGAGGTCATCCAACCGAAAGCTTTAATGGATGGAATCACTATTACGCAACAAATAGAGTCTATTACAGAGTCATTAATTTATGGTGAACCCGATAAAATTAAGCAAGTTCTCCTGAATCTGTTTAAAAATGCACTTGAAGCAATGACTCCTGGAGGCATACTTACAACTTCCTTGAATTTGGATAGCTCAGGGAAATTAATCTTAAAGGTTACCGACACCGGAAAAGGAATGGATACGATGCAATTGAAGCAGGTTTTCTTGTCGTTTTTCACTTCCAAATCGAATGGAACAGGACTTGGGCTGCCATTTGTTCTGAAAATAATCGAAGAACATGGTGGAGCGATTGCTGTCGAAAGTGAAGTTGGTAAGGGTACGACCTTTATACTAACATTTCCTCCAGCAATTGCACATGGAACTGATAAGGTTTTAAATGATAAGAGTGTATTGTTGACGCAATAAGCAAACGACTTTCATGCCTTTTGACATCAATGCGTTCTAACCGCTATAATGAAGGCAACAATGGAACGGGATATAGAAGGTGGCACTGAATAATGACAAAAGATACAGAACGGGCATTAAAACTATTTATCGTTTTATCTAGAGCAAGCAAAGTAATATTGGAAGAGGCACATAGGACAAGCGAAAAACATGGGCTTAACCCTACTGAATTTGCTGTTCTTGAACTACTGCATCATACTGGGAGACAGCCGATTCAAAAGATTGGACAAAAAATTTTACTGCGTAGTGGTTCAATGACATACGTGGTTGATAAACTTGAAAAAAGAGGTTTATTGGAACGCGTTAATTGTGAGGCGGATAAGCGTGTGACGTATATGGCCATTACAAATGCGGGTGAGGAACTCATGATATCCATATTTCCGGAACACGCAGCTAATATTAAATCGATTATGACATCACTTACAATCGAAGAACAAAATCAGGCAATTGAATTGTTACGGAAGCTAGGTCTATCCGTAAAAAATCTATCGTAAAATCCGCTTGTATGCTGATAGAATCAGTGCAGTCGAAGGAAGAAATAGAAAAACGCCAAATGGATATGTTCCATTTGGCGCTTTTGTTGTACTGCTATTTAGCAACAATTGTTTCGCTCATACGTAGAAAACTTTCAAAATGGTCTTCGTTTAGGGAATCATAAATTGTTAGGCGAACAATCATATCCCCGCGTTCGAAGAGAATACCTGTAACGGACGTGGTTTCAGCTTTGACAGAAAGAACTTTTGCGTTCTCGATGTTTTCCCCAACTGGAATTGACGTTTCGTCTGTAACTTCAACAGGTGTGCCGCCATCACTGGATGCTTCTAGCACAGCGCCCATATTTTCAAGTAAGTAATCATAAGTACCTTCTTCTATTGGCATGGTTTCAATACGCATGAACACAGATTCGTCTTCTGTTGCCATAAGAACGTCCTTGCCGGGCTCTTCGCTTGTTAATGTATACTTCGGAAGAACAGAAATAGAGTAATTTTGTTCATCGCTATCTGTCAATTCGCTATCTTTCATGAAATCTTCTTTGGCATCATTGCTTATCGTCTCGTCTGCTACTTCTGTTTCTTCTTGTACAACATCTTTTGATTCTTCATCGACAACTTCATCTGAACTTTCATCTTCAACGACTTTATCTGTCTCTACGACTACATCCGTTGAACCATTTGTTGTATCCTCGCCAGCATCGGGATTTGTACCGCATGCTGTCAGAAGTAAAGTGGTCGCGACTGCTACTAGCAGTAAATTCCATTTTAATTTCATCGTAAATCCCTCCTTATTTAATTTAGACGCATGAAACTCATAAATGTTGCATAACTCTTTATACTTTACTAGTTTGCCTTATTAAGAGTAGAACGTAAAGTGATATCTATCAGTTGCGTTTTTCCTTGTCGCTTTTCAAAGTTGATGGAATTTGATGGTAACTTATTTTCATTTTAGAAGAGTATTGCTGTATAATAATATTTTAACTATCTTTTATATTTGGAGGGATCATCTTGGAATGGAGTCTTGAAGAAAAAATTGAATTGATGCGTGAAGAGATGATTGAACGAGCGCTGAAAAAAGGACTGAATGCTGACGAAACGATAGTACTTAGCAATGAACTTGATTATCTCATGAATCAGTATGAAGAAGAAAAAAATAACTTTTGAGCAATGAAAAGATTTAGCATATATAACTTTATCTGTTACGGAAGAAGAAGGAATCACATTTTTAGATGACCTAGAAAAAATATTTTACAAACAATGTTTAATAACCTTGGAAAAGGGGGAAATTAAGGTAGAACACAGCAACATTCTCATTTCCCCCTTTTGAGGACGGAACCCTATTCACAGGGTCCGTCCTCCTTTTTTTGAAAATTTAAATGAATGATGGAAAAAATGATTTTCTTTGATACGATAAATAGTGCTACTACTAATTAGGGGGAATCGTATTGAAAATAGAAAAGGTGGCATTTATCGGGACAGGTGTAATGGGGGCCTGTGTTATTAAACACTTACTGAAGAACAATTATCGAGTGAACATGTACACACGTACAAAAGAAAAGGCGGAGCCACTCATTGAGGCAGGTGCAACCTGGTCGGATACGATCGGGGAAGCTGTGAAGGGTGTAGACCTGGTCTTCACGATGGTCGGCTATCCGACAGATGTAGAAGAAATCTATTTTGGTGAGAACGGGATTTTTAAAAATGGCAGGGCGGGACAGATCCTTATAGATATGACGACATCTAGTCCTGCGCTGGCGAAACGAATTGCAGAACAAGGGGGCAACCTGCAGATGTCGGTGATAGACGCACCTGTTTCAGGTGGGGACATCGGTGCAAGGAATGGAACGTTGTCGATTATGTGTGGTGGTGACGAAAAAACGTTTAAAGCAGTCCTTCCGATTCTATCAAACTTCGGAGAACAAATTGTTTATCAAGGAACGGCCGGTGCTGGACAGCACGCTAAAATGTGCAATCAGATTGCAATTGCTTCAAATATGATCGGTGTTTGTGAAGCACTAGCGTATGCTGAAAAAGCAGGGTTAAATACTGAAACAGTCCTGAAATCCATTTCAACTGGGGCAGCGGGTTCATGGTCACTGTCGAACTTGGCACCGCGTATGCTGAAAGGAGACTTTGAACCAGGTTTTTATGTTAAACATTTTTTGAAAGACATGAATATCGCTTTGACAGAAGCGGAAGAAATGAATTTAACGCTTCCGGGTTTACAGCTTGCGCGTGAAATGTACGAGCAGCTTGAACAGAAAGGCTTCGCGGAAAAAGGGACACAAGTTCTTTATAAAAGATATGAATAAACCTCAATAATAGCTAAAATAGACCGAAAATAGACCTAAGGGATGAATCTAATCAATAACGATCATCAATAGGTGGGAGATGGACATATGAACACGATAAAATCCGATGAAGTCACATATGAAGTTTTTGAATTTGTAGAGTTTCAAGTCGGACAAAGTAATTTTGGACTGAGTATTCAACATGTTCGTGAAATTATTCAACCTGTTCCAGTAACTGTCTTGCCACATTCCCATCCATTTATCGAAGGAATTATACAATTACGGGGCGAAGTGCTTCCGGTCATTGATTTAAGGAAGGTAACAGGAAATACAGATTTTAATGACACGGAGGAATCGAAGTACATCGTAGCGGAATTCGATGGCACAACAGTTGTTCTGGATGTGACGAGTGTCACACAGATTCAACGCATTAATTTCACTGATATTGAACCTGCTTCAGACATGTATATGGGTGATAAAGTACCCGTTTCAGGCGTTATCAAACGAGACAATGGCATGACGCTCCTCGTCGATTTTGAAAAAGTGATTGCGGAACAATTTAAATAAATAAACATGGAATAGTTCAGGTGAATTTGAATAAACTGACTGAATCCTAATGATCAAGATAGGATTCAGTCAGTTTCATTTTCCGTCTAAATAAGAGGAGCGAAAACTTTGACTGTTTTGCATCGTATGGATTGATTTTTTTGGTGGAACCTTTTTCTTCTCGCGTGTTTTCTGCTGAAGTGGTTCTACATAATTGGAAAGAATTTCACGAGCTGTTTTAAGGCTCATTCGTTCTTGTGGGTTACGAGATGTCGGATCTTGTTGTCCGAGGTGTGGAAGTGTGTTGAAGTCTTCTTTTTCCGGGAGTGTGTGAAAGAGGAATTCGTCACAACGAACGAGGACCGTGGAATGCTGCTTGCTAAATTTCGGATTATCGACAAAGTGCAATCCGATTTTTTCTGCGTTGCCTGAACGAATCAGTTTATCAATCGCCATTTTTTTAAATGCATAAAGTTGTTTATTATCAGGAGCAGTTTTAGCGTGTCGATTTACTGTATAGATGGCAATTGCCAATTGACGGATTGAATGTTTATGTTTCAAAATAGGCCTCCTTTATAAATGATTGTGTGATTGCATATGTTTCGATAATACCAAGAATGATAAGAGTTGTATACCTCCTTACACAAATAGTTGTGAAATCACGGAAAATTTAATTAGTACCCTTATGAATACATGGTCTTCTGTAAATGGTACAAACTATTCTTGAAGTACAAACAAAAGAATTGAATAGATTGTTGTTCGGTGAAACTTTAAGCATACACACTATAAATGGAGGTACTCATGAGAAAAACT
Source organism: Sporosarcina sp. Y1004 (assembly GCF_057669665.1). Lineage (NCBI taxonomy): Bacteria > Bacillati > Bacillota > Bacilli > Caryophanales > Caryophanaceae > Sporosarcina > Sporosarcina sp. Y1004. The sequence continues at coordinate 63,685 of NZ_JBYHFQ010000013.1, read as the reverse complement.
GAAGCAGAAGACCAGATAGATAAAATAGTAGAATCCTCTATTTTTAATCATTCTTTCAAGATGTCCGTACTAATTAGGAAAAATGAAAAAGAGGGGTTTGATGTACTTTATGCGAATGCATTAGCTTTGCAATACTTTGCTAGAGAAGCCCCGTCATCAGCACAAGAATTTTTTGGTGATATGTGGGAATCGTTTATACAGATTATACATAAATATCATAATCATTTCGATTTTGCAACTGAAATTCAAATAATGCAAAACGGACTGAAGGTATTACTCGAATTGGATTTCCAATTCCACGCAAAAGAGTATGAAAGTGAGTATATCTATGTTGAATTACGTGAACGAATGGATATAGCCGCGGAAAGGGAATTACAAACAGAATTGCAAAACAAATATAATTCTGTTATTGACCACAATATAGATCCGATTATAACCATTAATCAAAGCATGAAAATTATCGATGCCAACCGTGCAGTTCATTTAGCATTCGGTTATCGTTTTAAAGAACTTTCCGGCCGTACATTCATTGATTTGCTAGGTGAGGATAAAATAGCTGAGTTTCAACAAATCCTGCACCGCGCACTATCTGGCGAATCAATGGAGATGGAAAGTTCGACCTTCTTCCACAAACGAGGCCACTTATTACCTACTTATATGAAGCTGATTCCTGTCCTCGTGGTTGAAGAAGTAAAAGAAATTCACCTGATATTAAGGGATACTTCTGTCAATCAAAGAAATAATGAAAAACTTCTTTATTTATCTTATCATGACCATATGACAGGACTATGGAATCGCCGTGCGATGAAGGAGCATTTCACTGAAGACGCCACCTATGCTTTGAAAAGTGATGAACGACTATCATTCATACACCTTGGCCTAGATCGTTTTAAGATGATTAATGAATCGCTTGGACATAATGGTGCAGATAAAATTTTGAAAATCGTTGCAGAACGCTTAAAAGTAATTTGTCCCCCATCGGGAAGAGTGTACCGTAATGGAGGAGATGAATTTATCGTCTCCTTGCAAAATCATTCTGTTTCAAAAACGGAGAAATTTGCGCAAAAATTATTAAATGATTTTGGAAAACCTTTTTACTTCAACCATCAAGAATATTTCATATCTGCGTCCATAGGTATTGCTGTGTATCCAGAGGATGGAAAAACGCTGGAAGCTTTGTTGCGGAAGTCAGAACATGCTCTTACCTTTGTGAAAGATCGAGGTCGTTCTCATTATCGTTTCTATCGTGAAGAGATGAATTCAACTTTCCCTGATGAAGCATTGATGGAATCGCATTTACGTAGGTCGATTGAACTGGAAGAATTGGCAATCCATTATCAGCCCCAAATCGATTTGAAAACGGGCCACATTAGCAGTTTCGAGGCACTTCTTAGGTGGAATAACCGTAAATTTGGATTTGTTTCACCCGCACTATTTATCCCGATTGCAGAAGAATCGGGTCTCATACATGGGATAGGCGATTGGGTATTGAATCAGGTATGCAGTCAGTTGAAAGAATGGCAGGAAAAAAGGTTCAAGGCGGCACGGATTGCTGTAAATATTTCACCAAAGCAGTTTAGAATGGAAGATTTTTCAGAGAAATTAAAAAGTAAAATTTTAAGTTACGGCATTGTACCTTCTTCCTTGGAAGTGGAAATTACAGAAAGTGCATTGACAGAAATGAATGAAACGCTTAAAACACTCAATGACCTAAAGGAGATTGGTGTAATAATTTCTGTCGATGATTTCGGCACAGGATATTCGTCACTTAGTTATTTGAATCAGTATCCAATCGACATCATTAAAATCGATCGTTCTTTTATCAAAGATATTGAAACAGATGTGAAAAATGAAGCAATTGCGAAGACAATTATTAATCTGGCTCATAACTTGGGAATGGAAGTTGTTGCTGAAGGGGTTGAAAGGGATTTGCAGGCTCAGATTCTCCTGGAGGCCAAGTGTCAGAAAGCACAAGGATTTTTATACAGCAAAGCGATACCTATAAAGGAAATAGTTGAAAAATATTTTGTATAGAAAAACATGCATGACAACTGGAAAAGTCCTAAAAGATGAGTGTGAATCAGAAATTCTGCTAATACCGCTTCTAAGCTTTGTGGATGCCTCCCGCGATAAGCCGGAAAGGAAACCGCTTTCAGTCTTATCGCTCCGGCTACCACGTAGACGCGCCTGCGCTGGATATTCTATGTATGAAGGTACATTTACTTGTCAGGATTAGATTTGCAATCCGTAGTCTGTCTTTCTTCAATGTAATTTGAATCAATTAGTACTCATATAATAATTTCATTCCATACATCTCAAATAAACTTTCAATAATGGAACAACCTCAGCGCAGGCGCGGCAAAGGGGTCGCCGAAGCCGTGAGACTGGATGCGAAGCGTTAATCCAGGCTCATGGCCAGAGGCATCCCCAGAGCGCCAAGCGTTCTTCAATCCACTCTCTGAATTACAACTTTCCCGATAATGTACACACCAGCGCAGGCGCGGCAAAGGGGTCGCCGAAGCCATGAGACTGGATGCGAAGCGCCAATCCAGGCTCATGGCGAGAGGCAGTCCCAAAGCGCCAAGCGTTCTTCAATTCACTTTCTGAATTACAACTCTCCCGATAATGTGCACACCAGCGCAGGCGCGGCAAAGGGGTCGCCGAAGCCATGAGACTGGATGCGAAGCGTTAATCCAGGCTCATGGCCAGAGGCATCCCCAAAGCGCCAAGCGTTCTTCAATCCACTTTCTGAATTGACAACTCTCCCGATAATGTACACACCAGCGCAAGCGGATTCAATGGGATTCTTTAATTTAACTTATATAGACACATTAATTACTTTCTAACGATAAACAGGACAATCCATTCTATTAATCTCGTCATGTAGCAAATAAAATGATACAATAATGAGTGAATATTCATTCATTACGAGGGGGAATTGAAATGTTTGAAGAAAAGGTATTTATTGTCACTGGTGGATCGAATGGAATGGGGAAATATATGGCGAAGAAATTTGCAGCTGAAGGTGCCCAAGTTGTTATAACAGGCAGGGATATGGATAGATTGAAATTAGCGCAAGAAGAAATTGGCGATCATGCCCACGTATTCCAGATGGATGTACGAAAAGTAGAAAATGTGGATGCATTAGTTGCTTTCACTGATGAAAAGTTTGGTAGAATCGATGGTCTCGTTAATAATGCAGCGGGGAATTTTATTGTTAAAGCAGAAGATTTATCGCCAAATGGCTGGAATACTGTAATTGATATCGTCTTAAATGGAACATTTTACTGTTCGAGTGCTGTCGGGAAATATTGGATTGAAAAAGGTCAAAAAGGATCGATTTTAAATATGCTTGCAACATATGCGTGGGATGCAGGAGCAGGTGTTGTTCATTCCGCAGCAGCCAAAGCAGGCGTAATGTCGTTAACAAGGACACTAGCGGTTGAATGGGGTACACAATACGGAATTAGGGTGAATGGGATAGCTCCGGGTCCAATCGAGCGCACAGGAGGCGCAGGAAAACTCTGGGAATCAGAAAAAGCTGCGAAACGTACATTGGCTTCAATTCCTTTAGGTCGTCTCGGACAGCCGGAAGAAGTCGCAGAACTGGCTGCATTCATCATGTCCGATAAAGCATCTTATATGAATGGAGAAATTGTTACGCTTGATGGTGGCCAATGGTTAAAAAGTTATCCGTTTTGATGATTAACTATTTATAAATAGTGCATCCTACCTTCGAAAGGAGAGATGTACGCTTGGATATTTGGACAGTACCATTTGTCATCGTTGTTTTGATCATCATCTCGATTAGTGTTGTTTCCGTATGGAAATGGAACAAGGCATTTGCAGTTATAAGTGGACAAGATATCCAGACTGCTGCAGAGAACGAAGATCATCCGTTTACTTTAAATCCAATTATTTGGATTTCTCTCACCGCTGCATTCTTCATTTTAATTGTCATTTTCTATTATGCAACCTCTTCTTAATCGGAGAGGTTTTCTTTGTCAAATTGAGGAAAGAAAGCCCTTCTTATGATATGATAGATATGTAGTTTTTAGGTGAATAGCAAAGCTACAGAAGGAGCAGATTTACATGATATCTATTAATAATAGGGATTTTCTTTTTACACCAATCGCGGAATTTATCATATCGTCTGAAAAAGTTGCCCACGTGCAGGTTGGTAATAATGCGGAGCACGCTCTCCTTGTTCTGACAAAAACAGGTTATTCAGCTATACCGGTCCTTGATGCGAAATATCATCTCAAAGGGTTACTTAGTATGGGAATGATAACAGATTCGATTTTGGGTCTTGAACGTATCGAATATGAACTTCTAGCAAACTTAAAAGTAGATGCAATTATGCAGACTGATTTACCAACCATAAAAACGAGTGATCGGTTCCAAAAAGGACTTGATCTTTTAATTGACCATACTTTCCTATGTGTTACTGAAGAGGACGGTACATTTGCCGGTATTTTAACGCGAAGAGTGATAATGAAACAATTTAAAAAATACATTTATTCAGCTCAATAAGAATTTGTGGTTTAACGACTGGCTCCTTGGCGGGGCCTTTTTCTGTTTGAAAGGAGACTGTATGGCAGTGAAAACCATTAAAAAAACAAATCGTCCATTAGTACTAATTTCGGTTATGCTGGCTATGTTTGTCGGGGCGGTAGAAGCAACTATTGTATCAACAGCAATGCCCGCAATAGCTTCAGATCTCGGAGGGTTTTCAAGATATAGTTGGGTTTTTTCTTCTTATTTACTGATGAGTACGGTAACTGTTCTTGTCTATGGTAAACTTGCGGACATATTTGGTCGTAAGCCAATATTGTTTATTGGGTTGTCCATTTTCATTATCGGTTCCATTTTATGCGGTTTTGCTGTTTCAATGGAGCAGTTAATTGTTTTCAGGTTATTACAAGGTCTTGGCGCAGGAGCTGTTATGCCGATTGCAACGACTATCGTTGGTGATATTTATACAACTGAAGAACGCGCAAAAGTCCAAGGGTATTTATCGAGTGTCTGGGGGATTTCTGCGGTATCCGGTCCTGTCATCGGCGGGCTGATTGTCCAATATATGGATTGGAAGTTTATCTTTTGGGTAAACGTGCCACTAGGCATTCTTGCAATGGTCGGTATCTATTTGTTTTTACACGAACCTCAGCGTTCGAAAAAAGTGTCAATTGATTATAAAGGGGCCATACTTCTTACATTATCATTATCCACAATCCTCTTTTGGCTTGTTGAAGGCGGTCAGTCATTTGGTCGACTGTCATTTTACAGCATTACGCTTATTGTGGTGGGGTTCGGAGCGCTGGCATTATTCGTCAGAGTTGAGAGAAAAGCAGTGAATCCCGTCATGCCATTCGTAATGTGGAAGAATCCTGTTATTTTGTATGCGAATCTCGTGTCACTTACGACAGGTATCATATTAATTGGTATTTCATCCTATTTACCAACATATGTGACGGGTGTCATGGAGCAACCTGCGATTATCGCTGGATTTACCTTGACGGCAATGTCCATAGGCTGGCCGATTGCGTCGTCTGTCGCGGGGCATTTATTGATCCGCTTTGGTCCGTTTGTGGTCTCATTTGTAGGGGGCATATCGCTTGTTCTAGGGACATCTTTGTTTGTTATGATGAATGCAGCGTCTGGACCGTGGTGGGCTGCCATGTCCAGCTTCTTTGTAGGTATCGGTATGGGATTGACGAGTACAGCTTTCACTGTAACAATCCAAGGGGCGGTTTCAAGAGAGATGCGAGGTTCTGCGACTGCAGCTAATATGTTCATGAGAAACTTTGGAAATACAGTTGGAGCCGCACTCTTTGGGGCTATTTTAAACGGTATGATAATGGCGGGTTTCAAAAAAGAAAACCTAGATTACAGTTTAGATGATATTAATCTTCTTTTAACTGAAAAGCTGAGGCAAACAATACCAAACTCAAATCTGAATTTATTACAAAATATCCTCGATGGATCTTTAGAATGGGTGTATATTGCTGTAGCTGCTTTTGCTGTAATCAGTTTGCTTTTGATATTGAAAATCCCACGTGGAAAGGGGTTTCTTCATGACGACGACAGAACTTGAAATCATCAAAGCACTTGCTGAAGAAGGGAATATGAGAAAAGCGGCGGAGCGTCTTTTTTTATCGCAACCTGCGCTTTCCCAGCGTTTGCAGTCAATTGAAAAAGAATGGGGAACAATATTGTTTCTGCGCTCTCAGAAAGGACTTGAGCCAACACCTGCAGGAGAACTTGTCATCGCTTATGCGCGTGAAGCAATCGTTAAGAGGGAAGAAACGTTTGAAATGATTGCTTCGATGGCTGACAGGGTGCACGGTACTTTGAAGATAGCATGTGCCTCTATTGTAGGTCAGACTTGGTTGCCACAAATATTACAAGAGTATGTGGAAAGGTATCCCGATGCAAAAATCTCGCTGATAACGGGTTGGAGTTCAGAAATTGTTAAAGCGTTATATGAGGGTGAGGCACATGTGGGTATCGTGCGTGGTCAGGTTGATTGGAAGAGCAGAAAAACCTATTTATTTCGGGATCGTCTCTATTTAGTAGATCGTGAAATTAAATCAATTGATGAATTAAAAGACACGAAAAGACCGTTCATCCAATTTAAAAGTGATTCAAACTACCATATGGAAATCCAGCGGTGGTGGCAGCGTCATTTTCATCAAAATCCTGGACGTCAGATTACAGTAGATCAGATTGAGACGTGCAAGCAACTCGCGATAAACGGTATCGGTTATGCGATTTTGCCTTCGATTACGCTTACTGGGGATGAGAATGTCAATAAAATACCTCTTTTAAATAGCGAAGAAGAGTTCGAATTGACGCGGGATACATGGCTGATAGGATACGAATCGTCGTTCGCATTGAAACAAGTTGATGCGTTCACACAAATTGTACAGGAACACGCAAATAAATTACAAAATGATTATAACTTTTAAGGGGTTCTAACGACTCTAGTGGAGTCCGGATCGAGCAGTGCGTAATTTAATGAGAAAATCCCTATCACGCCGGAATAATAGCCGGTATGATAGGGATTTTTACTTGAATGAATAGGTGACTGTGGATTTGATTCGTCTAGCTCCATACGGCCTAGAGGCTCGGTCATAAGTCAGTTTGGCTGTGCAGCAAAGAACGCTGCTTCGCCAACCTGTCTTATGCCTGCCGCCTCTGGACAGGCGTCCTGCGCTTTTGAGTTATAGCTTTGCTAATAATTCTCCGTTTCGTTTTGACCAATAGTTGGCGAGGGCAAAACAGATGAGCAGGATGATTGTTCCGATGATGTATGGGTAGATAATATTAATATCGAACAATACGCCCGCAAGTGCCGGTCCAATCATGTTTCCTAAGCTCATGTAAGCAGACATCATCCCTGCTGCATAGCCTTGTTCACTGCCAGCAAGTTTGGAAACGAGGGTGTTGACGGCCGGTCTGAGAAGAGATGTGGCTGTAAAGAAAATAGTAGCAACGAAAAGAATAGTGAAAAATGAATCGACGAACAAAATGCCAATCATCCCTAGTGCCGCGATGATAAGATTAACTAGAATGACACGCATTTCACCAAATCTTTTAAACAGTTTATTGATAACGAATGTCTGAGCGATAACTCCTACAAAACCTCCAATTGTAATAATGACGGCGATTTGAGAAGGCGTATAGCCATATTTGTGATCAACGTAAAGAGAAATGGTTGATTGGAAATTAGCCAGTCCAAAAGAAAAGACGAACATTACAATTAACATGACAAAGTAAGGCGTTGTGGTAGATCGTTTCATCTGTTTGAATAGATTTTCACTCTTTTTTTCACTTCCAGGTTCAACAGCACTGCTAGTGGCTGGATTCGGCAAAGCAAAAACTGAGATAACCGCTGCAATTAAAGCTGCTGCTGTGGAGAAGTAAAAAGGGAATTCTAAACTTACTTTTGATAGGGCGCCGCCGATTGCAGGACCAATCATGAAGCCAAAAGACATTGAGGCACCTAGCAGACCCATCCCTCGACCTCTTTCTTTGTACGTAGTGATATCGGCAACAAACGCCATCATTGGAGGGATCATGAAGGCAGCACCGAGTCCAGAGAAGAATCGTGCGACGTAAAGCATCCATAATTCTGTGGCTAAACCGAATGCGAGTTGGGATAGACCCATAATAATCAAACCAATAATGATCAATTTTTTTCGACCATGTTTATCGGATAGATCACCGGCAAGCGGAGAAAAGATAAATTGTGAGAATGAAAATATTGCAATTAAAAAACCGAGTGCTTGACCAGCAACCCCGAACGTTCCCAGATATTCCGGCATGATAGGAATAATAAGACCGAATCCTGCCATGGCTATAAACATATTGAACATTAAAACATATAAAGCGAAATTATTGGACTTGTTTGTCAGAAATACCACCGCTTTCTAAACTACCTCTGTAACTAAACTATAATACCATAAGCTTCATTTGAATACATATTAATACAATATTTAATTAATGAAGACGACCTAAGTAGAAAACTAAGGTCGTCAATCATACATTCATTTCATATCCATTTTGAATTCCAGGAATAACTCATTGTAATGTCCTAGCATTTCAAGTCCAAGATTGCGATAGACTTCAAGATGTCCTCGTGTTTCTTTGTCTGGGTAGAAGCGCTCGTCTTCTGTCACTTCAGGATCCAAAATATCCATAGCAGCTATATTCGGGGTAGAGTAACCAACATAATCAGCATTTTGTGCCGCAACTTCGGCATCGAGCATAAAGTTGATAAACGCATGTGCACCTTCGATGTTGGTAGACGTACGTGGAATTACCATATTATCAAACCAAAGATTTGAACCTTCTTCGGGAACAATATAATTGATATCCTCGTTTTCATACATCATGTCTGCTGCTTGACCAGACCATGTTAGTGAAATCGCCGCTTCTCCGTTAATCATCAGTTGCGTTACTTCATCTCCGATAACCGCCTTAACATTAGAGCTTAAGGTTTTCAACTTATCAGTCGCTTCTCTCAATTCGTTTAAATCAGTGGAGTTCAATGAATAGCCTAATGAATTCAGACTCATCCCAATGGTTTCTCTTGCGCTGTCGACTAGTATAACTTGCTGTTTTAGAGATGGATCCCATAATTTATCCCAGCTATCAAATGTTTGACCATCCAACAGCTCGGGATTATAAGCGATTCCAAGTGTCCCCCAAAAATAAGGAAGTGAATATTTATTGTCAGGATCAAAAGGCAAGTCTAGGAAATAGGGGTCAATGTTTTTTATGTTGGGAATTTGACTGTAATCGAGCGGGAGTAATAAATCTGCATCGCGCATCATTTCAATCATATATTCCGAAGGCATTGAAATATCGTATGCTGTCCCGCCTTGTTCAATTTTCCCCATCATCCCTTCATTCGAATCAAATGTTTCGTAGGATACTTTAATTCCTGTTTCTTTTTCAAATTGTTTCAGCAAATCAGGATCAATGTATTCACCCCAGTTATAAACGGTGATGGAATCCTTACTTGAACGTGCACCTCCGTCATTCAACTTCGAATTGACGAAAAGCAGGACTGCGGAAACAATAAGAATTATTACTGCACCACGTATAATGTCTTTCATTTCCTCACCCCCGAAAGTGGAGTTCTAGTTTTGCGGCTAATCGCATAGTAACCAAGTACAAGTCCTACTGTCACTATGAAGATAAGTCCGGACAATGCATTGATTGTCAGTGTTATTCCTGAGCGTGCCATTGAATATATTTCAACGGAAAGTGTAGAGAATCCGTTACCTGTAACGAAAAATGTTACCGCAAAATCATCAAGGGAATACGTCAGCGCAAGGAAAAATCCTGCTAATATGCCTGGTTTAATGAACGGAATGATGACGCGTGTCAAAACATCTCGTTTGGTAGCACCTAAATCGAGTGCGGCATCGATAAGTGTGGGACTCATTTCTTGCAGTTTCGGCAGCACCATAATAACGACAATAGGGATGCTGAAAGCAATATGTGAAATAAGTACAGAAGCGAAACCAAGTTTCACCCCAATTATTGTGAATAGGATGAGAAATGAAGCACCAATGATGACATCCGGGCTGACAATTAATATATTATTGAGTGACAGTACGGCCTTTCGCATTGCTTTGTTGCGCATGAAAACAATTGACAGTGCACCCAGTACACCGATTGCTGTAGAAACAAGCGCTGATAAAAGTGCGACAATAATCGTGTTAAGTAGAATGACAATTAACCTCGTATCCTCAAAGACAGCCGAATAATGTTCAAGGGTGAACGATTCGAAATTCGACATTCCGCCACCCGAATTGAACGAGTAAAAGATTAAATAAAATATAGGGGCATATAAAATGATGAAAACGGCAATCAAATAAATTTTAGGGAGTTTATTTAATTTTCCCATTGATTGTCGACCCCCTATCATTGCTGCTAGTAATCAACATAATGAGAAACATGAATAAAATCAGGAATACGGCGATGGTGGAACCCATACCCCAGTTTTGTGTAACAAGGAATTGTTGTTCAATTGCAGTTCCTAGTGTAATAACTTTATTTCCAGCAATCAGTCGAGTAATCATGAATAACGACAGGGCAGGGATGAAGACGACCTGAATTCCCGACTTAACCCCATTTAAAGTAAGTGGCCAAATTACTCGTCTGAAAGTTGTCCATGAATTTGCTCCAAGGTCGCGGGATGCTTCGATGAGCACAGGATTCAATTTATCGAGTGAATTGAAAATCGGTAAAATCATGAATGGGATAAAAATATAAACGGAAACAAAAACAAAACTAAAATCGGTGAAAAGAATTTGTTGTTTGCCAATCCCAACCGTTTCCATTAATGCATTTATGGGGCCATAGAGACCGAGAAGACCAATGAATGCATACGTTTTTAAGAGGAGATTAATCCAAGATGGAATAATGATTAACAAAAGCCAAAGTTGCTTATGCTTCGTCTTTGTCAGGAAATATGCGGTCGGGTATGAAAAGAGCAATGTGAACAAAGTGATTAGAAACGCATACCAGAACGAATTGATGGTCAGTTTTAAATAAACCGATGAGAAAAAGTTGATATAGTTGTCAAATGTAAAATTGCCACTTAAATCAAAAAAAGAATAGTAAATAATAAGTGCAATCGGTGCAATGACGAACAGTAAAATCCAAGCGGCATAAGGGATTGTATAAAATGGACGCAATGGTTTATTGTTCATCGACCAATACCCCATATGCCTCAAGTCTGGCATCAAATTCTTCTTCAGTTTCATTCAATCGCATAACATGAATGTCTTCTGGGTCAAAATCAAGTCCAACGACTACGCCAACTTCCGCTTTTTTAGTGGAATGAACAAGCCATTCGTTTCCGTCTTTATCGTAAGTGGATAGTTCATAGTGAACACCACGGAATAATTGGGTATCTACTGTAACGTTTAGTTTCCCCTTATCGACTGTTGTCAGTTCTAAATCTTCCGGACGGATGACAATATCCACTTTTTCATTGGGATTTAGTCCTTTATCAACACATTCGAATGTTTGTCCTGTAAATTGGACTACAAAGTCTTCAATCATCTTCCCTGGTACGATATTAGATTCGCCAATGAAGTCAGCAACAAATCGGTTAATGGGTTCATCATAAATATCTAAAGGTGTTCCTGATTGCTGTATTTCGCCAGTGTTCAGAACAAAGATTTCATCGGACATCGCCAAAGCTTCTTCCTGGTCATGGGTAACGAATACGAATGTTTTCCCCAGTCTCTGTTGCAATTCTCGAAGTTCATATTGCATTTCAGAACGCAATTTTAAATCGAGGGCCGATAGCGGTTCATCGAGTAAAATAACTTCCGGATCATTGATGATTGCGCGTGCTATAGCTACGCGTTGACGCTGTCCGCCTGACATCTCCGCAATTTCTCGATTTTCATAACCTTCTAGATTAACAAATTTCAGTGCTTCAATGACGCGACGTTTGACTTCAGCTTGTTTTACCTTTTTAATGCGCAGACCAAATGCGACATTTTCGAAAACGTTTAAATGGGGAAACAAAGCGTAATCCTGAAAAACAGTGTTAACTTGACGTTCATTGGCAGGTACATTGTTGATCTTTTTGCCGTTGAAGTAAATTGTACCTTCCGTTGGTTCGATGAAACCTGCAATGAGTCTTAGAATCGTCGTTTTACCACAACCGGAAGGACCTAGAAGTGTATAAAACTTTCCACGTTCCATTTCGAATGATACACCGTCCAATACGGTTGTATCATTACTGTATTTTTTTGTAACATTTTCAAAACGAATAATCGGTTGAGTCGTCATGTAGACACCCCTTTTTCTAATAGTGAAAGTTCTGTATGGTCCAGTCTTGCCGCATTTCGTTTTATAAATAAGATTCCGTCACAACAAGTAGTATCTCACTCGATCCATTGTATGCGTTTAATAAGCGGTGATGCTCCGATGCGTCATAATAAACAGCATCTCCCTTAGTGGCAAAATGGTGTGAATCTCCAATTTCAATACGTATTTTTCCTTTTAAAACATAGATAAACGTTTCAGATGGTGAAGGATCGAATTTCTTGAACTCTCCCATTTCATGAAATGTTAGATGAACCGGTTCTAATTCATTTTCATTGGAACGTGGCACCAACCAACGAATATCATATTTCAGTTCGTCATCGACGAAGATTGTCTGATCCTCAGCAGAAAATACGACTTTCACATTTTTTGTGGGTTCATCGAAAAACTCTTTTGGTGTCGTACCGAGCACCTCCAACAAAGCGAAAAGTGTTTCAATGGAAGGGGAGTTTAGATTCCGTTCTACTTGTGAGATATGTCCTTTTGTTAAATTTGTACGTTCTGCAAGTTCTTCCTGTGTCAGTCCTTTTTTTAGACGTAGGCTTTTTATTTTACTTCCAATCTCCACGGACATTCCTCCCCAAATATTATGGAGTTTAGTGATAGTATACTCGAAGTTTACTAAAAACCCTTTTAATTATACAAAATCTAGGTCGGAAATCAAGAACTATTATTTATCTTTATTCAGCATTCATCTTTCACCTCCATAGATGGGAAATGAATGCTGTTTTGTTATCCTGTTCAGGGGTGTCCAAACGCCCGCTGAACATAGAGCAATGAAGTTCAATACCTCCCTGATAAAGCCTTCGGCGGATGTCGCAGATTTTGAAACAAGGTAATGAAGGCAACCTGAGATCGCCGCGTCCTGCGGCAACAAGGAAGGATACAGTTCAATCCTTCGCCCCTGTAGGCATCAGGATCGATTCAAAATCTGGATGCAATTACGCCGAGACGTAATTGATGAAATATAACCGGAAAACCCTTTTTGTGAACGAAGGGTTCCGGTCATAGTCATTGATGCGTATTTGATTTCTTCTGTCGCAGTTTTCCTAACGCCATCTTTCCGATAGTCGTGAAAGTTAAGTACACAGATAGAGCAATCCCGCTTAACGCAGTGACAAGGGATATCCATTCAAAAATAGTATACGTAGAAAGTGCTTTCCAGCCTGAAGGAGACGCCCAATCATCTATGACTAAGTTCATTCCGTAAATTCCTGAAACGACGGTAAAAATAGTAAGGATGAGTAGGAGCATGTTCATCCTGTCAGAAGCAATGTTCTCCTGGCTTTTATAAAGTTCCTGCAAAGTCTTATTTACTTCTTTAAATAAGCTGTCTATAGCGAAGGATTGCCGGAATCTCAATGAAAGTTCTTTACCTTCCGAGCGCGTACTGATTTCTTGGAAATAATACCAGGAGGTAAAAAGAGTAATGAGTTTGATGAGTAATTTGACATATTCCTCGTCTTTTTTCCAATTGATTTCACTATAATTGAACGATACTTGTAAAAGCATGACTTTATAAAAGTAGTGTAGAAGAAAATTATAGTAATGGGTCCCCATGTATTGTGAAAGCTCCCTGGACATATCTTCAGGAAGGTGATTCGTTACGGTGATAAACGCATGTTCAGTTGCAATGGTATAGGTGTCCGGAGCCCATCTATCGTGTAGCGTTTCGCCTAAAGAACGGCGGATGTATTCAGAGTTATTTGCAGATATGAATGGCTTTCCATCTGGTGTACGTCCATCCAAGGCGCCCATCCGATACAATTGATCTTCAGTTATTTGTGAATCTTCACGACTGAAAAGAAATGCTGAAGCGTACATTCTCTCATCCTCATAGTAAGGCAGAGAACCGAAATAGCCGTTCAGATTTTTATCATGGAGAAGGAAATCTGTCAAAAATGGACAGAGGTGAACAAAAAGCAATTCGTGTATGGATAAGCCATCTCCATAGGTAGGAGAACTAATTGTCATTCCCCGCTCCTCTTCCAACTTTTGATCGATTGTCCTGAAATGATGCATAAAATCAAGAACGTCTGACAGATCCAATTCTTCATTGTCTAATTGGACTCTAATTGATAGAAAGGCAAGGCCAAATGGTGCTACGACGATATCTATACTGTGGATGATGAAGGGTAGACTTGTATCTCTGACTCTATATATGAAGCGTTCTTGTATAGATTTAGTAAACCTATGGAAACCGTTCTCCTTCAGCGATGTAGGGAAAATTTTACGTTCGATATAGGGTAAAAAGTATTGTTCAAGTTCCTTTCCGTCTACCGTAATTCCTTCTCCGTAATAGTTCGCCTTCTCAGCGTTGTCGTTCAACTGGAAATAGGAGAAGGCGTTTTTATTCAGAGCTAAGAATAGCTCATCTTTTTTTCTACTGTCATAACCTAAAGGTAGAATGAATGACATATGTGATCGAAGAATATCAAGTTTAGTAATAGTTACTGATGTCTTCATCTGAATTCACCCTCGGCAATTGAAATTTTGTCTTTTCATGGTACAATATAGCGAATAAAGGGGGGACTTTGATTGGGAAAAAAGAAAGTTTTCTATTTGGACCCTAATGATCGAAATTGGACGATGAAAGATCTAGGATTCGGCTGGGATTCACTAGAAACTCTATTGACGAATAAAAAAGGATTCGAGGGTATTTACTATACGAAAAATCGGAAAATCCTCCGTATACATGAGCTAGCCAATCATTGTAAAGTTTGTCTTGATGCATTGGATTATAATGACGAACACGATTCCATCTTCTGCCCGGCGTGCGATGAATGGCGGGAAGACTCTTGTAGCGATCCAGGTTGTGAGTATTGTTTAGCACGCCCACCAAAACCATCTAATTGTAAATGACACATACACACCTCTTCCCTAAAGAGGGAAGAGGTTAAACATACTAATTGTATATTCGTCATGGAATTGCCACATATTGAGTAGAGTGTAGCTTGGACAAGCCACTCTATTTGAATTAGGGCATTTTTTTTGTTATTCTTGAAAAGGATTGTGCGGGTGAGATGACCTAGCACAAAAGAATTAGTGGAGGGGTTATTTAATGATTAATCGTATGGTAGGTAAGCAAGCTCCAAGATTTACTTTGGATGCAGTACTTGCAGATAAGTCTTTTGGTAAAGTAAGCCTTGAGGAAAACATGAAAAATGATAAATGGACAGTATTGTTCTTCTATCCAATGGACTTCACATTTGTGTGCCCAACGGAAATAACAGCGATGTCTGACCGTTATGATGAGTTTGAAGATTTGGATACAGAAATTATTGGACTTTCAACAGATACAATCCATACTCACCTAGCGTGGATTAACACAGACCGTAAAGATAATGGTCTTGAGCAATTGAAATACCCACTTGCTGCAGATACAAACCACAAAACGTCAAGCGATTATGGTGTTTTGATTGAAGAAGAAGGCGTAGCGTTACGCGGTCTATTCATCATTAACCCTGAAGGTGAACTGCAGTATCAAACTGTATTCCACAACAATATCGGCCGTGATGTAGATGAAACACTACGAGTTCTACAAGCTCTTCAAACGGGTGGACTTTGCCCGGCTAACTGGAGACCTGGTCAGAAGACACTTTAAGATAAAGTTCAAATCTTACTAAATGAAATCCCCGTGCATATATTACGCAGTGGGGATTTTTTTGAAAAATGAAGGAGGATATAGATATGAAATTACGTGATCAATTACCTGAACTTGAAGGTGCGACAGCATGGTTGAATGGAGAATTAGTGAAGACGGATTTGGTCGGTGAAAAGCCGACGCTAATTCACTTTTGGTCAGTCAGCTGCCACCTTTGTAAAGAAGCAATGCCTGAAGTTAACCAATTCAGAGACAAATATAGCGAGGACTTAAATGTCGTCGCAGTTCATATGCCACGCTCAGAAGATGATCTGGACTTAGATCAAATTAAATCAGTTGCAGCTGAACATGATATTACTCAACCAATATTCGTTGACAGTGAAGCGAAACTTACCGACAAATTTGATAACCAATATGTTCCGGCATATTATGTGTTTGATAAAGACGGTCAGCTGCGTCATTTCCAGGCTGGCGGCGGAGGCATGAAGATGCTTGAGAAACGTGTTAACCGTGTACTAGATGAAATGAAAAAAGAGTAGGATTTGGCCCGATTTCGCATTTGCGGCATCGGGTTTTTTAAAACAGAAGAACGTTTAGGATTACCGAAGTCGATAGGCGATTTGTTTTTGTTGTTTGGCTCCGGGCGCCTTCTGCTTTACTTAAATATGATAAACTATTCGCATCCGGTTAGTGGATAGGGAGGGGTGCTATATGAAAAAGGAATTTGCAGTGATTGGATTGGGCCGATTTGGAGGCAGTATCGTCAGAGAACTGATCGAACTCGATGCTGATGTCATGGCGATTGATATATCACCTGAAAGAGTGGATCAGTATGCCCAATTGGCAACGCAAGCAGTAGCTGCTGATACTACTGATGAATCGGTCCTTCGATCACTTGGCATCCGAAACTTTGAACACGTTGTTGTTGCGATTGGTGAAAATATACAAGCTAGCATTTTGACAACGCTGATGTTGAAAGAAATTGGTGTAAAAAAGATAACGGTGAAAGCACAAAATGATTCGCATGAGAAAGTTTTGCGGAAAATTGGTGCCGACCAGGTTGTCCATCCCGAACGTGATATGGGTATCAGAATTGCGAATAATATGGTATCAAACAATATACTCGATTATCTCGAATTATCGGACGAGTTTTCAATTGCAGAAATAAAGGCAAATGATAAACTTGTTGGATTTACACTAATTGATCTTGATATTAGAGCAAGATATGGTGTAAATATCGTCGCTATTAAACGAGGTAAGCAAATTCTTGTATCCCCTCAGGCAATTGAAAAAATCAGGCTTGAAGACATCTTAATCGTAATTGGATCGGATGAAGAAATACACAAGTTTGAAAAGAAAGCACTTCATTAAACGACCTTAAAAATCCTTTAATGCACTCAGCTATGAAATAATAAGCCAACTAACATCGAATTAGAACGATAGTCAGCACTGCCATTGGCGGTGCTATTTGTATTTCTACTAACAAGACAATTTGACGGTTTTTGCGGCATATTCAAAATGAATATATCCTTTGTCAGGCCATCCCTAGTGTGTTCATTATTGACAGAGTATGTGATTGAGAGTTTGGATTGTAGACCGCTTGGCGCTCTGGGGTAGCTGCACCTGCGCTGGAAAGTTTCATTATTGAAAGTGATTTTGAGATGTATGAACTGAGATTATAATGTGATTAGTATTTGATAGTGATTTCATTGTAGAAAGAAGTACTACAGGCGGCAGGTCTTATCCCCGGGAACGAAATGTGCTCCCCTACATAATTATAATAAGAACTAGTAGATTGTAGTTGAGAGCGGCGACTCCGGCGGGAACAGCGCGAGCGGAAGACCCCGCAGGAACGCAGTGACGAGGAGGCTGAAGCCCGTGCCCGCGGAAAGCGTCCGCTCGGAACGGAAATCAACGGGATTTGTAGGGAATCGGACTTTTTCAGTGTCCACGGAGGCATCCAAAAAGCGGCGAAGCGTTATTAGTAGAATTCTACATCACTCGATGTGTTGCGACTGTTATTAAACGCACTCACTTAATTGAAGCAAACCGTATTACTAGTTGTACATTAGCCACAAGTCCTGACATATAGGGAAAAGTAAAGAGCCCAATTCATATGTGAATTGGACTCTTTTTGTGTGTTTAATTTAGTTTTGTACAAGTCAATGAACAAGTAAGCATTCAGTGTTATAACATTCCTTTGGAAATGCAATAATCACTCAATTGTGATTTTAAATCAATTAAACTTCCATAATGACAGGAAGAACCATTGGCTTACGTTTTGTCTTATCGTATAGATAAGGTCCGAGGACATCGATGACTTCACTTTTTAGTGCGTCGAAATCTGATGGTGAATTGGCGAGCTTCCGCTGCATTTGCTTCGAAAGCATCTGTTGTGCTTCATGAATCATTGCACCAGATTCGCGCATATAAACGAATCCACGGGAAATGATATCTGGACCTGAAACTATGCGATTGCGTTTCAAGTCTACTGTTGCAACAACAATGACGAGTCCGTCTTCAGATAGAATTCTGCGATCACGCAATACGACGCTTCCAATATCACCTATCCCGCTTCCGTCGATATATACATCGCCAGAGGGGATACGGCCTGCAAGGTGTGCTTCGTCTTGTGTAAGAGCCAGTACGTCACCGTTACCCATAATGAACGTATTCTCTCGTGGGATATCGCAAGAGACGGCAAGGTCGGTATGCATTTTTAACATTCGGTATTCACCGTGTATCGGCATGAAGAATTTTGGTTTAATCAGTCGAAGCATTAATTTCTGTTCTTCTTGAGAACCGTGTCCGGAAGTATGAATGTTGTTTAGAGTACCATGCAGTACATCCGCACCAGCGCGGAACAATGCATTAATCGTTTTATTGACGCTAAGCGTATTACCCGGAATTGGAGATGAAGAGAAGATAACCGTATCACCGGGATGGATTTGAACTTGACGATGTGTACCATTAGCAATACGTGAAAGTGCTGCCATTGGCTCACCCTGACTACCAGTACAAAGAATCATTACTTTATTTGCAGGCAATTTATTAAGTGATTGCGTATCTACAAATAATTCTTTAGGCGCATCAATGTAACCGAGTTCGCGTCCAATTGTGATGGCGTTATCCATGCTGCGTCCAAATACCGCAATTTTACGTCCAAATACTTGAGCTGATTCAATGACTTGCTGCAATCTATGGATATTAGAAGCAAATGTCGCAAAGATAATTCGACCTTCAACTTTTCTGAATATCTCATTCAAGCTGTCGCCAACTTTTCGTTCAGACATTGTGAAATTAGGGATTTCCGCATTCGTACTATCAGATAGCAGGCATAGAACACCTTCGCTTCCGATTTTCGCCATTTTAGTCAAGTTTGCGGGTTCACCAACTGGAGTGAAGTCAAACTTGAAGTCGCCTGTATGAACAATGTTACCTGACGGTGTCTTAACAACAACACCGAAAGCATCTGGAATACTGTGTGTTGTCCGGAAAAATGATACTGCCGTTTTCCGAAACTTGAATACATCATCCTCGCCGAATGGAATCAGCTTTGTAGTTCGTAACAGACCGTGCTCTTCAAGTTTGTTTCTCAATAGTCCAAGTGCAAGCTTACCGCCATAAACAGGGACATTAATTTTACGAAGTAGATAAGGAATACCGCCAATATGGTCTTCATGGCCATGAGTAATAAATAGGCCTTTAATCTTGTCCACATTTTTTTCGAGATACGTGTAATCAGGAATGACATAGTCGATTCCTAGTAACTCGTCGTCAGGGAATTTTATCCCTGCGTCAATTAAGATAATCTCGTCTTGAAATTGCACACCATATGTGTTTTTACCGATTTCCCCTAGTCCGCCTAAAGCGAAAACGGCAGTTTCATTGTTTTTAATAGATTTCATCCTTAAACCTCTTCGAGCTCGAAATAGGGTGCAGCCTGCTCATGTTCTAGATGAACACCTTCAAGCAATTGGATGAATTCGATATTATAGCCACGATCTTTTAACTTTAGGCGGACTGACCTCTCCGAGTCCGCTTCGATGTACATGCTTTTAGTGTTTTCACGGACTGGTACTTGAAGTGTAGTTTCTTGGTAATATACTTTATAAATCATCGTTTGCTCTCCTTTTTACGTTCGATTGAACTGATTCTCTTTATAGTAGCATGACACTTCTTTAAAATAAAGAAAAGCCCACCAATTTCATGGCAGGCTAATATGTTTAAGCGATAGTTTTCTTTCCGAGTATGCCATTTAGCCGTTTCAACAATTTGCGTTTTAGGCGTTTATACATGGCTATATCACTCCTCGAAATCATTATACCAAATTCAGAACCTTCTGTCAAGTAGGATTTTCAGCAAAGCTGAAAGATCCTTCATTTATCTCGGTCTTCTTGATTTTCAGCAAAGCTGAAAGATCCTTCATTTATCTC